>NZ_BDUD01000001.1:4800455-4939211 GCF_003113895.1 Nostoc commune NIES-4072 | reverse complement strand
TGTTCAATAACACTAAGGTAATCTTAAGGCAGTATTGTTGTAAAACTTGAGGCAACTCCAATGGCTTGGCAGCGTCCTGACGGTCGTCTTGCTTACGAACTACGTCCGATCAGCTTTCACCCCAATTTCACTCGCTTTGCTCCCGGTTCTGTTCTCGCAAGATGCGGTGATACTCAAGTCCTTTGTACTGTTAGCGTTAATAAGGGAGTTCCGAAGTTTCTCGAAGGAACTGGTAAAGGCTGGTTGACTGCTGAGTACCGAATGCTACCATCTGCTACCCAAAGACGCCAAGAAAGAGAATTATTAAAATTATCTGGACGGACACAAGAAATTCAACGTCTAATTGGCCGCAGTTTACGCGCAGCAGTAGATTTTGAGGCGTTGGGAGAACACACGCTGACTGTGGACGCTGATGTGCTGCAAGCAGATGCTGGAACTCGGACAACAGCGATTACAGGCTCCTTTGTGGCGTTGGCTCATGCGATTTCTAAATTGTTAGAAGAGGGGGTGTTGGAGCGATCGCCTCTGTGTGGACAGGTAGCAGCAGTTTCTGTAGGATTACTGGAGGGAGAGCCATTTTTGGATTTGGATTATATCGAAGATGTGGCTGCAACAGTAGATTTTAACGTGGTGATGAATCAACAGCTGGGAATTATTGAAATCCAGGGTACAGCCGAAGAAGGCAGTTTTAGCCGGACTCAGTTGAATCAACTGCTAGATGTCGCCCAAAAAGGAATTCAGGAATTGTTAATTGCTCAACGCGAAGCGATCGCTGACTGGGAATCACTGTTTGTGATTAATTAATTTTATTAATTTTTAATAAGAATTAATAAATCTATCCTTTGTGGCGTTAATCAACAAAGTATCAAGTAACTGGGTGTAAATAAAATAATCATGAGAGTGGCTCCCAATTATTCGGGGTCGAATCTTCCCATGATTTGCTCCCCCTACCCCAATACAGTTCAGATAAGCTTTTTTCTCCCCCCCTGCTTCCCCTGCATCCCTTGCTCCCCCTGCCTGCCTCAACGAATAAATTTCTTAACTGAACCGTATTGCCCCCTACCCCCTACCCCCTGCCTAATCCATGATGTTAAATGTTTCAAAAGTTAAAAAGGAGGATTGTAATAAGTTCGGTATTGTATTGCCAGAAGCCAGCAATATGATGATGAAGCCATGAACAAAACCGTTGAAGTTCTACCGGATCAGCCGGCGCTGGTTGCACGAGCGCTAGAATTAATTCTGTCGAAGTTAGAAACTGCCATTGAGCAGCGAGGGCAGTTTAGCATCGCTTTATCTGGCGGCAGTACACCTAAACCGTTATACGAAGCGATTGCCAATCAAAAACTACCTTGGGATAAAATTCATATATTCTGGGGGGATGAGCGTTACGTACCACCAGATCACCCCGATAGCAATGAACTGATGACGCGTCGAGCGTGGCTAGATCGTGTTGATATCCCAGCAGCTAATATTCATGCCGTACCAACCTTAGAAGCCAATCCAGAAGTGGCTGCTGCTAAGTATGAACAACAGCTTAAAGAATTTTTTAATTCTTCTGGGATCGAGTTTCCCTCGTTGGATGTAGTATTACTAGGAATGGGTGATGATGCACATACCGCATCTTTGTTTCCCCATACAGAGGCTCTCAAAGTACGCGATCGCCTAGTTACCGTGGGTAACAAAGACGGAAACCCCAGGATAAGTTTCACATACCCCTTCATCAACGCTGCGAACACTGTGATTTTTTTAGTTGCTGGTGCTAATAAACGACCAGCTTTGGCGCAAGTATTTGCACCAGTAGCTGATGACTTCACTTACCCATCCCGCTTAATTCGGCCCCAAGGAGAACTTTGGTGGCTGCTAGATGCGGCAGCAGGTTTGGAACTCCAACATTAAACTTGGGAATTGGGAATTGGGCATGGGGCATGGGGCATTGGGCATTGGGCATTGGGCATTGAGAAGAGGACTTGGGGACTCTTGAGAATTGGGGACAAGGGGAAACACTTGTTGCAAGTTCTGATTTAAGTCCCCTTGTCCCCTTGTCTCCCCTGCCCCCTGCCCCCTTTCCCCGTGTCCAATTCACCGTTCCATCAGCAGTAATTGCTAGAATCTAAAGCTAGGGCCGCCCTCTGCTTGCCAGTCCTACCTATATTTATGATGATCTTGAACAAAGGCTAAATATCGATGATCGTCTGCCCTAATTGCAATCATCCCAACCCTGATGGCGCTGTCCAGTGTGAAGCTTGCTATACACCCTTACCTGCGACTACTAACTGTCCCAGTTGTGGGGCAACTGTGCAGGCAGATGCTGCATTCTGCGGTCAGTGTGGCTATAATCTTCACTCCGCAGGAGTTCCACACGTTCATAATCCGGCAGTTGTAACAGTTACTCCTGATGTTCCTGTGGAAGTTCCGCCGTTAGTTCCACCCGATCCCCTGTTAGAACTTTTGCAACCCGATGCTTTAGGAATAAGTGGTTCTACTAACTCTCATCCTCCCGAATCATCTTTACCAGCAACAGAAGTGGCAGCTCCGCCAGAGATATCTGTGGCTAAAAGCAGCCCTCCAGAACCAGCGCCAACGATCGCAACTCAACCGGTAGTATCTATACAAAGTATTCCTACTCCACCACCATTAGAACCAGCGCCAGCCCCTGAAGCCGAAGTACAAAAGCCAGCTGCACCAGCCCCAACTACAACTGTTGCCAGAACGCAATTGCAGCAGGTTACAGCGCGTTTAATCCACGTTCAAAGCGATCGCTTAATTGAATTGCCGCAAAATCTCTCTGTGATTCATATCGGCAAGCCCAATGACCGGATTCCCCCAGATATAGATGTTTCAGGATTTGCCAATTCAGAAATTGTCTCGCGGATTCATGCAGATATTCGCGTCGAGGGAGATGCTCATTATGTAGAAGATGTAGGAAGCTCCAATGGCACTTATATTAATAATTTGCCACTTTTACCAGGAAATCGTCATCGCTTAAGACCAGGCGATCGCATCAGCTTGGGTAAAGGAGACTTAATGACATTCCTCTTTCAACTTGCTTAACTTATTCTCTATCAATTGTGACATCAGTCTAGGCATTTTCTGGCTATCCTCCGGCATCCCTTTGGAGGAGAAATAAATTAACCGCATCAAACAAGCGACGGATAACTATGTTGTTCTTGATAGCCCCATAGCCGTCGCTTTGATGTGTGAATTGTTGCATTGATCAGCAACTCCATTACCATAATAATTACACTACGATGGATGAAAATACACTGCCAATTTTAGATTTTGAATTGAAGGGAAAATCTAAAATCTAAAATTCAAAATTGAATGACCTATGAAAGAACCAAGTAAAAATTCTGAACCCTTGCTTACCAAAGAAGCCCCACCAGTTGTTGAACGTATGGGCCTAACCTGGCTAGTTGCAGCAGCGATCGCAACTGCTTTATTGTGGCAAATACCAGCAGGGGATTATATCTTATACCCATTTACGATCCTGGCAACTTGGTTTCATGAAATGGGTCACGGCTTAATGGCACTCCTATTAGGGGGACAGTTTCAGAAATTGCAGATTTTTAGCAATGGTTCCGGTGTCGCAACCTATGGCATCCAGCCGACATTTGGGCCAATTGGCCCGGCAATAGTCGCAGCCGCAGGCCCAATGGGGCCGCCTCTTGCCGGTGCAGGTTTGATTCTGGCTTCCCGCAGTTTTACAGCAGCAACCCTCTGTTTAAAAATATTAGGGAGTTTTTTGCTATTTTCTGCATTAATTTGGGTACGTTCCTCGTTTGGATTGGTGGCAATTCCCTTACTAGGTTTCATAATCTTGGGTATTGCCCTGAAAGCACCTCGTTGGATACAAGGATTTGCGATTCAATTTCTGGGTGTACAAGCTTGTGTAAGTACGTACCATCAACTCGATTATCTATTTAGTAGTTCTGCTGGCTCCCTTGGACTTTCTGATACAGCGCAAATGCAGCGATATTTGCTTTTGCCTTACTGGTTTTGGGGCGGGTTAATGGCGATCGCATCTCTGGTGATTTTAGTCCAAAGTCTCCGCTTTGCCTATAGTTCAGAATGAAAAGACAGATTAGCGATCGCCCTCTTGCAGTCACGAATTCCACCCTCAGTATTTTGATTGGTGAGTTAATTACAGAGTGTTTGAAAGTACAAGCCTTAGTTAACCAGTTACAGTTACCTAGTTTAACTGTTAACCAACAAGCTGAAATTCTCGCAGAACTTTTAGCTTGTTGGTTCATCTACATAATCATTGTGACGAAGATTTTCAGACGCTAATTATTGAGGAAATGGAAAATTTGCCTGATGATCGGGATTAAGTGGTGATTTTAGTCCAAAGTCATTGCGATCGCCAACCATTACCTAAGCTGGAACTTGAGCGCGAATTTCATTTGGACAAGAACGACCTTGTTCAATATCAGCAATATTAGCAAAAGTTGTTTCTGCTATATTGTGGAGAGCTTCTGCTGTAAAAAAGGCTTGATGTCCGGTAATCAGTACATTGGGGAACGTCGTCAGACGCTGGAAAATATCATCTTGAATAATTGCACCAGACAAATCCTCAAAAAACAATTCCGATTCCTGTTCATAGACATCCACACCGAGATAGCCAATCTTGCCAGACTTCAACCCCTCAATCACTGCTTGGGTATCAATCAGCGCTCCTCGGCTAGTATTAATTAGCATCACACCTGGCTTAATCTGTTCTATAGCTTCAGCGTTAATCAAGTGATGCGTTTCGGGAATAAGAGGGCAATGTAGGGAGATAATATCCGAGTTGGCAAATAGCTCAGGTAGTTCTACATACTTTCCACCTAGCGCCTCCAATTCGGGATTGCGATAAACGTCATAGGCGAGTATGTGACAGCCAAACCCCTTCATAATCTGTGCTAAAATCAGACCGATTTTGCCCGTGCCAACAATCCCCACTGTGCGCTCATGTAAATTAAATCCCAACAGTCCATCTAGGGAAAAATTGCCTTCTCGGACACGGTTATAGGCTCGATGAATTTTGCGATTCAAGCTTAAAATCAATCCCACAGCATGTTCTGCTACCCCATAAGGTGAATAAGCGGGAACCCGCACAACGGTAATTCCTAAATCTGCTGCGGCTTGTAAGTCTACATTGTTAAACCCTGCACAACGCAGGACAACCAACCGAGTTCCCCGTGAAGCGAGAAGTTCTAAAGTTGGCGCGTCAACTTGGTCATGGACAAATACACAAACCGCCGGAAATCCGGCGGCGAGGATAGCTGTATCCCGATTTAAACGAGGTTCAAAAAATACTAATTCGTTTTGGGTGGGAGAATTTGCATCTGACAAAAACTTGCGATCGTAGACTTTTGTACTGAAGACTGCTACTTTCATGCAAAACCTCAAATTGTATGCTGCACAATGTTCGACTACATGATAACCTTGGCAGTTAGAGAAGCGATGTCTAAGATGGGCTATTCGGCAGCTTTGAACAGAAAAAAATTCAGGATTGCTTCAAGGTAGATGACTGACTTTTGCTTGCTCGAAGTAGCCATACATCACCCGAGAAACTTGACGAATAAAATCCCTAGCTCTAATGTCATTATTCGGTCTTCGCACGAAAATTCCTGCTAAATAACGCTTACCTGATGGCGTTTCAATAATACCCGCATCGCCTAGTACAAACCGTAGAGTACCTGTTTTATGGGCAATATTCGCACCAGAACCTAAGCCAGATGGTAGCAATGCTCTATTATGACAATGAATCATAATACCTAAAACTTGGGATTGACTTATATCAGAAATTAAGTGATTATTTGTAACCAAAGCTGACAGTCGTACCAAGTCTTTTGCACTAGTTTTATTAGTTCCTTTAAAGTCTCCTAACATATTGCGAATCACAGTGCTTTGCAATCCCCAACTGCGAAACTTTTGATTTAATTTAGATACACCACCTAAACGATCAATAATCATATTCGTAGCAGTGTTATCACTAATAGTCATCATCTTGGTTGCAGTTTGTAAGAGACTAAGCTTAGTTCCCACTCGTTGATACTGCATATCTCCAGAACCGCCAGTGACATGCTTCCGTCGCATCACCAAAGTTTCGCCTAGTTTGATTCTCCCTGCATCTACTTCTTGAAATAATGCAATCAAAATCGGATACTTAATTGTACTAGCGGCAGAAAAAGCTTTATCACCATTAAAATTAAAATAATCCCCTGTTTGTAAGTCCATAAAAAAGATTCCCGGAGTAAGGAATCTATAGCGAGCCATTAATGCTTTAATCGGAGTTTTTAGTTCTGATATCTCGCGTCCTAGAGGAACTACACCAGTAAATTTAGAAGTATTTATTGGGTTGACAGGATCGGTTAGAGGAACCGGAGGAATAAATTTAAGTTTTGGTAGTTGTAAATTAGATTGATTTGCGCTCCAGGGATTTATGTTGCCAACCTGATTAGTATTGGGATTCGCTTTTACTGGGGACGATAGTAAAAGAATACTTGTAAGGCTCAGTAAGAACCAGCGTAGTTTCATGTAGTGCTGTGAGGATCGTGTTGGATTTATTTACAGAGATTTTCCGAAGAAGTTAATCAAATCCGGATTGATTGACATATTAATCACTAACATATCCGATGTCAATAGATATTAATAAGAGATTTTCTAGAATATTGGAAATAAGGATTTTAATAAAAACCTACAAGAGAGAATACAGAAAATATGTTTACATTGCATCTATTAATTATGTAATTATACAAATACTAAGAGATTATAATTACAGCTTTAATTTTGCTAGCAATGATTGATACATAGCAATTGGGATAAAAAAGCACGCGCAGTCGAACCAATTAAAAAGTAGAAACTCAAGGCTACAAAACGACTAATAGTCGTTGGCTATTGAGGATTTTCTAATTGTTCTAAAATTTATACAGAAGATTTTAGAACTTACGCAAAAAGTGCTAAAAAGCTTAATTTATCGAACCTCCATCTCTGCGAGAGGCTTCCGTCAACGCGCAGCGTCTCGTAGAGAAGAATCGTAGAGTTTGCGTAAGTCTTAGATTTACCTGTATCAAGCTTGAGTGTTTGTTTCAGGGATCATGTTGGTTAACCTGAAAGCGATAATGCTATACTAGTACAGGAAATATGGTAAAATTTCCCTTACTTCACCGCATTTGAATACTCAAATGTGTGAATGATATAGCTGGAGAGGTGTCCGAGCGGTTCATGGTGACGCACTCGAAATGCGTTTTGGGGAAACCCAACGGGGGTTCGAATCCCCCCCTCTCCGTTTAAAATAATTGCCGAAAAATTAGACAAACAGTAATGTTTGGCTTCATCGATGGTATGTGTGAGTATTTGCAAGTAAGGGCATACACATGTGCGCCCCGTTGTGCAAAACGGGATTATGTTTCCGTATTTACTGAGTCAAATATTGCTCAAACTACATTAAAATATACACTGACGACAGAGATTTTTGGGATAAACTAATGCCATCGTGTGAGGAGTGAACGATGGCAAATCGCAGAATGGGGAAAGTGCCCTCATTTATTGTTATCAGTGTCTGTTTATATCTGGGTATTAGTATAGGAGTCGTTATCCGGCTTGGGCAATCACAGCGATTAAACGCTGCTACTACACCCACTGAACCTGTATCATTACCATTACCTATTACGCCATCAACAACAGAAGGACAAACCTTTCAAAAGACTATTACTATCAAAGCTGTTGGAGATATTATTCCCGGCACTAATTTTCCTAATTATAGATTACCCCGGTTTCGAGATCAATTATTACCAAAATCAGTGAGAACTCACTTGCAAGGATCTGATATCTTGTTTGGTAACTTTGAAAGTAGCTTAACTAATTATCCCTACACTGCCAAAGATATTAGTCGAGGACAAATCTTTGCGTTTCGCTCCCCACCTGGATATGCTCGGCTATTTGCTGAAGCTGGTTTTAATGTCTTTAATATGGCTAATAACCATGCAATGGACTTCGGCCCGGTAGGATTCAAAGATACAAAGAAAAATCTTGAGGCTGTAGGCATTGCAACATTAGGTCATAAAAATCAAATTCTTTATCTGGAAGCTAACAATATCCCTGTGGCAATGGTCGGGTTTTCTCCTTATGAAATGTATAATTCCATTAATAATTTAGGAGCAGCCCAAGCACTTGTAGCCAAAGCGAGAAATAAGGCCAACATTGTAATAGTCTCGATGCACGCTGGAGCCGAAGGAACGGGGGCATTACATGTTAAGAATCAGACAGAGTTTTTTTATGGAGAAAACCGAGGTAATTCGATCAAGTTTGCTCGAAACATGATTGATGCAGGAGCAGATTTAGTACTAGGACATGGGCCTCATGTTCCGAGAGCAATGGAAATTTATAAGGGAAAAATCATCGCCTATTCTTTAGGAAACTTTCTGGGATATCGAACTTTATCTACAAATGCCCAGACGGGTGATTCTATGATTTTAGAAGTTAAACTTAACTCGGCCGGAAATTTGGTATCAAGTAAAATTATCCCCGTGCGGATGAATGGGCAAGGAATCCCTCAAATTGATCGGTATTTTCGGACTGTGAAACTTATGCGTTTTTTGAATACTCAAGCTTTTCCCAAAAATCCGGTGAAGATTAATAAAAAAGGAGAAGTTGTTGTACAGAAGAATAAATCTGACAATTCAGTTAATGTAGAAAAGCCCACGAATAACTTAACCTCTTCCCGACCTTTAAGGGCAAAAATCCAAAGTATCTATCATAAAAAGAGAGAGATTTAGAGAGAAGTTTTTCAGATGACGGAAGTAAACAAGGAATTTACCTAAAGATGAAACAATAAACAAAAAGATGTTTTTGTATTAGCAAGAGGCGTTCAATTTTAGATTGTGAATTTTAAATTTTAGATTTAAGAAAAAATTTAAAATTGACTAATTATTGTCATCTTGTAGCTTTTCCTGAGATTTCTGATCGTTCTGGGGTTGAGTATCAGTCGGTAAATTTTGCTTGTCCAGTGTCGGTACTACTACCGCAGAAGGATTTGAATGTTTGGATTCTGGCTGTTTGAATTCTGATTGTTTGGATTCTGTCGCTGGCGCTGTTGGTATAACTACAGGATTTGACGGAATTATCGGTTGAGGAGAAGCAGAATTCTGATTAGAAGCGGGTGAATTATTTTTTGGTAGTGGTGCAGGAGAAGCACTACGAGATGAACGAATAGCCCGTAGTTTTTCGACTAGCGAGGGGGTAGGCGAAACGCTAGGTGAAGGTGCGGATTGCTCAGAATTGCCACGTTGTGATTCTGTAGGACTATTGGGAGCTTCTTCTGGGGAAGAACGACGATTACGCCGGCGCTGCTTGGAATTATAAGCAGGTGCTGATTCGCTTCTTGAGGTAGTGTTAGTCTCTTCACGACTCTCTAAGCTAGGAACTTTTGCAGGTGGTTCTTGAGTTGGCTGTTCAAAAAGCGGTTTTGCGGTTGGCTGCGGCTGAGATTTGGGTAAGATGCTAGTGATGCCAAAACCTGCTGTAGCAGCAACCAAGGCTACACCTATACCAATGAATATTTGAGATGACCCCTGTTTTTTTGCCAGTACATTTTTTTTGGCGATGTCTGGGTTGGGCTGCGCTAACCCAGATGATTTATGAATGCGATTCTGAGAAGTTTTCCCATTCCCAATTAAAGTTACTGCCTGCTGGGCAGATAAATTGACAGTTGGCACTGCATAAGTGGCTAAGGCTTGCGGTGTCATGTTCACCCCATTTCCAGGTAGCAGTTGTAACCACTCAGCAACTGTCGCTGGCCGAAAACGAGACTCTACGGCCATACCGCGCATTACGGCCTGGTTGACAGAAGCACTTAAGTGTGGTTGTAATTCGCGGGGGGAAGGCATTTGTTCGCGATCGCGCAACAATGCTGGCATAGGAACCTGTGCTGTCAACAGTGCATACAAGGTTGCCGCTAAACCATAAACATCCGTGGCGGGTGTGCGCGGCGCTTGGGTCAAATACTGCTCAATGGGAGAATAACCCTCAGAAACCATACCTGTGTGAGTCTGCCTGACACTGCCATTAAATTCCCTGGCAATGCCAAAATCAATCAGTACTACTTCCTGGGTTCCTTCACGAAGGATAATATTATCTGGTTTTACATCTCGATGTAACAAACCATTGTTATGTACTACCTGCAAGGCTGCCCCAATTTGCCGGATGTAATGAATTGCTGTGGCTTCAGGTAATGGTATCCCTGGTAATACAAATGCGTCTCCCAAGGTTTCGCCAGGAATGTATTCCATCACCATGTAAGGTAGTCCAGCCTCGACAAAAAAATCACTAACCCGGACTATATTTGGGTGAATACACGTCGCTAATCGTCTGGCTTCATCTTGGAATTGGCGCTCAAATTTTGCAAAATCAGGATGTTGTCGCAGCCGTTCATTGATGGTTTTCATCACCACCTCGTGGCCCAAGTAGTGATGCGTAGCTTTAAACGTAATGCCAAAGCCACCCCGCCCTATTTCTTGAATTAGGGTATATTTTCCATCCTGCAAAATTGTGCCTGCTAACATAAATCCTGAGTCCTGAGTGAGCAGATAAGTAGCGAGTTCTGAGTCTTGAGGGATTCCTAAAAAATTTTCCCATATTTTTGATATGGGGCAGGGTTTTTGCCTGTCTATCTTACGGGATGATTTAGTTGTTGGAATCCAAGTAAGAAAGACCTCCCCATGAATACAACAGTTTTATCTTTATAGGATAACGCGAGAGTCAAGAAATCCTGAAGTAGGAAACAGGCTCAATTTGTCGTCTTCCACGCCTTTGATGTGATAAATAACACGTTACTTGCTACAATGCCAAAGAGCAATTTTGTAATTTTTAGTAAGTTAATAATTAGCATATTTTGGATATTTTTATCGATGATTTTTGAACAGTGACGAAGTGCAACGAGTTTATTTGGATAAATTAAGCACTTTCAATTAGCAATTAATAGGCATTAATTTAATGCAATTGAAAATAGTATTAGAGACAGCGATGCCTACGGCGGTAAATTACGCACAGCAAGCAAAACAATTAATTAGGCGGGTAAATTATAGTCAAAGGATGCACTGACGAAAAACGAAATAATAGATTAATTCTCTTTTTTCAGTTTTTGGCTAAATCCGCATTAATCTTCTAAATGCTCACTTTCTTAAAATCGCTGACCTATCCCTAAATGCACTTTGCTTTCTCCTTGGTCATTAAACCAATTCGCAATTCGCAATTCGCAATTCGCAATTCGCAATTACGTTTTGTGACGGGGATTTAGACCCCGACACAAAACGTGCTGCCTATCTTGCTGGGGACTTAAACCCCCAAAGTTCGTTAATACCATAGTCAGCCCGAATTAAGCCTAGTGGTGAATTTAAGCGCACTCCAGTCCCATAACCAAAACCATAGCCTGCTTTGCCTCGCACACCTGCTGGATCTCCTAATACAGTATCACCGGAGCCTAAGTCTGAGGCAAAATCGGCAAATAATACACCCCCTACGATTGGTAAGACGGGGAAGCGATATTCTGCGGAAGCTAACACATAACTGCGACCACTCCCTACTAGGACTTACGCAAAAGTAAATCCTGTAGGGGCAATTCATGAATTACCCCTATGTGAAAATAAAGAAATATTATCTCTTTTTTCTTCTATCCGGCCCAACCTGGGCTTGAGGTAAGGCTAGGACTTTGCTGTTTCAGAAGTTCTACGACCTTTTCAGCAACACCTGTTGCTGAGGCTGGGTTTTGTCCAGTAACCAAGCGATCGCTCACCACGCTTTTTGCCTGAAAGTTCGGTGCTTTATCTACTGTTGCACCCCGCTCAATCAACTTTGCTTCTAACAGAAAGGGTACAACATCGGTTAATCCTGCTGCTGTTTCTTCTTCATTGGTGAAGACAGACACTTTCTTTCCGGCTACTAAATACTCATTGTTTGAAAGTCGGATGTTGACCAACCCAGCAGGGCCATGACACACCGCAGAAACTACACCACCTCGTTCGTAGATGCTTGCTGCAATGCTAGCCAACTGAGAATTGTCAGCAAAATCCCACATCGTACCATGTCCACCCGCATAGAAGATTGCATCATAAGCTGATGGATCAACCTCACTTGGGTTCAAAGTATTCTCCACCTTTGCCATCTTCTCAGGGTTGTTGATAAACGCAGCATTCGCTGGATCATTAAGATCAATTCCAATCATGGGTGCTTTCCCACCTTTGGGACTGACGTAATCAACAGTCAAGCCAGCTCGCTCGAAAACGGCGACTGGGTGGCTCACTTCTGGCAAATAGTATCCAGTTTCTTTGCCTGTGTTCCCCAAGGTGTCATGGCTTGTTAAAACAACTAGAACCTTTTGAGACATAAAGTTACTTCCCATTATTAAATCAAAGATTGGCATCAGATAAACCCTCAGAGAGTTTGTGTTTACCTGTGTTTATCTGATATAGGACTCCTATTTGATTTTTGAAAAACCATAAGAGCTAAGAGTTTACTATATAAAGATTTAGCTCTCAGTATATTTGACAATAATCAAGTAGAATTCCTATAGCTTTATACTAACCCAAGTTGCGGGTGATCAAAATCTGGGTGCTTTTTCTAGAACTCAGTGCTGAGTGCTGAGTGAATTAAGAAATACTCAGCATTTTTGTACTTGGTAAAAGTGCCGACACCACTTGCTTTATGCCGAGAAAGCTTTGCGCCGCAGTGGCTAACCCTTGTGGGTGAACTCGGCACTCTTCATGGCATGATATCAGCATCGCTTGATACTCAAAATACTTACTGCGAGATTCTATGAGTAATGTATCCCGATTATCCCTAACCTCTAATTCTCAAGCTGCAACTTCTCCTTTACACTTACTTATATTAAGTAATGGTCATGGGGAAGATATCATTGCAGTTCGGATTTTACAAGAACTCCAACGACAATTAAATCCACCAGAAATCTTTGCTTTACCTCTGGTGGGTGAAGGACATGCTTACCAACAGTTGGATATTCCCCTCATTGGTTCAGTCCGCACTATGCCTTCTGGCGGCTTTATTTATATGGATGGCCGCCAATTAGCGCGGGATGTACGCGGTGGTTTATTACAACTTACCCTTACCCAGATAAAAGCTATTCGTCGTTGGGTGAGTTCTCAAAAAAAATTAGGTCATAAAAGAGCGATTTTAGCGGTGGGAGATATTTTGCCACTGTTGTTTGCAACTTTCAGTGGCGCTAATTATGCTTTTGTAGGTACGGCGAAATCTGAATATTATGTGCGGGATGAAGCTGGATTATTACCACGGAAATCTAAAAATATGCGTTGGGAAAACTTTTCTGGTTCAGTTTACCATCCTTGGGAACGTTGGTTAATGAGTCGTCGCCGTTGTCAGGCGGTGTTTCTTAGAGATGCACTGACGACGGAAACATTAAAACAATGGCCAATTCCAGCTTTTTATTTGGGTAATCCTATGATGGATGCTCTGCAACCGACCTTTTCACGCCAACAATTTTATAGTCAGGATAGCCAACAACAAGAGATAGTTCGACCTTTTGTAGTGACTCTTCTTCCTGGTTCCCGTCCGCCAGAGGCATACGCCAACTGGGAAACAATTATGATTGCTGTATCTGCGTTGATGGCAAGTTTCCAGGAGCGAAATTCGATTTTCTATACTTCTAACAGAGTGATCTTTTTAGGTGCGATCGCTCCGGGTTTAGACTCTCATATTTTATCCCAAAGTGTCCAATCCCAAGGCTGGCGCACTGAATCAGCATGTCCTATCCAAATTGCTGATGCGAGTGTATTGACATTTAAACAAAGGAATGCATACTTACTGCTGACACAAAAAGCTTATAATGATTGCTTACATTTGGGAGACATAGCGATCGCTATGGCAGGTACAGCCACAGAACAGTTTATCGGTTTAGGAAAACCTGCGATCGCGATTCCTGGTAATGGGCCTCAATATAACCGTGGCTTTGCTGAAGCTCAAAGTCGTCTTCTAGGCTCATCTTTGATTTTAGTTGAGCAGCCAGCAGAAGTAGCGAAGGTTGTACAGTCTCTATTCAAAGATCCTGATATTTTGCAAATTATTGCCGAAAATGGTCTACGACGCATGGGTAAACCCGGAGCAGCACTACGCATTGCAGAATGTTTACAGGAACGATTTTGATTGGGCATTGGGCATTGGGCATTGGGATAGTTATTTTCCTTGTCCCCTCATCTCCCCCTGCTCCCCCTGCTCCCCCTGCTCCTCATCCCCAGTCCCTTACGCTACCAACCCAGAACGTAAAGCCCTTACAGCAGCTTGGGTACGGTCATCCGCACATAGTTTATTTAGAATATTACGAACATGGGTCTTCACAGTACCAACTGTAATGTAGAGTTTCTCGGCAATTTGCCCATTGCTACACCCAGCTACAATCAATTCGAGGATTTCTAGTTCTCGTTGAGTCAGGGGGTATGTTTCCAAAACTTGCTCGTATTCTGACGCCAATGCCTCAATTTTTACAGTTTTCGGCGTTTTATCAGAACCTTGGCTCTCTCCAGGAATACCTTGCCGCATCTTCCGCAATACCACGTTGGCAATTGCCGGATCAATCCAAGAGTTACCGCCGTGAGTCGCTTGGATTGCCTCAGTTAATTTACTGATACTTGTTTCTTTCATGTAATAAGAATCAGCACCCGCCGCGAAGGCTGCAAGTACAGCATCTTCTGTATGATCCATTGTCAGGATCAAAATCTTGGTTGACGATTGCCCAGTTTCAGCTTGGTGGCGTTTAAATTTACGAGTGAGTTCAATGCCATCCATGTCAGGCAAACCGATATCTACAACTGCTACATCTGGCTTTGCCGTTTCTAAAAGTTTTAATCCTTGGGTAGCATTTGCTGCTTCGCCAATTACTTTCAATGCGCTGTGAGACTGTAATGCTGCTCGTAGCCCCATTCGCGTTAAGTCATGATCTTCAATTAAAATAATGCTAATTTCATTCATCGCTACACTCGCTCTTACGCTGTTTGCATCTGTCAAAGTATTACTTTTTGTAAGCGCTATCTTTTATTTTCCCAATCTAAAGATAGATGATCTTTCAATCACTCTGCATCCACCGATAGAAATAATCAACCTCCTATTCTTGAACATTTAGATAGAGAATAAATCTAGCTAGAGATATATAGATACTTGCACAATAAGTATGAAAGATTGAAGCTAATGCAAAATTGCTCCTTCCGTGCAAAAAATTCAGTTCTCAATTGCCATGTTCCATTAGTTAATTACTATTATCTTGTATAAAGCTTACAAAAATGGACAAATTACAAAAGGTAAAAATTATCTTACAAGAAAGTAAACGATACTTTCTAGTGATTTTTAACCAAACCTTTGGATTCAGTGGATTGATCCATCTGATGGGTATCCTCATGGAAGAGAATTAGCCGACGTTAAATTTGGTGGAATTAATAGCAGCAAAGTAATTCGTTGTTCTTCGTAGGAAGCTTGCTGGCGTGACTTTTCACTGGATGTGGAAGGCTGCGATCGCCACAGAAATACTAACACGGGTCTAGCGATCATTAAGGAAATTGCCGAAATCTCAGGAGGTAGGATTACTTCAAATTCAAGATAGGTATAAAAAGCTACTTTTGTCTACATACAACAATCAAACTTATAAGTATAACTACTCAAGCTTATGGTACACAACAATGCTATGCAACTCTCACCAATGGCTGACGACGGTCGCTTGCTGACTCAATTACAATTGTTTTAAGCCAAGCAAAAGTATTTTATTTTACTTTAAATTAGCTATGTTTGCTGGCTTAAGACCAATAGTTTTTGGTTGGTTAATTACCGAAACAGACTCATGACACAAGCCTCTAAATTTATTTATTTATGATAATTTTTAATTTTTTAATTTTAAATTCAAAGCAATGTGACCTTCCTTAACTTTCTAGAGATGATGGCAAAGCTCAACAAGTATTGAATATTGTGCGAAATGCCTTAGTTAATAAAGTTACAGATTCTAAATGTCCGAAAATCTTATATTTATAGTTAGATAATCTCAAAACAGGAATATACATCAACCTATGTTTAGCGGCAAAAATAAAAACCGATGGAAGATACGCTGAAAATTTTGGTTGTAGATGATGATGAAGTAGACCGGATTGCAGTCCGTTGTGCCTTGACTAAAGCAGGTATTCAAATGGAACTATCTGAAGTAGCCGATGGCAATAATGCGTTTTCTATTTTAAGCACTACTGCTTATGATTGTGTTTTCCTCGGCTATCGCTTACTAGATCAGGATGGACTAACCTTAATTCAACAGTTACGTTCTTCGGAAATTAAAGTTCCTTTAGTAGTCCTAACTGATCAAGAAGATCAACAAACTGCTGCCCAATTATTAAAAACTGGTGCTACAGACTATCTCTCTAAGTCTAGAATATCTCCAGAAAACTTGGCACAAGTTTTGCGGAGTGCGATTCGGGTTTATCGGGCTGAAATACAAGTAGCTTTGGCAAAAGACCAGCTTAGAGAAAGTCATGAACAACTTATTCGTAAGAACCAAGAATTGGAGAGACAACAGCAACAGCTGCAAATGCAAAACTTCAAGTTATCAGAAGCATCAGTGCTAAAATCGCATTTTTTGGCAACTATGTCTCATGAACTTAGAACGCCGATGAATGCGATTATTGGTTTTTCGCAAATACTGCTGCGTCCTAAGTTCGGTCAACTAACGCACCAGCAAGCAGATATGGTTGAGCGCATCTTGAATAATGGAAAACATTTGCTGATGCTAGTCAATGAAGTTCTTGACTTTTCCAAGCTGGAAACAGGACGATTAGACTTAAAAGCAGAAAATTTTGATGTTTCAAAGGTAATAAATCTTGCTGTAAATGAAATGCGTTCCCTAGCTGACGCCAAAAACCTCTCATTGTTAGTGCAAATCGATCTGCAAAATCCTTTAGTATTTAATGATCCAGTTCGCGTCAAACAGATTTTAATTAACCTGCTCTCCAACGCTATTAAGTTCACAGAGTCTGGTGAAGTTTGCGTTGAAGTTAAAGAACTACCTGCAAATCGAGTCACAATTATTGTTCGGGATACAGGTATTGGTATAGCATCCAAAGATTTTAAACGTATTTTTGAAGCATTTCGACAAGTCGATCAAACTCTTACTCGGAAATATCCAGGTACAGGTTTGGGTTTGGCAATTATAGATTCACTAGTGCGAATGATGGGCGGCAAAATATTTCTTGAGAGCAGATTAGGGGTTGGTTCAACCTTTAAAATCGAATTGCCGCGTCAAATTACATTATCACCTGTAGGAGCCAATGTACCTCTACAGGTAGATGGCGAACGGGTTTTTGGGTCTACTAAAAATCCACATCATTCATCTTATGAAGCTAGGCAAGCATCAATAGGATGTCATAAATTTAAACTATAAATTACTTTCAAAAAAACTGATAAAAGTTGATAAATTATGTCTGTAGTTGAAAATAATAAAATTTATCGCATCTTAGCAGTTGACGATACTCCAGATAATCTCATTTTGGTTCAAGCAATTTTAGAAAGTGAGGGGTATGAAATTCATTTGGTTTCAGATGGAATAAAGGCTTTGCGGGAAGTTGAAAAAGCTCCACCCGATCTGATTCTTTTAGATGTGATGATGCCAGGGATAGATGGTTATGAAGTCACACGTCGGATTCGGAATAACCCAGCAATTAGTTATATTCCAATTCTGCTGATTACTGCCTTTCACGAATCTAGTGTTGTCGAAGGTTTAGATGCTGGTGCTGACGATTTCATTCGTAAGCCATTTGATACTGATGAACTATTGGCGAGGGTGCGATCGCTGTTGCGTCTTAAGCACAGTTTGGACGAACAACAAAAAATGGCCCGCCAACGGGAGGACTTTGTTTCTCGTTTGACTCATGATTTGCGAACTCCTTTGGTAGCGGCCGATCGCATGTTGAATTTGTTTGAAATGGAAACATTCTGCAAAATTTCGCCGGAAATGAAACAGGCGATCGCAGTTATGATTCGCAGTAACCAAAATTTGATGGACATGGTAAACACCCTCCTTGAAGTCTATCGGTTCGAGGCAGGTAAAAAAACGTTGAATTGGGAAGAATGCGATTTACGTGAGATATCTCAAGAAGTAGTCAGCGAACTAAGTCCTCTCACTAGTGAAAAAGGTTTGACTCTGAAAATAGACACCCGTGAATTAGATCCACAGGGTAAAAATGCGGGTATTATTATGGGCGATCGCTTGGAACTACGGCGAGTGATAAACAACCTGATTGCAAATGCCATCAAATTTACAGATACAGGAGGCATCACAATCCGCATTTTTGAAACACCACTTAATTCAGAAAATACAGATTCGGTAACAATCGAGATCCAAGATACAGGATATGGGATTGCCCCCGAAGATCAGGCAACAATTTTCGAGCGATTTCGCCAAGGCAAACATAAACGCTCAGGTAGTGGTTTAGGGCTACATCTATCCCACCGGATTATAGAAGCGCACGCAGGAACTATTAAGGTAACATCTGAACTAGGTAAAGGTAGTTTGTTCACTATGCAACTACCTAAAAACATTTAAGTCCTTCACTGAATTTTAGATTTTAGATTTTAAATTTTGGATTAAATATTGAAGATTCACTAATTAAGGATAAAGTCATACCAAACGGTCATGCCAGCCATAAAAGCGCTTCCATCAAACATAGCCATGATAACGGACAGATTTATACTGCTACTGATCTCACAGTAAGCAAGATATTCTCCCTGAAGGTGGTGGCTACCCATTTGATGCCCAAGGAACTGTGGTCAATCCTACTGCTACTAAACGACCACAAGAGGATAATGAAAAGGATTAAACCTTATAGGGGCGTTAGTTTGTGTTGCTTATCACAATCCTTCTTTAAAGAAGATTCAAACTTTTGAAGTGTTTTTGCAAGTGAGGCAAGTGCTAACATAGTAAATAAGCCAATTTCATATTATCTTCTGACTTGTTAGCCTCCGACCTATTAAGGGATTTCTATTAGTAGGTACTGAAGACTATAACTATTTTTTAAACATATTATAGATAGATGAATTGAAACAAAAGCAATTCTAAAATAACTATGGAAAACACTGGTATTTATGAGGTGTGGCTTTTAGTCATGCCTTTTTTATGAGTAATATCAAGCAAGTAAAATCTATAAATTATTAGGGTAATCCTTATGCGATCTCCGAATTTAACTTTATGTTAATATTAGATTACGGAATATTTGGTCTAATGCTAAAGGAATAAGAAATATCATCAAGCTCTACCAAGTTAGTTTTATAAAATACTATCTATAAATAGACGTATAGGATTACTATTTGATTTTTGAACGAAATTAAGTATTGTAGAGTGTGTTAGAACGGAGTTCGTAACGCACTATGAACACGAGTTTGATGCCGTACTCTCCGTGCTAACACATCCTACGTATATTTTCAGAAATCAAACCGGATTCCTATAGCAACAAAAAACTACTAGTAGCATATATAGCTCAATATTCGTATCATTCTATGGATAGTAGAAATAACTATTTTACAAAGTTATTATTCAGCCTGTTAATGCCTGAAAAACGTGTATGTGCCCTGGATATTATTCCAGGGTCTTTCTTTAGCAAAACTCAGATAAGTCAAAGATAAACTCTCATCGGAATAGAGATAAATTGACTCTTCAAGTCATCTCTTAAAGGGAGCCAGTGCTATATCAGCTTTTAGAATATTTAGATACAGCCTAAAGTAAGATGAACTAAAACAAGGATCAGTCTAAATTAATCTTGGTGTAGTAAATGCTTGGTATATATAGAGGCTTGGTTTATCCAAGCCTTTTATTATGACTGATTAAGTAATTATCTATAAATCTTCAGAATATTTGGATACAGTCTATAGCAAGATGAACTGCTAGAAAGTAAGTTTAAATGAATTTGGGAACTGTGCCTAAGTACTAAATATCTAGAGGTTTAGGTGAGCGCTAAACCTTTTTTCTGATCAAATGAAGAGGAAAAAGCATCGGGAGCATCCCACTTTTGCAAAATGTAACAATCTTCCGTCATTGCAAACGCAATAACATATTAAATTTTAATATTTCATCGAATAATAAAAACTAGGATGCGCCCAAAAGCGATTTCTAACCGCTCGTTTCGCGTTAAGTTGACACCAATGGGCAATACCATCCCCCTACGATAAATCTACTATATGTACCAAGATTTTCGTGAATTGGTATAACTAGCTGGTTGCAGAATAATCATCAACTTTATGCGGTAATTGCATCGTCCGGATTTCCAATGGCTCCATAGATGCGATCCTGATATCAGGGAATAAAGATGGATACCCCTGGTGTTGACCAGGGGCTTTTTATTTAGGGGCTACGCCTTAAAGGTCAACACTGGACTTAACCGCGCCACAACGTCTACCATTTCTGCTTCAACCTGCACATCAATCACAGACTGAATCGGTTTGTAGGCAAAGGGTGCTTCTTCAATTCGGCGCTCTTGACGCAGGGTGATGCAGTCTACTCCGATTAATCCCAGTTCCGCCTCACTTTGAGATGCACCTCTGCGGTTGAGAGTGAATCATAAAAGCTAGCTGTCCCTCGCGCACTCTGCAAGCGTGCGCAAGTGGGCGATTTTCAACTTTATCAACTCGCTGCACTTCCAATACGGTTCGGATAAGCATTTTTCACTTTCCTTGTGGTCTGGGGAAAGGGTAAGGGGTAAAGGGTAAAGGATGTATTGAAAACCTTTCCCCTTTTCCCTTTGCCCTTTAACCGAACCGTATTGAGGAGACTTGGTTCAGCAGCCGCGTCTCAAGTGGTGCGGACGGTCGTTTTCCCAGAATTATAGGAAAAACAATGGGTTATATAGCCTTAATAACACACATTAGAAAACAAGTCTCTTGTAGTGTTTTGTATTTTTAGCAGTTGATGTACTACACCTGTAAAGAAATTTGAAGTTTAGCGAAAAACTTTTAAAATTCTCTAGACTCTCCAGCCGGCTAGAGAGTCTAGGATAAATTCAAGGCGACTCTCAACTAGTTATTTCTGACTGTTGACAGATTTCCCTCAGTCATCCACTCTATCCCGTAAATCTATGACTCTCCAACTCACAGTTCCTAACATGGCTTGTTCTGCTTGTGCAAGCACCATCACCAAAGCACTTCAGGCTGTCGATGCCAATGCTAGCGTTCAGGCTGATCCAACAACCAAGCTTGTCAGTGTAGAAACTCAAGCATCAGAAACAGCAATTAAGGAAGCATTAGCTGCTGCTGGCTATCCAGTTGCTTAAAGAAAGGGGATTGGGGGCTGGGTACTGGAGATTTGAAGTTTTGAAGTGAATGAACGAGTCCCTAATCCCCAATCTCTAATTCCCAATTCCTAATACCCAATACCCAGCATGGATACTCTCACACTCAAACTTCGAGGCATGAGTTGCGCTGCTTGCGCCAACAACATCGAAAAGGCAATTCGCTCTGTTCCTGGGGTAAAGGACTGCAACGTTAACTTTGGAGCAGAACAAGTTGCCATCAAGTACGATCGCTCTCTAACCAATTTAGAGAAAATCCAAAGTGCGATCGCATCTGCGGGATACTCTTCTTACTCACTCCAAGAAGAATTGCTCACCGAAGAAGATGATGCAGAGAAAGCTAGTAGGCAAGCATTACAGAGCGAACTCTCCCTCAAGGTAACAGTGGGAGGTATTATCAGCATTTTCCTATTTTTAGGGTCGTTGCCCATGATGACTGGGTTGAACTTGCCCTTAATTCCAAGCTTCTTACAAAATCCTTGGATACAGTTAGTGCTGACAACTCCCGTCGTCTTCTGGTGTGGTGGATCTTTTTACCGCAATGGCTGGAAATCCCTCAAGCGCCATACAGCAACGATGGACACATTAATTGCTTTGGGTACAAGTGCAGCGTATCTATATTCTTTGTTTGTCACTGTTTTCCCGAAATTTTTTATTGTTCAGGGCTTGATACCTCATGTTTATTATGAAGTTGCAGCCATTGTCATTACCTTAATTTTATTAGGACGGTTGCTGGAAAATCGCGCTAGGGGACAAACTTCTGAAGCCATCCGCAAACTCATCGGATTGCAAGCTAAAGATGCCAGAGTCATCCGTAATGGAATAGAAATTGATCTTCCCATCGCCGAAGTCAGAATTAATGATGTGATTTTGGTGCGTCCTGGTGAAAAGATTCCTGTAGATGGTGAAGTGATTACAGGTGCTTCGACAGTAGATGAAGCGATGGTGACGGGTGAAAGTTTGCCAGTCAAAAAGCAGCCAGGAGATGAGGTGATTGGGGCGACAATTAACGGTGCGGGTGCGTTTCAGTTCCGGGTGACACGAGTCGGAAATGATACGTTTTTGGCTCAAATTGTCAAACTAGTGCAACAAGCACAGGGTTCTAAAGCACCAATTCAGCGTTTGGCAGATCAAGTTACAGGATGGTTTGTACCAGCTGTGATTGCGATCGCAATCGCCACTTTCGTCATTTGGTTTAATTTCACTGGCAACCTTACCCTAGCAACAATGACAACGGTAGGTGTATTAATTATCGCTTGTCCCTGTGCTTTGGGTTTAGCTACCCCCACTTCTGTAATGGTGGGGACAGGCAAAGGTGCAGAAAATGGCATTTTGATTAAAGGCGCGGACAGTTTAGAACTAGCACACAAAATTCAAACCATCGTTCTAGATAAAACTGGCACTTTGACTCAGGGTAAACCCACTGTTACAGACTTTGTAACTATCAATGGCACAGCTAATGGTAATGAAATCAAGCTTTTACAGTTAGCAGCAACGGTAGAATATAATTCTGAGCATCCTTTAGCGGCAGCAGTGGTGAAATATGCCCAATCTCAAGAAGTGAGTTTAACAGAAGTAAAGAACTTTCAGGCTAATGCAGGTAGTGGTGTTCAAGGAGTTGTTTCAAATCAGCTTGTGCAAATTGGTACACAACGCTGGTTAACAGAACTTGGAATTAACACCGTAAGTCTCCAGCAGTATAAAGATGACTGGGAAGCGGCTGGTAAAACAGTAATTTTGATTGCTGTAGATGGCGAACTACAAGGGGTAATGGGTATTGCCGATGCCCTCAAACCTTCCTCAACAGCAGTAGTGAAAGCCTTACAGAAGTTAGGTTTAGAAGTAGTAATGCTTACCGGAGATAATCGTAAAACTGCTGATGCGATCGCAAGACAAGTTGGCATCCAGCGAATCTTTGCCGAAGTCCGCCCAGATCAAAAAGCAGCGATTATCCAATCTCTTCAGAAAGGGGGACTGGGGACTAGGGACTGGGGACTAGGGAAAATTCTTCCCAATACCCAATACCCAGTACCCAATCCCCAATCCCTTGTTGCAATGGTAGGCGATGGTATAAATGATGCCCCAGCCCTAGCACAAGCTGATGTGGGAATTGCTATTGGGACGGGAACAGATGTAGCGATCGCAGCTAGTGATATCACCCTCATTTCTGGCGATTTGCAAGGAATTGTCACAGCAATTCAACTTAGTCGCGCCACCATCAACAATATCAGGCAAAATCTCTTCTTTGCCTTTATTTACAACGTTATTGGTATTCCCATTGCGGCTGGAATTTTGTTCCCCATCTTTGGTTGGTTACTCAATCCAATTATCGCCGGGGCTGCGATGGCTCTTTCTTCGCTCTCTGTTGTTAGCAATGCCCTCAGATTGCGTAACTTTCAACCAAAAACTATCTCATAATTTCAGGATAATTTCGGAAATGTTCAGTAAAAAAATGCTTTGGGGAAGCCTTACAGCTTTAGTGCTTCTCGCTGGAACATCACGTGTAGCATTAGCAGAAATGCCAGCCCACTCGCCAGAGCAAAACAGCCAATTTCACCGGATCGAGCAACCTTTGGGGTTGAAAGTTGGAGTTGCGATCGCAGGTTTAGCCTTGATTGGACTAGAGTTGTGGTGGTTTCTTCTTTATAAAAGTCCTGAGTCCTAGATGAGGAACAAAAAAATTGCTTGATTTTTTAATTTTTAATTCCGCCTTGCCTAGCATTTTTTCAAGTTTAAATTGATGGATAAACAATTTCGTAGTAAGGACTTTAGCCCTTATTTTATAAACACTAAAGTGCTTACTACAAACACTAAAAACTATTACGAATTATAAATTATTTAATTCCGCGCTGCGGTACTAGTGTTTTGAATGATCGGACAAATTGTATCTTCATGCTGTCCGCCCGTATTCTTCCAGCCTGAAAGTAATCCCTTTATTTCAGATCGTAAAGTTAACAACTGATCAATTTGATGATCAATTTGCAAGAGCTTCTCTTCGAGCTTTTCTTGAATTTCACCACAAGGAGTTTGTCCTTGGTCATACACCTGAAGAATATTTCCAATCTCCTCTAAGCTAAGACCAAGATTTTGTGCCCTTTTAATGAACGCTAAACGAGTCAGCACATCCAATGAAAACTGGCGGAAGCCTCCCTCTGTTCGTTTTGATGATTTAATTAAGCCTAAACTCTCGTAATAGCGAATTGTTCTAATGGGGATTTTGCTTATATCTCTTACCTGACCAATTAAAAGCAGTTTTGTTTCCTGAGTTAACACGGCATATTTTCCCAACTATTGTAATTATTATTACATATTTTTCTATTTATCAACTCATTTGAGAGTTTAGCAAAATGTTAGCGTCAGTAGTTGAAATTTTGATCTAATTAGAGATATTACTAAGTTGTGATTTTTCAAATATCTATTTTTAATGGATTTTAGCTTACATAGTCTGAGATTTAGCTAGCATAATTTTAACATTTTCAAGAAACTTAACTCGATATTTTGTTTCTCTAATTTGCTCCATTGATTGGGTAACTGTTTGTCCTGGTACTGAAAGTAACTGTTTTATTCTAGTTCTCATGTTACTTCTAGATTAACAGCTTCACCTCAAGTGAAACCATAAAAATGAATCTCAACTCGCAGACTTTTAGCTCAAGCCGTAAACCTAAAAACTTCAATAATCCAGAGCATTTTATTGAGGGATGGTATTGGATAATACCCTCTCGAAATCTGCGGGTAGGTCAAGTAAAACCTGTCACGATTTTGGGCAGAGAACTAGTGATTTACCGTGGTAAAGACAAAAGAGTGGCTACCTTTGATGCCTACTGTCCACACATGGGCGCTCACCTTGCTGAAGGAAAAGTTGAGGGTAATGCACTACGTTGTTTTTTCCACCACTGGAAGTTTGATGCTGAAGGAATGTGTATTGATATTCCATGTTTAGATACACCGCTTTCCTTGAAATTACAAACTTGGCCCACTGCTGAGAAGTACGGGATGATTTGGGTTTGGACTGGAGAAATCCCACAACAACCTCTACCTTTTGTTCCAGAATTGGAACAAGAAGAGTGTGATGTCGCTATCCATTCTCACTTTTTAATGAACTGTCACCCCAGTGTGGTGATGATTAATGCGATTGATGCTCAACACTTTAATACAGTTCACGAACTACCAATAGAAATTATTTTTGACGGACAGGAACTGAACGAAAATGCAATTATTTTCAGTAATATTACACCTATCAAAGACAATCCCTTTTTCATTAAGCTCATTCGTCTTTTCTACAAAAAGGCCATAACTTACAGTGTTTGCTATTGGTACGGGAGCATTGTCATTGTGACGCTTGGCCCCGATTTCTTCCATGTCCACATGATGTTTGCAGTTCGCCTCCACGAAGGCGGAAAAGCTGAAGGACAAATCTTATTGCTTACTAAGAAACGTAAAGGATTTTTTGGTTGGTTAAGCAATCGAGTTGTGTTATGGCTGACTAAGATTGCAGGTAAGTTCTTTCTTATGGGTGATATTAAGATTGTCCAAACAATTAAGTTCGATTTCAAAACTCCCCTCAAAGTAGATCAGCCAATCATGCAGTTCATTAACCATGTTGAAAAACAGCAATCCCTAATGTGGGGAACTTGGCAAGAAGCGCGATCGCGCGATGTGGAGAGCAAGCCTAAGCGTGAGAGATGGCAAGATAAAATGAGCAATGATTAAGATCATGTCTATGTGCCCAGAATTCCATCAGGCTGGTCGATCAATTAAATGCACACGAAATCATAGCATTGTCAACAATCTTTGCAACAAATGAATCGGCTTTAGGGGCGTACAGATGTACGTCCCTAAAATGTGGATATAGCAGGTATTTTGTCAAATGGTATAACAATTAATAAAAGTTCAACAAAATTATTTTGAACTTTTAATTTATTTTTTACTGGGCTAGAAAATAAATAAAAAGAAGTGGCAAAGCCACTTCCTAATTCCCAGGTAGAACCTAAGTCATGAGTATAACCATTACAAAAATTTGAAATAGTATAAACAAACACGAATTAACTTAATATCTATGTTTTCCTTATTTTCTAGGTTAGGAAATCCTGATTTGCATCAGTCAAATAACTGTATATTTACATAGCCTTATAATTGCAATGCAGACTCAATTTGATCCAGTTTATTGCTAAGATGTGCCAGTTTTGCCTCTTCGCCTGAAGTGCGTCTAGTTTGGGAGCATCCACTTTTGGAAGAAACATAACTTTGATACTCCTAAAACCCTACTATATGGTTCATCTAAAAAAGTAGATCCGCCGAAAGTGGATGCTCCCTCTAGTTTTTGTTGCGATCGCCATCGTGCCATCTAATGTGTGTATGGTATAGGAATCCGGTTTGATTTCTGAAAATATCCGTAGGATGTGTTAGCGACAGCGTAACGCATCAAACCCTTGATAATAGTGCGTTACGAACTCCGTTCTAACACACTCTACAACACCTAATTTTGTTCAAAAATCAAATAGTAATCCTATAGTTAATACAGAGCTAGAAGCTAACCCTACTTCAACTACTTGAAAACCTAGAGTCATAAATAACGTGAGTTCGATGGAACTAAAAAATCGCAGGAGGTAGAGCAGGTAAATCTTTCGGGGAAATGTTAATCAATCGTCTATACGCAGTAGTTTGCGATAAAACGGTTGTGAAAAATCGGTCGCACGATGACGTTTATAGTTATCCATAACTTCAATTAAAAAATTAATAAACTCGAAACTAGCCATCATCAGTTCGTAACTCAGGTCAGCATTGCCATCAAACTGGATTCGGCAACGGGTTAAGTCTGAGGGTAAAGTCGCAACATTCCAAGAGGCAACAAAGGGAACATGTTCACTGGCTTCTATCTTTCGGTGTCCCTCCAAGACCCCTTTTTGATAAAGGCTAATGGCAAGAGGTAAAAAATTGCGTTTAGTGCCCTGAATATAAGGTAAATAAACACTGGCTTGTTGTTGAGTGGCAGGTTGGAGTTGGAGTTGGTCAATAGACATTGTTAAATATGCCAACTGGGGATATTAGTGGATGTTAGTAGTATTCCCAAAAGATGTATCTAAAGCACATAGTGATGAATGGGGAGTGTGAAAGCAGGAAGAAAGTTTCTCTCCTCTGCACCCTTCCCACTGATCCTCTGCCTCTTCTGTTCTATGCCCAAAAATGAAGTTACTGCTAAGAAATATTAAAATTTCGGTTAGAATAGGGCTGCACTAACTTTTATCGACGTTAGGGAAGATAACACTAAAATCCCCACTGTAAAGTGGTGGATGTTATTATTGCTGTTTCTCCCAACAACCAGCTGTTGTTACCTTGTTATTACTTTGCCCAAATCGGAGTTCTCATTGAAGAAATTCCCACTCTACAAGCTTCCTAGCTAAATGGCTATCAAAGGAATCAAGCCTCTGTCTAAGAGTAGCAAAGGTGGTTAATGCGAGGTAATTACGCAAAGTAGCGGTGACAACAAAGGTAGTCCCACCGGCTTTTGGCTTAGGGATAGCGGGTATTGCAGTTTGCCCATTCCGATTAATATCGGGAAAAGTAGATTAGGGATATTTGTCCGTAAAATTACTAACTGTAGACAAATACTGGTTTTTGAATCAAGCAACCTAACCTATGCCAGCGAATTCCTGGCCCGAAGAAGATTCTTATCAAGAGCTTGATCCGCTCAACTCCTTATTGTCTGACCTATCAGCAAATGAGGAGTCAGTATTAGAGACAGATCCTGTGTCTCTAACACCCCGGTTTCAAGGTCGTAGACGCAAAGCGGCTCTAGTCTTGACTATCGTCTGGAGTAGCACGATCGCTCTACATTTAGTTTCTTGGGCTTCTATATTTATTCTAGGACTGACCACCATTCTAGGATTTCATGCCTTGGTGGTAGTGTTTACTAAATCCCGTCGTTATCCAAAAGAAATACAGGGAGATTTACCCTCTGTATCTGTATTAGTAGCTGCGAAAAATGAGGAAGCGGTAATTGCTAAATTAGTTAAAAATCTTTGTAATCTGGAATATCCAGGTGGGCAATACGAAGTATGGATAATTGACGATCACAGCAGTGATAGCACACCACGTTTATTAGCAGAACTTCAACAGAAACACGAGCAACTGAAAGTATTAAGGCGTTCAGCAGAAGCTACTGGTGGCAAATCGGGGGCGTTAAATCAGGTATTGCCTCTGACAAAGGGCGATATTATAGCAGTATTTGATGCTGATGCCCAAGTAACACCAGATTTACTGCAACAGGTAATACCTTTATTTCAAAGAGAAAAGGTGGGGGCGGTGCAGGTGCGAAAAGCGATCGCCAACGCTAAAACAAACTTTTGGACTAAGGGTCAAATGGCCGAAATGGCACTTGATACTTGGTTTCAGCAACAGCGAACTGCCCTTGGTGGCATTGGCGAACTGCGCGGCAATGGTCAATTTGTCAGGCGTTCAGCCTTGGAAAGCTGCGGTGGCTGGAATGAAGAAACCATTACCGATGATTTGGATTTGACAATCCGCTTACATTTGGATAAGTGGGATATTGAGTGTGTTTTCCATCCAGCAGTGCAAGAAGAAGGAGTGACAAGTGCGATCGCACTTTGGCATCAGCGCAACCGTTGGGCAGAAGGCGGTTATCAACGCTATTTAGATTATTGGGATTTAATTCTCAAAAACCGGATGGGAGCGCGCAAAAGCTGGGATTTGCTGATTTTTATGCTGATTATGTATATCTTACCCACAGCAACAGTCCCAGATTTATTAATGGCGATTGCTCGTCATCGTCCACCCATGTTAAGCCCCATCACAGGCTTGTCCATTTCTATGTCGATGGTAGGGATGCTTACAGGTTTAAGGCGCATCCGTCAAGATCAGAAATTTTCACCTTCTACATATTTTCTGATGCTGGTGCAAACCCTGCGTGGCAGTTTATATATGTTGCACTGGTTAGTCGTTATGAGCAGTACTACTGCCCGCATGTCGGTAAGACCAAAGCGGCTAAAATGGGTGAAAACTTTACATACTGGGAATGGGGAATAGCTCCTTTAGGAATTAAAAATTAAAAATTAAAAATGCAAAATTATTTTTGGTAATTTTGCATTTTTTTATTCATCATCCACCTCTGCTTCCTCTACCCACTCAGGTGTAGCCACAGAATCGGAGAATTCTGGGAAATCATCTGCAAAACGGATAATTTGTCCGTTGAAAAATTCTGCTAGACGTTGAGCTGCGATCGCTACTTCGTCAGGTTCCCAATCAGGTACGGGTGTTTGCTTTGGCGGCACAGGTGAAGTTTGCACCCCATGAACATTCACCCCATTTCCATTTACACCATTTCTATTTGCCCCATTTCCGTTACTTGCTGCTGAATCGGTTTTTAATGGTGCTGGTGGTGGAGTTGCTGGCTGTGGTACTGGTGCTGGAGGCGAAATTTGCTGGTTATAACTGGGAGTTGGTGGCTGCTGAGGGCGAGTAGAATCTTTTGGGAGAGAATTTTTTTTGGCTGAGGTAGAGTTTGAAGAAGTTCCTTTTTCTATATTTATC
The DNA here is from genome assembly GCF_003113895.1 of Nostoc commune NIES-4072. Taxonomy (NCBI): domain Bacteria; kingdom Bacillati; phylum Cyanobacteriota; class Cyanophyceae; order Nostocales; family Nostocaceae; genus Nostoc; species Nostoc commune. The sequence goes on along the minus strand of NZ_BDUD01000001.1, from coordinate 4,909,353 downwards.
TGGATTTCACGCTGGAAAGTCTGCTGGAAAGCTGCCGTAATCATCGGTAGATAAGATTTTCCCTTGTCATACCATGCCTGTTTGATAGCAATTCGAGCCACAACACCATCGAACTCGATGAGTTGGCTCATTTGACGCAGCATTTCTTGCCTTGATTTTGGCTGGAGGTTAGCAAGCACCTGTTGCCAAACTTGAGTTAAGTCGTATTCTGCTTCTTCAACAACTTCTGAAGTTACTGGTTCAACGTTCGTAGGTGGAACGGGTACAGATTCCGGTTCTGGGATTGGTGGTGAAACTGAGTTAGCAGCCGAATTGTGATTTGTTTGCCGTTCAACTGGAGAAGATGAAGTAACAGACTGATTTTGGGCAGCCGCTACATGATTGTTTGCAGAATTATGATTTTTTTGCGGTTCAGCTATTGGTAAAGAAGAGACATTTTGGGTAACTGCTGGAGAATAGCTTGGAGATACAGCAGGTGTGTTAACTCGCTGCATGACACTTGGGGCTTGTGGCTGAATATTCGTCGCACTGGGTAACAATCCTAGTAATGTTACTTCCAACCACAAACGCGGCTGGGTGGTATTTTTAATTTGCACTTCAGCTTCTCGCAAGTGTTTTTGTCCTGCCAAAATCACGCTCATATCGAAGTATTGAGCAAACTCAATCAGCGCTGTCCAGGTTTGCTGAGTACAAGCAACCAAATCGTGGCGATTGGGTGCGGTTTTAGCAATGAGTAAATCCCGGTAGAAGGCGGCGAGATTTTGCAGAAGAGTTAGCGGTTCTCGACCACGATCTAGAATGTAGTGGGTACAGTCTAGAACTGCTTCGGGTTTATCTTGAGCGATCGCATTTAAAAGCGCCAGCAAATCCTGTTCGCTTACTGTCCCCACTAAATCCCAAACTCGATCCGGTGTCACAACACCTGCTAATAAACCTAATTGATCGAGCAAACTTTCGGCATCTCGTAACCCTCCTTGAGAAAGTTGGGCTACCAGGGTGACAGCATCGGGTGAAATATGAATGTTTTCAAAAGAAGCGATCGCACTTAAATGCTTTACCATCGCCTCTAACTGAATGCGTCTAAAATCAAACCTTTGACAGCGTGAAATAATCGTTGGTAACACCCGTTGCGGGTCTGTTGTCGCCAACACAAAAACTACGTGTCTGGGTGGTTCTTCTAATGTTTTTAGTAACGCGTTGAATGCCTGGGTACTGAGCATGTGGCAATTATGCACTAAAAGTCCATTTGCCACAAAATTATGATTATCTGCTACTTCAATGTCATAAACTCGCTCAACCCCAGCGAGGTGAACAGATTCGACTGTCTCCAAACTTGTAATCCATCGCGGAGATGGAATATTGTTTAAGGTCTGCCAGCCATTGTCTACTGGTGCTTGCGCCCATCTGGATGTAGTGGTATGTTTTGTCTGTACTACTTCTGGTATAAAACTTTGTTGCGGCTGAATATCCCATTGCTGTAAGCCAACTGGCGATAAGTTGATTTTCTGCGCCAGAGAATCCTTCTGTATGCAATTGAATTTGTGGACTTCCTTGTGGACTGAGACTGAGTGAGCCATCATCCATGTACCACCAAGCAAGCCCTTCTGGGGTAATTCGATTAAGCCAGTCCATAGAGACGAGCTTTTTATCCCTATTTGGCTTAACGATGTCAAAGACATCTTTGAGTTGGGGATGACAAGCTGTGTTACAGGTAACTGATATGTTTCCGTATCCTTTGTTAGCTGTAATTCGCAGTTTTGGACGCAATTCTTGAAGGCGATAGGCTTTGTATTCCAACCATTCTTGCTGTTTTTCTGCGTGTGTCCAACACAATCTGGGGAATCTGCTGTATTTATTGGGATAACTGATAGAGCAATCTCCAAGTAAGGTTCCGTAGATAAGTCCAAGTGCATTTGGCTGGATAACTGCCGCATCTGCAAGGAACTTTTCTGTTCTAAGTTTCCAGATTCCGTGTCCTTTTTTATATGGATGTTTTTCCCAGCGAGACTGGATGCTGATGATTCCTCGGCCTTTTTTTTGTAAAAAGGTTGGGATATCGAGCTTTTCTCCACACCCGCAGGCACAGAAAGGTCGGAGTAATTCAGCTTGTTTAAGGATAGATTCCAGGTCGTATGATTTTTGCCTAGATGTATTGCCTTTAAACTGGTGTCCGCTAACAAATCTCCGGGTACGTCCGTCGATACCAAATTTGTAAATGAGGATGCCGCATCCACATTGACAGGGGATAGTATCTTCACTCCTTCTTTTACGTCCTTTGCTTGTAGCCATCCCTGGTTTGTCCTAATTAAGTGATTACCCGTACATCTAATTTCTCGGTTGGTTGTCTTGATAACCAGGGTTTGCCGTTCTCCTTGATCTAACCACCTAACAACTTTCTTGAATTCCCACTTACTTAATAAGTCGTTGTAGCTCAGAACCTTCTTATCTTTAATTTTGGGATCATCAATTCTTTGAAATCCCTCATCAGTCAAAACCAGAGAATCTCCAGTTAAGCATTCATCGATTACATAAACCTTATAGCGACACTGCACAGGAGCAAACTGAGCTTTTTCAATCAACTCGCGGATATTATCGACACCAGTGTTACTAGCAGCATCGATTTCAATTATGTCTAAGGCGTAGCCCTTGGTGATCCCCTGACAAACTTCACACACGCCGCAGGGTTCAGCAGTAGGCTTGTCACTTTTGAGACAATTAAGAGATTTAGCCAGAATCCGGGCACTAGAAGTTTTCCCCGTACCTCTTGGCCCAGTGAATAAATAGGCGGGGGCGATTTTGGATGTGCCGATCGCATTCGTGAGGGTGGTAGCGATCGCCTCTTGGCCCACTAGTTCAGCAAAACTCTTGGGGCGATATTTGTGGTGCAGGGGTTCGTAAGACATGGAAATATAGACTTCAATGCCTTTCAAAGTTAATTAGTAGCACCGAGTCGAGTTTAGGATTCAATTATTTTAGACTCTTGTACCTGCTTGGTTTGTACATATTGCCAGAGCTACCGCCCTCAACTAATGCCGTTAATTTTGGCACTCAGGAAAGCAAGTAACCAAAGCTTATCTTCTACTATGATTTCAATATCAAAGTATTGGAATTATAGCATATCATTTAGTACATTTGTTCTATCTGGGGGGAGTGGGGAGTAGGGAGTGGGGAGTGGGGGAAGCAGGGGGAGAATAACTAATGACAAATGACTAATGACTAATGACCAAAGAATTTTAATGACTGAACTAGCGCCATAGTCCAGTGCGATCGCTACAATCTTAGGATAAGCAAAACTCAATGGTGCAGCAGATGCTCAAGCGGCTATTTCAATGGCTTAAAAAGCTTTTTCAGAGCTTGTTCGGTGGAAAACAGACTGCCTCAAAATCTAGAGGAAATGTGCCAAAAGAACCAGCGCCACCCTTAACTGATACCGATCTGGAATTTCTTTTCAACGAACTGTTGCAAGGAGTACATCAAGCACGAGGGGAAGCGTGGGCACAAAAGTGGCTGCATAATATTGAACATCGCATCTCAACTGAAGACTGGGTTGAGTGGTTAAGGCGTTTTAGCGACAGATTGCTAGCATCACCTACACCCAATAATGAAATAGCTGCACGGTTAGTGCAATTGGGTGAGTTGAACATCGGAGAAATCGGAGATGTTGCCTATAGTATCGGGATGCAGTTGTTGACACGCAATCAAGGCGAACCAATTTGGGAATATGAAGGGCCAGATGCTTTTAGCACAATACCATCTGAGCCAACTGCCCCTATATCAGAGTCAGTAGATACCCCAGACAACCCCCCAGAGGGAGAATACCAAACTGTCACCCTAGAAGAGTTGTTTGTGATGTTGCAACAAGATGAAAACTTACGCCAGCAGATTGCTCAACAGCTTGGCGTTGAGACAGACGATCCAGAATTGCTTGTCCAAGCATTGATTAGTCAATTATATCCTGCTGGTCAATCGACTACAGAGCAAACAGAAAATTAACCACTTGGCATCAAGAGTCGAATCGGGGAATTGTAACGTTGTAATACTCTACTCTTGAAGTTTTGTATATTTTTTGCTAACCTGCGACGGAAGCCCTGTCCCGATCTAATGGATTTTTACGTAATTGATGATTTTTTTAACACAACGATGGCTACAATCTAGAAAAACAAAATCCAATAGTGTGGCAGATGCTCAGGCGGATATCGCAGTCGCTTAGAAGGTTTTTAAAGCGCCTCATTGCAAGTAAGCAGGCTAGTTCTCTCAAGGGTACGAGAGGACACAATCTGGTGGAGATGCTACCAGAACTAACCAATGCGGATCTGGAACAATTGTTTATCCAATTGTTAGAAGGCGTGCATCAAGCACGAGGACGACAGTGGGCATTGAGGTATCTGCAACGTCTAGAAAATCGCATTCCGGCTGAACGCTGGATAGACTGGTTGGTAATGTTTGGCGAAAGCTTGCTAGCTTCACCGACACCAAATCCGCTTTTAGCAACAAAGATGGTGCAATTGGGGGAACTTGGTGTTGGCAGAATTGGAGATGTTGCTTATGACATTGGCATCCGCCTGATGCAAAACTCACCCACACAGATAGAGTATGAGGAGAATTATCCAGAAGAGGATTTAAAAATCACTCCTGGAGAAGAACTGATCCGCAATTTAGGCGAACAGTTATGGGAGTATGATGAACCAGATGTAATAGAAACTACTCCAGGTCTTGAACTGATCCGCAATTTAGGCGAGCAGTTATGGGAGTATGATGAACCAGATGTAATAGAAACTACAACCAATGAAGAAATTATCCCAACTTCGCCTGGGCAAGAGTTAATCCGCAGCTTAGGTGAGCAATTATGGGAATATGATGAGCCAATAACGTCAGCGCCTAAAAATGCCTCTTTTGAGGAAACATTCACCCAGAATTTAGAGGAACTGGTATTGAAGTATGAAAGGGAAGATGCCCAAACCACAATACCCGAAAATTTCCCTCTCCCCGCAGCAGAAGATTCAATCACCTCATTAGCCCAACTGAGGTTTGATGATGATGAAGTTGTTCAACGTACAACAGGAGCAAATCTCCTTTCTACGAGACAAAGAAGTGAATTAACAACTTCTCCCTCAGTGGAAACCTGGGATAACACTTTGACCAATTTAGAGCCAAATGTGGCTAATACATTAGATGAGTTGTGGGTGAGATTGGATCAAAGTACCAATTTAGTCCAGCAACTTGCTTCTAATTTGGCAGTTCAAAGCAGCAATTCCCCTGGTATAGTTGAGCGACATGGCGACGATCCTGTTACCCAGGCTCAAGGGTGGTTTTATCAAGGTCTAAGCCAAGCGAAAACAGGTGATTTGTTAGGCGCGATCGCATCTTATGACAAAGCCATCGCACTTCAACCAGAATTCTCAGAATATTGGTTTAACCGAGGCTTGACGCTGTTCCATTTAGAACGTTTTGATGAAGCGATCACATCTTACGAAACCGCCACACAACTGAAACCCGACTTCTACAAAGCTTGGTACAATCGCGGTGGAACTCTCGGAGAATTAGGATATTTTGAAGAAGCGATCGCTTCTTTTGACAAAGCCATAGAAATCAAGCCAGATTACCAAGAAGCGTGGTCTAGCAAGGGTTTGGCACTGTTGAAATTAGGTTGGCTACCCGAAGCTATTTCTAGTTATGACCAAGCCCTACATTTGGAACCAGAAGACCAAGAAAACTGGTATCACCGAGGTATAGCATTAGCTGTCAGCGAACAATTTGCAGAAGCGATTATATCTTACGACAAGGCGCTAGAAATTAACCCAGACTATCACGAAGTTTGGATAGACCGGGGTGTAGTGCTGTTTAATTTAGGAAGATGGTCAGAAGCGATCGCTTCCTGGGATAAAGCACTATCAGTTCAATCCGACTTCTACTTAGCTTGGTACAACCGGGGCATAGCCTTAGACAACTTAGGACGTAGACAAGAAGCGATCGCCTCCTATCAACAAACGATCGCCATTAAACCCGACTTCCACTTAGCTTGGTATAATCAGGCAGTAGCATTGTTTTATTTAGAACAATATGCCGAAGCGATCGCTTGTTATGACAACGCTTTGCAAATTAAACAAGATTATTGGGAAGCTTGGATTGGTCGGGGAACTGCGATCGGTCATTTAGTCAATGCTGAGGCATTGCAGATTTCGAGTAGTATAACAGCGACAAATCCCGCCTTACAACAGGGCGGCTACGAAGGGAAATTAGCCAGCTACGAGGAAGGGTTAAAGCATCTGCGGACAGACACCCATCCAGAAGGTTGGGGTAGATTGCATTTTGCGATCGCTAATACTTACTACGAACAAGGCAAAAAAAATACTAATCCTCGCGATTATTGGCGCAAAGCCGCATCTGAGTACCATCAAGCGCTGCTAACCCTCACACTAGAATATTTTCCCCTATTGCACCTAGAGGTTTTACAATCTCTAAGCAAAGTCCTGATGGGTTTAGGACAAACAACACAAGTTCAAGAATTGCTGCAACGCGGTACAGATTTATTGCGACAATTACTGAGTGAAGAAACTCGCTCAGACGAAAGTAAAAAACAGTTAGCCCTGAAATTTGTAGGCTTTGATCAATTAGCAGTTGATTTAGCCGTAGAGTCCGGTGATTTAGTTGAAGCCTGGGAAATTGCCGAACAAGGCAAAAATGCTTGTTTAAACTGGCTACTTTATGGCTGGAATGACAATATTTACTCGCCTTATTATGGCGCAATTCAACAACTATTCAATCCTACAACAGCAATTATTTACTGGCATATTAGTCCAGTTGCCTTACACACATTTATTCTCAAAGACCAAGCGCCATCACCGATCCTGCTATTTACACCCATGCAAGATACTGGGGCAATACCTTTAGGAGAAGACGCTATTCGTCTCAATGAATTACCTCTACCCGAAGCAGTACAACGCCTAATTGAATTTGAAACTTGGCTAGAAGATTGGCATCAACAATACCAAGAATATCGCACCACAGCCCAAGACAAAGAAAGTAAAAGCCAGCATTCTTGGCGAGTTGATATGGAACAGAAGCTGTCACAATTGTATGAAATTCTGAATATTTCCACAATTGCACAGGAACTTGAAGGTATCACCCAACTGGTTTTAATTCCTCACCGTGACTTGTACAGATTGCCAATTCATACCCTTTTCCATCTTCCTTCCCCATCGCCGGAAGAATTGCCGAATGTAGAGTCAAATTTCAGCGTTACCTATCTACCTAGTGCCCAAATAGGTTTATCAATAAGAAATGAAGATATCTGGCAGTGGCAAAATCAATTATTGCTCAGTGTTGAACATCCAGAAAATACAGCTTATCCCCCACTGAAATTTGCAAAACTTGAGTCAGAAGTTGTTAGCCAGATGTTCAATAATATCCAACGAATTCAAGGTGTAGAAGCCACGAAAGATATTGTTGAAAACGCCTTATTTGATAATTACAACATTTTTCATTTTACAGGTAATGTTATTAATAATTTGACTGAATCCAAAAAATCAGAATTAGCATTAGCAGGTGAAGACAAACTTACTTTAGATGAAATCTGTCAACAAAATCTAGCAAGTTACAACCTGATTACCCTCTCTGCTTGTGAAAACTTAACTACTAGCAACCACACTATCAGCAGCGAATATGTAAGTTTAGTGACTGGTTTTGTGAGTCAAGGCGTTCCTCATGTAGTAAGTACTCTCTGGAGTGTAGAGTCTTCAGCTAGTGCCTTGGTGATGATAGAGTTTTACCGACGATTACAGCCCAATAAATCAGCAGTTACAGCTTTAGCTGAAGCAACCCGATGGCTGAAAGAATTAACTGCTGGAGAACTAACAAAATGGTATGAAGATGTCTTGAATAATCTGCATCCTGAAGAAGTACGAATTCAAACTTATTTAGCGACACAACTATATAGAAATAGTAAAATGGCATCAGATAAAAATCTTTATAATCATGCTTACTACTGGGCAGCATTCACGATTACAGGTAAGCCGAATTAATCTTTAATTAAGCCTAATCTAACTCCCTGCGTCCTTCCAATGCCCTTGCCAGAGTCACCTCGTCGGCGTACTCCAAATCACCACCTACAGGCAAACCAAAGGCAATCCGCGTCACCTTGGTAAATGGTTTCAATAGCTGACCGATATACAGGGTTGTTGTCTCTCCTTCTACACTGGGACTAATTGCCAGAATTACTTCTTGAGGTTTTTGCTGACTCACCCGGCGCTGCAAAGCCAGTATAGTCAACTGTTCTGGGCCAATTCCATCAATTGGCGAAATTACCCCACCTAAAACGTGATATTTGCCTTTGTACTCGCGGGTTTTTTCCAGCGCAATCACATCGCGGGGATCTGACACGACACAAATAGTTTTGTTGTCACGATTGGCATTGCGGCAGATTTCACAAACAGGTTCAGCAGATAAGTGAAAACAAACAGAACACAAGCCTATCTGCTTTTTTGCCTCAATCAGCGCATGTGCTAAAGCTTCTACTTCTGCTTCTGGTCGCTTCAAAATATGCAAAGCCAGTCGTTGGGCAGATTTGGGGCCAACTCCCGGTAGGCGTTGCAATTGCTCAATTAACCGTGCTAAAGGGCGTGCGTAAACCGTTGTCTTGTCTCCAGTGTGTAATTACCTTAACTATGATGACATTCTTACAGAATTTTGGAAGGAAGCGTTTTTGATTTAGTGATGAATTGCGTCTCTAGACGCAATTCATCCAGCTTTATCAACCAGGAGGCCAGTTCAACTGCCGTCCTCCTAAAATATGCAGATGTAAGTGGTAGACTGTCTGACCACCATCATCACCAGTGTTGATAACAACTCGATAACCGTTTTCCAGTCCAGCTTCTTCTGCAACACGTTTGGCGGTTAACAAAAGATGCCCCAACAAAGCATGATCATGAGATTCAGCATCAGCTAGTGTGGGAATTGGTTTTTTGGGAATAACAAGGATGTGAACTGGCGCTTGGGGATGGATGTCTTTGAATGCTAAGGCTAAATTATCCTCATAAACAATATCAACGGGGATTTCCCGACGAATGATTTTGCTGAAAATCGTTTCTGTAGTTTCACTCATACAAATCTACTTAATCATCTGCTAAAGATTTTAAAGGTTTACTGTAGCGACTAGTACCGCAAGGCGGAAGTCAAAAGGAGCCAGTGCGTTGGGCGGCGAGCCGTTCTTGAAGCAACTGGCGTTCAAAAGTTCTGTATATCAAGGCTTTTGCTTGTTTAAAATAGTAGCTTGATTTACGCCCTGCTGTACTAGATCATTTACACAAAAAACTTTTGCAATTCTTATCATTACAAATGCATAGAAATAAAGCGGTGATGGGGTCGGAGTTTTCTCTTAAAGGGAGACGCTAAGAGCGATCGCGGTTAACTTATAATCAAAACAACTTGCCTTTAGGAGATTGACTTTCATGACATATATCTGCCCAAAAAGCCTCACTTTTGAAAATTTTCTTTCCCAATATCGAGACAATCCCCGCTATGAATTAGCAGACGGAGAACTAATTGATATGGAACCCACTGGGCCACACGAAACGGTAAGTGGCAAACTTGCAACCCAAGTTGGGATCTACCTTGTTGCAGAACAACTTCCCTGGTTTATTCCTCGCACTTGTTTAATTTATCCTTTTGCTGATACAGCTACAGCTCGTCGTCCTGATGTTGTAGTTCTTGATGAAACCGTTCTTGACCGTGAACCACTTTGGGAGCAAGAACCCGTAATTACTCTTGGACGCTCGATTAAATTGGTGGTGGAAGTCGTTAGTACCAACTGGGAAACCGACTATGCACGGAAAGTTGAAGAATATGCACTTTTAGGCATTCCTGAATATTGGATTGTAGATTATCGGGGATTGGGCGGTGTAGCATTTATTGGTAAACCTAAACAACCTACATTCACTATTTGTCAATTAGTTGAAGACACTTATACTCAACAACAGTACCGACTCAATGAATTAATTAATTCGCCACTTTTGCCGCGTCTTCAACTTCGCTTAGATGGCATTCTGCCTCGTTAAGTATTCAGTGCAGAAGAAGAGTGAGAAACGTAGGCGTAGCCCGTCGTAGATATCGCTTGTTTTAAATCTATTACCAAAAGTGCGATCGCCAAGTTTAAGAATATTTTTCTTTAATTGTCCCTAGACAGATATAGTCATAATATGAGTTAAAGGTGATATTATCTCTACAATATATGTCAGGAAACAATGTCGTGGGAGGTAGAGTTTACAAACGAGTTTGAAATGTGGTGGGTTGAGTTAGACGACAGCACCCAAGTTGCTATTGATGCAGCAGTAAGACTACTTGAGGCGCGGGGGCCAGAACTTCCTTTTCCCTACAGTTCAAAAATAAACGGCTCACGTCATTCCCACATGAGAGAGTTGAGGGTACAGCACAGAGGAGAACCTTATCGAATCCTTTATGCATTTGATCCCAGGAGAGTCGCCATTCTTCTTCTTGGAGGAAACAAGGGAGGGGACGATCGCTGGTATGAGGAGAATGTGCCAAAAGCAGATACATTGTATGACGAACATTTAGAGGAGTTAAAAACAGAAGGATTCCTATGAAAACGAAGCCATTTAAAGAACTTCGCAAAAAAATGACTCCTGAACAACTTTCAGAAAGTGAAATGCAAGCAAACCTTGCATTACTCAAGTTGACACTTTCCGAGCTTCGAGAATCCCTTGGACATACTCAAAGCGATGTTGCGAAGAATATGGGAGTGGTACAATCGGCGCTTTCAAAAATTGAGCATCAGGATGATATTCAAATATCTACGCTCTCTCGATACATTAAATCTCTTGGTGGAAGTCTGACAATAATTGCTCGTTTTCCTGAACAAGAAGTTGTGATTTCTCAGTTCGATTGAGATTTGACTGGCGATCGCATCTACACCTTCCATCATAGGCATTCGCAAATCCATCAGTGCCACATCGGGCTGATATTTATAGATGATTATTATTTTGAAAAAGATAATTCATCTAATACCAAAAGTTATATAGGAATCCGATTTGATTTGTGAAAAGATACGTAGGGTGTGTTAGCGATAGCTTAACGCACCAAACCCTTGATAATGGTGCGTTACGAACTCCGTTCTAACACACCCTACAATACCTAATTTTGTTCAAAAATCAAATAGTAGTCCTATAATTTTTTGAGAAAATTATAATGAGTCATATATATTAGGAAGCTAAACGAGTAGTTTGAAAAAATGCGCTTGCAGGGATAAATATGTACCTAAAATCACAGTTAAAGTCGCAAAGTATACTAGAAAGCACTCTCCCCGAAATGGAGAGGCTTTAAAACCCCCATTCTCTTATAGAGAAAACTCATTCGGTGGGTCAGGTTTACCAGGCTTACCAGGCTTAGATGTTACCAAAAAGACTTTTTAAACATTCTTTTAAAACAACCTCTTAGGACAAATTTACTAATTACGTAGCTGCCTTATTTAGCAACGCCCTTTTTTTAGAACTGATGCAGCTTGAAGGTGCAAAGGGTGCGAAAGGGTTAAGCCGAAAATATACGGCTACAGTATTGATCATTTATATACTCAAATCTGCAATTTAACTTGATACGCCAGACAGCAACGAACAGCTACGATAGATTTTGTAAATCGGACAGGATGCTTAACATACAATAATAGTGCTATACCTTTGTAGTTGAAAATTTTAATAAACCACAAAGGCTTAAAAATCACAAAGCCGATTGCAACACAACCGTATTTGATGGCTAAATCAATTGTTTCAACAAACCGACTCGGTAGCCAGTTAATCCAGTGGTTGCTTGAAGAACATCGATCAGAGAAAGAAGGGCCTTACCGCAAGGAAGAACCACATCGCCAGCATCCTTGGTGGCAGGTGATGTGCTTAACTGGTGTAGATTATTTCTCGACCCTTGGCTACCAACCTGGGATTGCAGCACTGGCTGCTGGCGCTCTTTCTCCTGTAGCTACCCTAATTCTAGTTTTGCTGACGCTCTTTGGAGCATTGCCAATCTATCGGCGCATTGCTGCCGAAAGCCCTCATGGTGAAGGGTCGATCGCAATGTTAGAGCGTTTGCTCCCTTGGTGGCAAGGCAAATTACTTGTGCTATGCTTACTGGGCTTTGTAGCAACTGACTTTATTATTACCATTACCTTGTCAGCTGCTGATGCCACAGCCCATATCATCGAAAATCCGCTTACGCCACATTGGCTTCACGATCAGACGATCGCAATTACCCTGATATTAGTTGCATTACTAGGCGCAGTTTTCTTGAGAGGTTTCCGAGAAGCGATAGGTATTGCAGTCTTTTTAGTGGGAGTTTATCTGCTGTTAAACTTCATTATCGTTAGCTTCGGTGTGTATCAAATTTTAACTCACCCAAATGCGATCGTTAACTGGCAGACTGCACTTTTTGCCCGTCATTCCAACCCTTTAATACTAGTCGGCATAGCTCTCCTCATATTCCCCAAGCTAGCACTGGGATTATCAGGCTTTGAGACTGGCGTAACCGTTATGCCCCTGGTAAAAGGTAGCAACAAGAACACTCCGCACCATTCCAAAGGTCGGATTCGGAATACACGCAAGTTGCTCACCAGTGCTGCTCTGATTATGAGCTTCTTTTTGCTTACCACCAGCTTTATAACCACTTTACTGATTCCAACCGCAGAATTTGCATCTGGGGGCAAAGCTAATGGACGGGCCCTAGCATACCTAGCACATCTACATTTAGGCGATGGCTTTGGCACAATTTACGATTTAAGTACTATTTCGATTTTGTGGTTTGCAGGTGCATCTGCAATGGCAGGATTGCTGAATATTGTACCTCGCTACCTACCACGCTATGGCATGGCACCCAATTGGGCACGAGTAACGCGACCTTTGGTGTTAGTCTACACAGCGATCGCTTTTGTTGTCACAATTATCTTTAGAGCAAATGTGGAAGCCCAAGGTGGGGCTTATGCAACTGGTGTGCTTGTGTTAATTACCTCAGCCGCCTTTGCCGTAACCTTATCAGCCCACCGTCACAGACAGAAGCGGGCAAGACTGGTATTTGCAATTATCACACTGTTATTTTTATACACCACTGTTGTTAATATCATCGAAAGACCAGAAGGCATTAGGATTGCTGGTTTTTTCATCGGTGCGATCATTTTTACCTCGCTGGTTTCTCGTGTTTGGCGCTCAACAGAACTACGAGCAGAGCGAATCGAAGTTGACGAACTAGCTGGTCAATTCATTGCCGAAGAGAGCCAGAGAGCAATACGCTTAATTGCTAATAGGTTCAATACGGGTGATGCCCTAGAGTATTTTATGAAAGAGAAAGAAGTGCGCGAGGATAACCATATTCCACCCAACGATCCAATTCTCTTTTTAGAAATTCAGGTTTCAGATGCTTCAGAATTTGCGGATGTGATCAAAGTAAGAGGAGTGCAAGTTGGTGATTACCGCATCCTCCGGGCTGAGAGTGCAGCAGTACCTAATGCGATCGCGGCTTTACTGCTCTATATTCGTGATCAAACAGGTAAAATTCCCCATGCTTACTTCGGCTGGGTTGAGGGCAACCCCATACAATATTTACTGCGTTTTATCTTGTTTGGGGAAGGTGATATTGCTGTAGTCACCCGTGAAGTACTCCGTCGAGCTGAAAAAGATCCCCATAAACGTCCTGGCGTTCATGTCGGCGGTTAAGTAAGAAAGGAGAGCAGGGGAGGCAAGGGGAAGAGAAAATTTATAGGGATTCTCATTTGAATCGGTACTGGCTAGGGACACGCCATTACCGTGTACCTACGAGTATCTGTGTTATCTAGATTGGGCTATAGTAAAGCTCATATAACTTCAGAAGTACTCACAATGAATCAGATACAACTGACTTTAAGTATTGTTTACCTGTTCATGACATGCTATTTTCTAAGCAATTGGTTAATCTTTTCCCTACGTCATCCTACTACTACTCCAGAAGATAAATTTTTATCAGGTGTGATGTTTTTGGTAACAACTATCTTCTGGCCTCTAATGATTCCGATGTCTTGTTTAGAAATGCTTCAAAAAAAGCAAATAGACTTTAATAAAATGGTTTCTTTTCTCTTAGCAATATTTGTATTTAGTATTTCATATTATTTGACTGAATAATTTATAATTAATCGTCAAAACTTGCGTATATAGGAGTCGTGTTTGATTTTTTTTAATCAGTATACTCCGAAAAGGCTTCTTTAATCCCTGTCTATCGTACTTCTCTGCGAGACGCTTTGCGAACGCGCACCACGCAAATAATTTTAAAAATCAAAGCGGACTCTATATATAAAGAGAAGCCGGAGGCTCACAAGCCAACCTTCCGACTTCTTTATCCAGCAGACTACCTTCACTTCTTAGGCAGTCTATTTATTGAATTTGGAATTTTTTAACGGCGTCTGCTGCCGAAACCAGTTGTTCGGCGGGGTGCTGAACTACGCCCACTGCCAAAACTACTACCAGAATTGCCTCTGGGTGAAGTGGCTCTGCCAGAAGGTCGTAAAGTGCTACCACCGAAACCAGAACCAGAAGGACGGTTATTACCTGTAGTGCTACGCGGTGTGTTGCGTATAGTTGAATTTCCCGGATACGATCTTCTAATTGTCCCTGTATTACGGAATGCAGTGCGATTTCTCACGGCTGCGGGTGGTGTATTATAGCGAGTTTGGTAGCTTTCAACTGCTTGGCCATAGCTTCCGCCATATCCACCAAAACCAGTTAATCCTCGGCCTGATTGATAGACAGGGGGTACATAATACTGAGGTCTAAACAACATACTACCAATTGCCTGACCAGCCAAGCTACCAGCTACAGAGCCAGCAAATGGTGCCCAAAAACTATTTTCTTGACGGACTACAACCGTCTCTTGTTGTCCGGTTTGAGGATTGGTTTTATTCTCGGTAACGTTGTGGACATACTCGATTTTAAAGTCTTCCGTCAAATATAAAATCGGTTGCCCTTTATCTACCTTTAGATAGGTCTTTTTACCTTGCTTGATTTCATCATCAGTTAACCGTGCCATTTGCAAATTTTCGGTTGCAAAGGTTGGGGGATTATTGTTAAGTAAAAACAAGCTGTATTCACCAGTTGCATCATCATAAGTAGCTTGTTGTATTTGATACTCTCCGTCACTTAGCTTCGTGTTACTAGAGGTTTGACTAACGTTCTTAGCTGGAGGAGTAGCTTCGTTTCCCCCACCACAAGCAACAGTTGTCATACACAAACTCAGAGCTAAAAAAACGGCTGTAAATTTACGTACTATGGTCATGATCATTGGATTATTGTCCTATCTCTGAGCTTAACAATTTATCGATGCGAGTAGTAAGTACGGACTACCCAACAACACATTATAAAGGAATCAATTCTGGGTAATATTGCAACAGTTGGTCGCTAGTGAGTTCATCGCCTAACTGTGCTGGCGAGAAATGTACTTGGATTGCTTTGAATTTATGTTTATAATGCAAATTTATCAATGCTTTCAAGCCTTCCTTGAGTGCTTGAACGTTAGAGAGATCAGTTTCCAACTCTGGTACTTCTCCTTCATAAGCTGCTGTAATCATCACAATGACATTCTGGGTTACAGGTATAGATAAAGGTTCATTCGATCTATCAGAATTGTAACTTGGTTCACTGAGATATCTTTGGGCAGAGTCAGTAAATAATTCATTCACGTAATCTCCTGCCTCGCCTTCATCAAAAAATACGTCACCTTCGTTAGCAGCAGACAGCCAATATTCATCGTATTGCAGTAGGGTTTGGCTAATTTCTACCAATCCTTCTCCCAAAACTTCTAAATCGCCATCGGCATCGATCGCATCTCGTCCAGCACTATTTAATACTCCCAAAATTGGTGCTACCTCGCCTCCCCCTAAGTGCAGAAATAGGCGCAAGACTACATAGCGAGTTCGACCGATCATTCTATTAAAGGTATCGCGCATTTTTTCCTCCATAAATTTGCTTTTTGTCATTTGTCATTGGTCATTGGTCAATAGTTTAATAACTATAGCAATCCTAAACGAGTTGTGAAAATTAATCGTTGAGGTAGGGAACAGGAAATAAGGATTTAGAAATGCACTTCGTTTTTTCACGAATGATTTAGGACTGCTATAATACCCAATGCAATATTTATCGGGTAAGGGTTGAGTCGTCCTAGATTCAGATCCCCCCGCCTACGGCGACCCCCTTAAAAAGGGGATTGGGGGGATCTGCAACTACTAATTGCGCTAACCAAGAAGTATTGATACCCCATTCCTAATGACCAATGACTAATGACTAATGACCAATATAGTGAAATCCTTTGACAAAATCTATAACCATATTTAACGAAGGCAATATATATTTTGTTGCTTCACTGGATATATAATCATAAGCTGAAGCATTCAGAGCAGAGCGATTAATAAATCTTTTGCCAAACTGGGGATTGTCATGAGCAATCAAAGTCTGGGCGCTGGAATTTGTTAAAATTGTTTGGGTTGGTGCTTTACAAAAATTTAACTTTGCAGCTACTTCGAGATTTTTTTTCATCTGTTTAATTGTTGTAGCCTGACTCATCGCTTGCTCTAGAAGAATATTTAATTCTTTAACGATATGGGGTGATTTTAGCGATTTTAAATTTTGGTTCGCAATAATTTCATTGTTAATCATTTCTACCATCCTGGAAATATTCTTTTGGGTAGATACCGCATCTAGAAAGGGAAGAATCGCAATGTAAGCAGTCGGAAATAATGCTTCGTCGCTATCTACATGAAATGTAAAAACAGTTCGACGGGGCCCACTTTCCATGCTTGGGGGTTGTTTCAGCGCCCGGTATTCCTGAGCAATTTGATAATAAGCGCCAGCAAGAGCAAAATTGGCTTCGTGTTCTATGGCTGCATCAACAATAATTCGGATTGTTGGCGGTGTCTCGTTAAAAAATTCTCGTGACTCTTGGGAATGGAAGTTTTGGATAATAGAGCGATCGCCTACCGGGCTAAGATCAACCCATTCACAAATCATGCCTTCGGTTTTTAAACCAAACCTAGAGGTGGCATAAAGCTTTGCCCCAGTTAAAGTTGATCCTGTTAAGTCAGCACCAATCCATTCCGCCCTGATTAATTTTGCCTGAGTTAAATCGGCGTGGATGAAAATTGTATTTGTTAAATTGGCATTGCTTAAATCTGCGCCAATTAAAGTAGCCCCGCTTAATTTTGCACCGCTCAAATCTGCCCACCGGAGATTTGCACCGCTTAAATCTGCCCACCGGAGGTTCGCCCCGCTCAAATCTGATCCGCTCAAGTTAGCATGTCTAAGATTTGCTTGTCTGAGTTCAGCATCTCGCAAATTTGCGCCGCTAATGTCACAACGACTGAGGTCACTGGCATTTAAGTTAGCCATCTCCAAGTTGGCTCCCGTCATGGAAGCGCCTTTCAATATGGCTTCACTCAAGTTAGCGTAACGGAGATTAGCTAGGCGGAGTGTCGCCTCTCGCAGATCGGCACTAGTGAGATTAGCCTCCAACAGATCGGCGCGGCTAAGATCAGCACGAATTAACTCGGCGCGGATCAATGAGGTTCCTTTAAGTTGAGCGCGGGCCAGATCCGCTCGAATCAAATTAGTGACGTTGAGACTGGCGTTATTCAAGATGGCGCTACATAAATTTGCGCCACTGAGTCTTGCTACATTCAGCTTAGTATTACTCAAGTTAGCTTCACTCAGATTCGCGCCGCTCAGGTTGACTATACTCAAATTAGCATCGCTAAGATTTACGCCACTGAGTTTTGCCCCACTCAGGTTAGCTTCCGCGAGGTCAACACCATTAAAGTTTAAGACTCCTGCCGCGTATTGTTCCAGTAATTCCTCTACAGTCATTGATGCTACCCCTTGGATGCCAACTTTAATAGTTGGTATCATAAAAAACGGAATGTCAAAATCAAAAATGAATATTGGGATTTTAGGACTGGGACTGATCGGCGGATCTTTGGGTTTTGATTTGCGATCGCAAGGACATCATATCTTAGGAGTCAGTCGCCGTGAATCCACTTGTCAAAAGGCAGTTGCTCTTGGCAGTGTTGATCAAGCATCTGTTGATCTGAGCCTATTGGCAGCCGCAGAGGTTGTATTTATTTGTACACCTCTAGGGCTTATTGTGCCCCAATTTAAGGAAATGATCGCTCATTTGTCTGCTTCTTGCGTTGTAACTGATGTGGGTTCAGCGAAAGCACAGATAGTCAAGGCGATTTCTCCCCTTTGGGATAATTTTATCGGCGGTCATCCAATGGCGGGAAGGACAGATAGTGGTATAGAAGCTGCACAACGAGATTTATTTGTTGATAAACCTTATGTACTAACACCGATAACTACAACTAAAACTAGTGCGATTACAGTTGTAGAGGAAATTGTGCGATCGCTTGGGTCTAAAATCTACTATTGTCAGCCTGAGCAACATGACCGCGCTGTTAGTTGGATTTCTCATTTACCTGTAATGGTCAGTTCCTCTTTGATTGCTGCTTGTTTGAGTGAAACTGACCCTGATGTTTTGGAATTAGCCCAAAAGTTAGCTAGTTCTGGTTTTCGGGATACCAGCCGTGTGGGTGGTGGGAATCCAGAGTTGGGTGTGATGATGGCCCGGTATAATCGTCAGGCATTGCTGCGATCGCTGCAACAGTATCGTCACAATCTCGATGAGTTAACTAATTTAATTGAGCAAGAAAATTGGGCAGCTTTAGAGCAAAAGTTGAAATCAACAGGAAAGGCACGACCTAATTTTGTTGATTAGTTTTAGGGTGCGTTACATTATTTACAACGCACCCAATACTACGTAGGTTTTGCCTAAAAAAGTACGTTTTATAGTCACCAAACCGATGTAATATACAGATAAATTTACAAAAATCAACAATGGTAGAACGCCCAATTAAGAAATCGGAACGTCAGGCTCAAGCAAGCACTGACAACAATTCCGAAAACACGGATTCTATACCTCCTATTGAATCCAACCCCAAAAGCTCAAAACCGAGCCGTAACCGTTCATCTGACAAGGGGAAAAAAGCATCTTATGGAGAAGAAAACAGGCAGCAGGGAAATCCTGCCCTAGCACGCGGGCCAAAACCTGTTAAACCTCCAATCAAAGTCCAAACAGAAGAACTTGAAACCGAATCAGAACCTACTTCTGAGGAGTCTCAAGAATAATATTACAAGTGTTACGTGTGATGTGGGAAGCTATCAGCGTATGAAGACTAGGATTTCTGACTTGAACAAAGATGTTGAGCGCAGTCCCCACCTAAAAATACTATAGAAATATCTACATTTTAGGTGGGGTGCAAGCGTTACCAGTATAAAACGCGCAGCAACAACTATTCCGGCTTTTCTTGATTCTGTACATACTCAATTAACCGGGACAGTGGTGCTTGTGCGCCAACGCTAATAATCGCATAAGAACTAGACCAAAACTGTGGTTTAGTTCCCCAGTAAAACTTAGATAAATGATCACTATACTCAGAGCGTAATCGACGCGATGTAACTGTTTTAATATTGTTCACTAATTTTGATAGGTCAACTGATGGGTGAGTTTCGAGCAGTGCGTGAATATGATCACCCTCTCCACCAAATTCGATTAACTCACACTCCCACTTGGTTAAAAGCTCTTTGATAATGATATTTATTCTATCTAGCATCTCAGCAGTTAGAGACGTTCTCCGAAATTTAGTTACTAGAACCAAATGATAAATAAGTCTGAATGCACTGTTACTGCGGGTTTTTAATGCCTGCTTCTTTTCCATTAACTAAGCAAATAACTAAGTTGACAACTATAGATAGTATCTGATACTATGACCTAAGTCAAGGTCGAGGCTAAAGTCATGAGTAAGAAAAAAACTAAGCGGCATGAATCTAAAAAACCGCCAGAACTAATCAGAACTGATGTTTGGGATTTAGTAACTCTAAAATCTGAGAAAGAGCAAATGCTTTTAACGATTGAGGAGTATCGTAAATACCTTTTACCATTGGTGATAATAGTAAATGCTCAATGGCTTAACCTGTCCGATATGACTGCAAAAGATAGGGTAAATGCTGTTGAGAGAATGATTCATAAAACAGCAGATAACCCTGATCCGAAGCATAGATATTTTCAATCAATTATTAAGCGTCATCCATCTCACCGCAAGTTCCCCAGTTATTTAAGACGGGCTGCAATTGCAGATGCTATTGGGATTGTCTCAAGCTTCCAAACTCGTTATAGAGAGTGGCAGAGTGGTATCAGGGCTAGAAGGAATGCGAAACCGCCAAGACTGACGGCAATGTGTAATACCTACCCAGCCTTATACAAAGGTCAACAGATTCGCTACAACTTAAATTACCAGACAGTCGATATTAAGGTTTGGAGCGGAACTGATTGGGTATGGCTTGGTGGAATTGAGGTAAAGCGTCATGGGCTTAATCGGCATTTAACAGATGGCAATGAAATTTGTTCACCTGCATTAGTGGTAAACAAAAACAAATGTCAGTTATCAATGCCAGTAAAAATTGACAAAATTAATCGGGAGGATTCTGATTATGTAGTTAGTGTTGATTTGGGCATTAATAACGCAGCAACTTGTGCGGTAGTAGGAAAGGACGGTACTGTAAAGGCGCGGAAATTCATTAATCTGGCTCGTGACATAGACCGTCGTAATCAACGCCGAATGATGATTGCCAAAAAGTCTAAGCAGACTCAAAATATTACTAATTCTAAACGAGAAAAAGGTTTCTGTAAGGGACTTTATCGCAAGTCCTCACACATTAATTTAGAAATTTCGCGTCACGTTGCTAGAAGTATTGTTGAGTTTGCAAAAACTTATAATGTCAAAGTAGTTGTGATTGAGAGCTTGGCTGGTTGGAAGGCGAAAGCTGCCAAGAAAGGTTCTTTGCTAAAACAGAAATTTCATCTGTGGTGTCATGCCAAAATCGTTGAGATAATCACAGATAGATGGGCTGAGTTAGGGGGACAAGTTCAAGCTATTAATCCTAAATATACCAGTGCTTATGCTTTTGACGGAAGCGGTAAAGTTAAGCGCGATAAAAATAATTATTCTCTAGCCAAATTTGCAACAGGCAAGCTTTATAATGCGGATCTATCCGCAGCCTACAATATAGGTGCTAGATATTGGTATTGCATAATTCAAGGTGATAAAGCCTTTTCTAGAGTGAACGCACAGCAAAAGTTCTAACGACACACTGAGAACGCCAGTAACTCTGGGAACGTTGAGAAGTCTTACAGCTTCTTAGCGAAAGAATCCCCATCTATAATCTCTGATTTAGATGGGGTGCGTTCAATGCTTTTAAATTAAACTTTATCATTAGTGGATAAAGTCAATCAATTTCTGTAACTAGCCATTGCCACTCAGTGACTACAGTGTTAGATATATTGAGAACCAATTGCTGTCCACTAGAGAGTGGCACATAGAGTTTGAGCGCATCAGCTGTTGGCAGTTTCGGTAAAATATCAGTTAAATTATATTCGCCTACATTAGGGACGGGTACATTTAGAGTGTATGCATCCGATGCATTTAGCAATCTTCCAGTTACTGTCTCAATCAACAATGGTTGGGGGTGAGCAATTTCAACAACACCTGGAAAAGCAACCAAGCGCAACCGCAACTCTTTTACCAGACTATTGTAATTCTGTTTGAACAGTAGGACTTGCCAAGCATATCCTTTTTCATCTTTGATAGATACTTGTGAGTGGTAGCGCAAAACACTAGGAGAATCATGGTGTTGACGCAGCAGTGCTTGTGCTGACTGCACACTCCATCCACATCCAGTTAATGCCAGAAACACAACTAGGACACAACACCAAAAATATTGTTGGAATTTTAGCTTCATGTAACACATTTTACAACAGCATTTAGGATCAGAGCCGGAGATGCAATGCCTTGCTGTTAACGACAAAGGTTTTTTTGTTTCAGCGCACGGGTAATGCGTTCTAGTAGTCTATCAATTCAACTTTGACGAAGAGATAAATTCTTCAACTTCTCTTCTTTCCTTCTTCCTTCTCTGCAATACGCTTTTTCCTCCCCCTACTCCCTGCTTTCCTGCCCTAAAAGCGATAAGATATTCTTTATTTGCCAGTCCCTTAGCTGATGTGTGGAAAGTTTTGTCCCCTTTTTTTCACCTACGGACTAGCATTTCTCTTGGTTACGGTTATACTGCCTTTATTGGTCGATTAAATCCACTGCGTATTGTTGTATCCAAATTACTAGTTATACTTTTGTACGAAGGCGGTCAATTAGTGCAAATTAAATTGAGATTTTCTTTAGCTTTAGCTGGGATGTTTCAAGGTATTTTATTCTTTGTATTATTTTAGCAAGATATATATATATTAATTTACATATTAATTTACAACCGAGTACGAGTGATGTAACAAGGAATTGGGGAATAAGAAGTAGGAGAGCAGGGTAGGCAGAGGGAGAGTAACTCTTGACTAATGACCAATGACCAATGACTAATGACTAATGACTAACATTTAAGGAGATTTAATGTGTTTAATCGGAAATTATCGCTGTTACTAAAGGTTGTAAGTATTATATTGGCTGTTGGTGTAAGTAGTGTAAGTATTAGTCTGCTTGTAGGCATAACTAGACTTGACCAACTATTGGGAATTCAAAAGCAAAAAAGCGACACTGCTAAAACGAGTTCAGATAGGGCAATGGGTGCATCAGCTCAGTCTATCACTCCAGCCACAGTCCAGATGAATGAAGTCCCAAAGCCTTTTGAGGGAACAATCATTTATCAAGCGAAACTAAAAGCAAATGAGAAAGTAATCGCCCTGACTTTTGATGATGGCCCTAGCCCCAAAAATACGGCGCAGATTTTAGAAATTTTGAAGAAAAATAATATCAAGGCGACATTCTTCATGGTTGGGCAAATGGTGAAATATTTTCCCCAAGTTGCCAAACAAGTAGCTGCTGATGGTCATGTAATTGGCAACCATACATGGCATCATTGGTATTTTCAAATGGATGGAGCCACTGCATCTAGTGAAATTGATCGTACAGCAGACATCATTTACAAGACCACAGGAGAGAAAACGACTCTGTTTCGTCCCCCTGGCGGCTTTCTGAATAATGGACTAGCCCAATACGCCAAAAACCAGAAGTATGCTGTCATGATGTGGTCAGAACAGTCGGGAGACGCTGAACGTCGTTCGCCTCAAGTGCCAATGCTAGTAAAAAATGTGCTAAAACAGGCAAAACCAGGTGCAATTGTACTGTTACATGATGGAGGCGGTAATCGTTCTAAATCTGTCAAAGCTTTACCAGAAATGATCGCAGGTTTGAAGGCCCAAGGCTATCGATTTGTAACGATTCCCCAATTGCTGGAAATGCAAGCCAAAGAAGAAAGTGCGGTAACAGCAGCATCATCTGTGACCACAAATCATGAACATCCAAATCATCAGTAATAAACTAGGGGTAATTACACCTCTAATTTTGCCGAGAATATTGGTATATCTCATTAATTTTGTTGGGTTCGTAGTAAGCACTTCAGTGCTTAAAAATCTAGGACTAAAGTCCTTACTACAAACTTTTTCACTTAACCTACTGCCATAAATTAAAAGCCTATTCTTGGTCATCTAAAATGACACGCTGATTATTGGGTTCAAATCTTTACATACAATCTAAAAGATTTCATAATGCGACACCTCATAAGCTTCAACCCTACGATCGCAAGCACACGCGATCGTAGGGTTTTTTATGTTGAATGCTTTTACCCCACATTCCGCAGTTCGTTTTGTCATATACAAATACTAAAAATCTTCTCCTAATATCCTAATAATAGTTGAATAGCAATGTCCACGACGGGCTGATACTGTTGGCGAAAGTGTTACAAACGCACGGACAAAAGTGTTACAACTCAAAGCCGCAACTACAGATTGAAGGTTTGAGCTTACGTAATACTTAATAAGACAATAATGTATTACATTCGCCAACAGTATCTGTTGCTACTCGCGCGCCTCGTTGTGCTGCAACTTTGGGAATTCCGATTGCACGTTCAGTTTATTTCGGCACTAGGAAAGTTGAACTGTATTTATCTAAAATCTAGTTTCATACTCAACTAGGAATTGATTTTCATCTCCTAAATTAGTCGAGCCTCGCATCAAAATTTCATCATTGAGTCGATAAAGCACGTTATAACGGAAAGACTCATCTGTAGATAAAGGCCGTGATAAAGAGGCAGAGAAATTTTTATTGATGTCAAATACACCCTCTGCTGATAAATTCAAAACTGAAGCTGTCCTTGTTTCATTACTAGTGGTAGGGGTGGGAAATATCCGAAATTCACTGAAACCAACAGCCTGTCCGATCGCAGTAATAGTTCCTTGCAAACCACCTAAAATAGTAGAGCTAGCGAAATTAGTCAGCCCTTGTCCTGCATCTGCTTGACCGAAAGAATTCAGAATCGAACCACCCAGTAAAGCAACTATTTCTCCCTTACTACGACTAGGTTCACTTGTCAACTCTAAATTGTCACCCAATTCACTAGCCGGGCCGTTAACCCTGGCTTGAACAGTAACGGTACGTAAAGTACCAAAGTTACTAGCAGAAACATCGCTGACTTCAGCAGACAATGGTGATTCTAAAGTTTGACTGTTCCTTGCTGATGTTTCCGGTACAATTGCGGTAAGTCGGACATCCAAAGTAGGGTCAAGTCCTTGACTTGGAGTAAACCGCGCAGTTTGTTCGTAGCCTCGCGCCAAGGTAAACTCAGTGGAAAATAAGCTAATTCGTCCTCCTGTCAGACGAATCACTCCTTTAGGAAGGGGCTTGGCTAATGTACCATTAATCGTCAAGTCACCTTTAGCGTCAAAGCTCAATAACGGCTGACTCAATGCGGCTCCTCCTGGTATAAAGTCGAGTGGTGACTGAGTGGTAACACGAATATTGTCGTCTAAACTTAATTTTAAATCTGCAAACTGTATAGGCAATTTGGCTGGAGTTACTGCACTAGCGTTAGTATCTTTAGTCACTGGGCTAGCATTACTCTCTGCCGTAGGTGTGACATTACTAGCAGCATTATTCTCTGCTGTAGGTGTAAGATTAACTTTAAACTCTTCTGTATTTATAGCGTTAGTGCTAGTTTGATTTGTAGCTGCTGATTTTGTCTTAGTAGTACTATTTCCAATGATTACCTGACCATCACTCAGCTGAATATCTCCACCAATTACAGGTTTTAGGGCTGTTCCGCGAATTACGACATTGCCACCTACACCGCCTTCATATAGTCCTGCAAGCTTAAAATTGAGTTTATCTGCTATTGATACTGTCAGGGGATTCGCTAGGGATTGCTGAGGATTAAGAATTGGCAGGATACCTGATGCATTTATTTGCCCTTTATTGTAAATGCCTTGAATACCTTGGACATTCACTGTATTCCCATTAAATTGCGCTGTCCCAGTGACATTCGTTAGGGGTTCAGATAAAGCTTCAGCGCGAAAAGTTGCATTGTTGAGTGTCGCATTTCCGTTAATAATTGGTTCGTTTAAAGTACCCCGAACGTTTAAGTCTACTTGTCCTTGACCGTCTACCCAAGCGACTTGATTGTTGGTAAACACATTTAAAAGTGCCAATCCTTCATTATTCACGCTAGCGTTGATGCTGATTTGATTGCTATCTGGTTGCACTTTAGCAAAAGGCAAAGCAGCAGGTATGCTACCTGTAATTGTAACTGGTTGGGTTCCAGTTACTAACAAAGTACTGTCAAAATTCAAGCGAGCATTGTTGTAGTCAAAATTCACCTGTCCTGTTTGCACAGGTTGCTTGTTGAGAGTCGCATTCGCTAACGCCACTTGCCCTTGGACTCTGGGATCTTGTAAATTACCTCCCAAGGTGGCATCAGCATTTACATTACCAGTGATATCTATCGGGTATTTTTCGATAAAAGGTTGTAAAAGCGATAGAGGTAGACTTGCTACATTCAACTTTCCAGATAGTTGCTCAGTTCCTAACTGTCCGGTAAAAGCTACCAGTCCTTGGTTTATCCCGACACTCAAGGGCGAAAGTGTGACGACACCATCAGCAAAATTGCCTTGAGCTACGACTTGATTAATCGAGTATTCACCCCATTGCCAATTAGCACCTTGGAAATTAAAGCCGACATTTAATCCAGATTTTAACGAACCATTAGCTGTAATTCCTCCGCTCAAAGTACCCGTTAATTCTGCAAGGGTGGGTAAAGATGCAGTTTCATTTCTTTCTTCTTGCTGTTGTTGTGCTACCAATCTTCTAATTTTTGAGAAATATGCTAGCTGTGTGAGCAAATCTGCATCGGGTAAACTGATAGCCTTGGTATCAAGTACCTCTGCCCCAGCTAAAGTTGGTAGCTCTAACCCAGTACCAAAGTCTTGAAAGTCGAAGATATTAAAAGTTTGTAAAAGTCTCTGGATTCTGGTTTGGTCAAAATTAGCTTGAAATTGAAATTGCGGGTTATTCCCTGGTTGCAGATTGCCACTGAGGGCGATATTGCTATCTCCAATTTGCAATTGACCATTAGATAAGCTAGCAGTACCATCGGCATAATTAATGGTGCCGCGAAATTCATCTGCTGTAATTCTTCCAATCCGAGGCTGGGCGATCGCAACGTCTCCCGCAATGCCATAATTATTCAGGTTGACAACTAAATTTCCCGATAGTTGCCCCGCCAAAGGTTTCAATTGATTGTTCGGTAAAAAGCCCCCAACCAAAGCTATAGGAAACTGTTGAGCGTTGATGATTAGGTTCTCTCCCTCAGTTCTTCCTGTGGTAACTGCATCATCTCGCTTAACTAAAAATGAAGTCGGACGATAATCTGCACCTAAGTTAAGAGCAATCCTATCTTGCTTCCCGGCTAATCGCAGAGTTGCCCCTTGTCCGCCTTGAAAATTTACGTTTCCGGTTAAAAGTGGGTCAAATGCTAAGTTACTAACTTGGAAATTCCGCAGTCGGATATTGCCAGTGGCTTGCGGTACATCTGGAGTACCTGTAACTTGTCCCTTAAAATCAAGTAACCCCGCTAGTTCTACATCACCAGGAATTTCAAAACCAGTATTTTTTAAGTTGAAATTCTGTGCCAGTACATTTAAATTAAATCCGGCAATTTGGGGTGCTACATTTGGTGGAGACTGAATAGCGATCGCACCATTAGCACTCAATCCTGGGGTACTTGCATTTTCAACTATAATCTGCTGTCCATTCCACTGAAATTGAGCCGTAAGGGGTTTTGCCAGCAGTGCTACCCCTTGGGAAAGGCGGATTTGCCCACCAGCGCGAATATCTGCAAGCTGAAAAGATTTTGTTGTGCCTGCTAACTGAATATTGCTATTGAGCCGTCCTCGCAGTTGTGGTGAGAAGCGATTGAGTTGAATTTGGGAAGCGTTGACAACTCCTTGCCAGCGTTCTTGTGCAAGTTGACCACTAGCTCTGATTGTCCCCCCTGCGACGTTCAAAACTGCATTGGGGAAAACAAGATTTTGTCCTTGTTTGGCAACAACAACTCGTCCGTTAATGGGATAGGTGGCTTTTGGCGCTTGCACCCGCGCTACTGTTTGGAGATTATTCAGAGTACCAGAAATATTAGCATTTGCTGATACATTTCCAATAGTGATGGAGGGTGAAGAGTTGTATGCTTTTGCGATCACATCTCCTGGTAAGTTTTGTGCTTGGACATTCAACGCTACCCTACCTTGGGGTGCAAGCTGAAGTTGACCACTAGCTGTTACTTGCCCTCCCACCTCTGGATTTGCTTGAACGCTAGCAACATTTACGTTTAGTGGGCTACCTAGAGAACCAGAAACCTTTGCGTTCGCAGATATACCTCCAATATTAAGCGGAGTTGAAATGCCGTAACCTTGAGCGATCGCATTTCCTGGTAAACCTTGAGCTTGAATACCTAAAGCTACTTGACCTTGAGGTGCTAGTTGAACTTGACCACTGGCGGTAATTCTTCCCCCTATTGGCGGCGTTACTTGCACACTGGAAACATCAAGTTTCAATGGTTGTTTGCCAAGTGAACCAGTAACTTCTGCTTTTGCTGAAATATTGCCAACTGCGATCGGTAGATCAACGCCGTAGCTACGCGCTAGTATATCCCCGGATACACCATCAACTTGAGCATTAAATGTTACGTTATCTTTGGCTCCGATATTTGCTTGACCGCCTCCTGTAATTTGACCACCTGCTGCGGGGACTATTTTCAGATTGGAGACAGCAATTTGAGAAGCAGTTTGAGATACATTCAAGCGGAAGTCAGTATTGACGGCTGTGAAGAGAACGCGATCAACTTGAATCGGTTTTGTATTGCTTAATGTACCGCTAACCACTGGTTGCTGTAGTGCGCCGCCTACCTTAATATTTGCTTGAACTTCGCCGCTAGCTGGGACTGACGAATTTACATTCAGCGTGTCTAAGATATTTTTTGCACTAACTGGTTTTATTTGGGCAGAGAGATTAAAACCTGTTTGGGTATTAATTGTTCCATTAGCCACAATAGGAACTTTGCCAAAGTTCGTATTTAGATTTTCTAAAGAAACTGTCTGACCTTGAAATAGAAATCTGCCATTAAAATTAGAAACTTGCTGAGGAATCTTGGGAATTTTAGCAACGATTTGATTAGCTGAAGCTGTTCCTGTAACGGCTGTTTCTGACAGTTTTGGTGGAATTTGAACCCCTAAGTCAGCTTCTATTCGCCCTGCTTGCAAGGCAATTGGCAACTCAATTAATCGACTTATATCAGATGCTTGTAAATTTTGTGCTTGCAGCTTGAGGTTAGTTTGTTGAGCTTTTGTTTGTGTCTCGCCAACAATTTTAACAGCACCTCCCCTAGCAAGTTGACCATTTATGTCATAACCAATTCGTTGATTTTGATCAAAAAATCGGGCAATACCACCAAATTGATTTAATATGACTGACCCTTTCGGTCTAGTTGCCCCAGAAGCTGGCGATAACTCTACATTCCCATCTTGAATTTGAAGTGTCTCCAACTCAGTTTGAATAGCACCTTTTCCTTCCCCAGCTTTGACTTGGGCTGTAACCCAGCGACCATCCTGATCCTGTTGGATGTAGACATTGGGTTGAACTAACGTGACATTTAATGCAAGTTTTCGGGTAAGAATGAGTTGTAAGGGCGAGAACTGCACATCTAAGGCTTTTGCTACTACCTGATCTGGATCGGTGGAAGTTGCTGGTATTGATAGAGAGCTAAATCTTAGACTATTTAGCGAAAAACGTTCAACCTTCCCTACTTTTACTGGACGCCCAAGCAATTGTTCGAGATTTTGCTGTACTAATGGCGCTAAATCTTTATATATGTAGCTTCTAGCCCACCAAGCACCGACTGCAATTCCAACCAGCAAAACGACACCGAGAGCCAAACTGGTACGTCCTAAGAGGAGGAGCCATAAACGACGATTAGGTGGTTTCTGGTTATTTTCTGAATTTGGAGAGTGCGTCATTATCGTTACAATACTTTTATCTGGAATAAGCCGAGAGACAGGCTGATACCGCAAGGCGGAAGTCAAAAGTCAAAAGTCAAAAGCATCTAAATTTTGAGCTTTATGGCTGCAATAAAACGATCAATTTATTTCCACCAGTCTGTGCTAATAGTAGTTTTATCAGCAGTCACAAGCAATATATCGAATAACAAATTATTACCCGAATTATTTTTTCTCGCCTTTCAATTTGGAGATTTAATCTAGAGTATGGTACTTAATTAGCACTTCCTCAATCTGAGCAGTAATTAAAGCTATTCTCTGCTTCACTAAATGATAAGTTTATAGTCATCCAAATAGTTGTTTGACAAATTATGCCTCCTTTCTGTTATGCAAAGTAGATGATTAGTATGTCTTTTCTCACAATATATATATTCTGAACAACTATCTTTTGTATGAAGAATTAATATCTTAAGATAGATTTTATTTGCTTAAAGATTATTCCTCAAACTTTAGACAAGAAAACATTGAATATTAAACTACTCCATGAGAACTCTTGTATATACAACGGTGGTTATAAAACTCAACCTTGTATAATCTTACCAACTAGTGATGACTTTGTTATCGTTTTATGTATGGGTAAAATACCCGTTACAAAATATAATTACGAACGTAAAGCCAACTCTTAGAGAGGCTGCGCCTTAAGCGTAGATACTTTTTTGCTATCGTTTTACAAAAAAATTTAGCGATCGCAAGATGGGTAAGAGCCAATGGATACAAATGGTAAACTGGAAAGTACATAACAGTTAAATCGGTGATGTCTCATGAACGTTGTCACACCAAAGCGATTTACTATTGACGAATATCATCGGCTGATTGAACTGGAATTTCTCAAGGAGAGCGATCGCATCGAGTTGATTCGCGGAGAACTCATTCAGATGGTAGCCAAAGGCACACCTCATACATTTTGCACAACTCGACTTTGTAGACAACTGGATCGATTGCTGGGCGATCGGGCTGTTGTGCGTTGTCAAGAGCCAATCATACTACCATCAGATAGTGAACCTGAACCAGATGTGGCAATCACACGAGGAAATGAGACTGACTATCTTCCCCATCATCCCTATCCTGAAGATATTTTTTTAGTGATTGAAATTTCGGACTCAACCCTAAATTACGACCAAACAACAAAGTTAGAAATCTACGCAGAAGCCGGAATTTCTGATTATTGGATTGTCAACTTAAATGTTCGCCAAGTTGAGCGTTACAGCCAACCGTATCAAAATGCTCAAGGTGAATTCAATTATCTTAGCAAGCAAATATCTTTGCCACATCAGTCAGTAGTGATTCCTCAATTTGAAGATGTCTTATTAGACTTGAGTCGGATTTTTCCCACGGTTGTAGGTGGTTAGTCGTAGGTTGAGCAAGAGTTGGGTTCAGTTATTGTGGGTGGTACAGTCAGCCAAGTAATTAAATCAAATCATCCTCAATTTCAAGTTAGGGATTTTATTCTTAGCAATAACGGTTGGCAAACTTATGCTGTATCTAAGGGTGAGACACTGCGTAAACTTGATCCTACTCAAGCACCTTTATCGTATAGTCTAGGTGTATTGGGTATGCCAGGTCTGACTGCTTATGCTGCTCTACTTGATATCGGTCAACCAAAAGAAAGTGAAACTGTTGTGGTTTCGGCCGCTTCTGGTGCTGTCGGTGCAGTAGCAGGTCAAATTGCCAAAATTAAAGGTGCGCGAGTCGTGGGAATTGTCGGAAGTGACGATAAGCGGGATTATATAGTTAAGGAATTAGGTTTTGATGTTGGTATTAATCGCAAAACTCAAGAACTTGATGCAGCCCTCAAAGAAGCTGCTCCTAATGGCATTGATGTTTACTATGACAATACAGCAGGCGCAATTTTAGAAGCTGTGTTGCAGCAAATCAACCTTGGGGCAAGAATTCCATTAGTAGGTTTGATTTCGGAGTATAACGCTACATCTACTCCATCAGGGCCTAATTTAATGCCGCTACTAATCAAACGGGCTTTAATCAAAGGTTTCTTAGTTGGTGATTATCAACATCGGTTTAATGATTTTTTGCGTGATGTTTCTGGATGGTTACAGTCTGGTCAACTTAAGTATAGAGAAGATGTAGTTGTTGGTTTAGAGAACGCTCCTCATGCATTCATTGGTTTACTTCGAGGTGATAATTTTGGCAAGTTGATTGTTAAGGTAAATGACGATCCAACAACAGCTTAATAAGTTATTAAGCTAGGTATATAATAATTTCACACAAATCAGTGGTATGAAAATTGCCAGATTCTTAACTACAGAATATGGCAATCAGTGGAGAAGTTACGAGTAAAAAGATCCCCGACTTCTTGAAGAAGTCTGGGATCTGAGCCTTTCAAATTATTTCCAAATGGGCGAAAATTTCGACATATCACTGGATAAAAGGGAGCAAATTGTTGAAAGCCAGCGTCAGGAGTAGATAATTCAACTAAAGTTTTAGGTGTAACTAGATGCACACTGCTTTTAGGAGTAAGCTGCCACTATTGCTGACATTCTGCTTATTTACTAGCTTTTTACCTTCCTCTGGTTCAGTTTTATGTCCAGCCGTTGCTTCTGACGAATACTATAAAGTAGCCTTAATACTCAATTTCGCGTAAAATTCCGCGCACAAGATAGTTTGCACAGTTTTTCTGGCTACAAAACTGAATATGAAGGTGATATTCCCAACGAACTTGTGACTCGTGACTACAACCGTTTTACTCTAGCTTTGGGTAAACTCAAAATTCCTGATGAAGCTTTACGCCCTGGTGTCAACGTTGATATTGAAGTCGTAGCAACTCGTTCTTTGGGAATACGTTCTGCGAAGCAAACTATTAGCTGGCAGGGTGCAATCCGCAAGCCTAGATAAAGAAGAGTCAGCACAATTCGCAATTCGCAATTCGCAATTCGCAATTAAAGCCCACGGATAAATCCGGGGGCTTGAACCAAGCAAAGTTTAAAATTTATCTATCCATAAATAAATTTAGGGGCTTGTACCATCAAGGAATAATTGGTCAGAAAACATAATTCAGAAATCAGAATACTCCACCCATGTTCGCGTTGCGCGTAGCTTGCAATTCTTACAGAGTACGCAGACAGAAGACAGACTCGCTACTGCTGCCCTATCATGCTGAATTCTGACTCCTGAGTTCTGAATTCTTCTTTATAAAATTTAGGAAGATTTTTTCCCATCTGAAACCATTTGCGAGAGAATATAGGCTGCAAAATCTAGTAATTGATCCAGCATAAAGCCAATGATACCGATGTAGAGGATCTCCTGAATTATGTAATCGGCATTGCCAGCTTTATAAGCATCCCACAAGGTAAAGCCAAGTCCTCTTGGGCCGATTAACATTTCTGTAGCAATAACTATAAACCAGGCTACCCAAATGCTAACTTTCAAGGCGTGAAATAGATGAAATATAGCTACTCTAAAGTTCTTATTCTGTCTATGAAAATGCCGCATCCCTATTGCCGTGTTAATAATCATCGTCCAGAGAGTTCCTAAAAAAACTACTATAATAGCAGCCGATTCGCTCTCTTGAAATGCTATTAGGCTAAGAGGTAGCAAAGCTATAGGCGGGATACTATGTGGTATTTGAAATATTAGCCTAAATAGCTGATAAATCATGCTATTTAGACCTATGAAATATCCAATAAAACTACCCAATACAACGGCTGGAATGTAACCGACAAATAATCGCTGTAGGCTAACTAAAATGTCTAAAAACATATTATTCTCTCTGCCTCAGTTCTCATAGAAAACATTTGGGAAATACTGTGGCAATAACACAAAATAGGAATAAAAAAGTGTCTTTTATTACACGTCATCTTTGAACATCGTAAGACTCTTGAGATTTTTTCCTCCTTGATGGCTAATCAAAAACTTAAGTATTCTTACGATGTGCTAATAGTAATACAAAGAAGAGGTAAAACTTGGCTTTACTAAACCTTATCAGAAAAATAAATCATGATTAGTAAATTAAATACAATTTCCAGAATTTACTTGCTTGATAATTGTACTAATACCAATTATTAATGAAGCTGCACAAAATCAAGCTTGGTCAGACTTGGGACTTGAGCAAATTGTTTGGGAGCAATCTCATAGCGTCAGTGTGGGTAGTCCACTACCTTTTCTTTCTGACGGTACAGGACAAATAATTAGAAATGGTGCAAATTAAGAATAGTGTAAATATCAAAAATTATGGACGCTGCTAAACGCCTTGCTACTCTCAATCGCATCCGCAAACTCAGCCGTCTGATGGATACATCTATACGCATCCCTCTAACAGGTTTTCGCATTGGAATAGATCCAATTATTGGTTTGGTTCCAGGTGCTGGTGATTTAATCAGTACAGCATTTTCAGCTTACATCATATTTTTAGCTACCCGTTTTGGCATCCCACGTCAAGATTTAACCAAAATGATTTTTAATGTTGGTTTAGAAGCAGTCGTTGGTACTGTGCCTTTAGTGGGTGATTTATTTGATGCTTTCTATAAGTCTAATATTCGCAATTTGGCTATTTTAGAGCAACATTTGACAGTCGTTGAACCAGAACTCAAAGAAGTGTCTGATGAACTTTATTCTGATAAGTTCAGGCAAGTTTAAGTTAGTCGTCATAGCATCACTAATCTTGTCACTGCCTGTTGTTTATCAATCTTTGAAAGTTCTTAGATAAAGGAATTTGAGTTTTATCTAATAACGCTTTTAACTACCAAAGTTTGATACCCTGTTGGTTGAATAGATTTATCAACAACTTTTTAAATATGCCACTTAGGATACCAATAAGAGGAGCAGGAACAGTTAGGAGATATCGGCGGAAAGTTTTGACATCGAAGGACCAAACGGGCAACTCATCAGTCATAGTGTACAAGGCACGTAGCTGCTGAATTTTTTCAGATTTTTTCTTGAAAGCTTCTGTCTCTTCAGCCAGACTAGTATAAATTCCTGAATACTCTGCTCGGAACTGTCGAGCAATTTTATGTAAAGACTCTTCTTTAGCTCTTTTCATCCCGCTATGTGCTGCCAGCAAGACTAATGACCAATGACTAATGACTATTTTCCTAAATTCCGCTTCATTTGTTCTAACTCATCCTGAGTTTCCCAGCTACGGAACTTCTCTTCTAAGTCATCAAAGCCACTAGAATAACTACTAGTTTTATTCGACCAGCCGCTAGTTTCAAAACGCTGCTGGGTTTGCGCTTTAGCACGGGCTGTCTGTGCTTCGGCTGCTTTAGCTTGCACTTCCTGTCGCCGTTGCTGAATTTTTCGTAGTAGTTCCTGAGA
Source organism: Nostoc commune NIES-4072 (assembly GCF_003113895.1). Taxonomy (NCBI): domain Bacteria; kingdom Bacillati; phylum Cyanobacteriota; class Cyanophyceae; order Nostocales; family Nostocaceae; genus Nostoc; species Nostoc commune. The sequence goes on along the minus strand of NZ_BDUD01000001.1, from coordinate 4,874,589 downwards.
TTGGTTAATGCGTTCTTTCAGCCCTTGCATGTGTCCCCAGCGCTGATTTCCTTCGCGCAACAGGGCTGCTTCTCGTTCACCTGCTGCACTTGCCAAATCTTCTCTGCCAGCGTTTTTGGCTTTTTGAATACGGATATGCCAACGCTGAATTTCTTGAGCAGTGGACAGAATTTCTTCTTGCGATCGCTTCTCTTGTACTTGTAAATCTGCGATCAGCTTTAATGTGCCTTCTTCTTGCTCACGCAGCTGTTCTAGCAGCGCCTCTAACTCCAAATGTGGATTGTTACGCAAGAATTCTTCTAAACGGTTTTCTAGAAACCGACTCAAATCATCAAATAATCCCACTGCTAGAACTCCAGAGATTGGGTGCGTGACTATTTTATTGTAGTAGTCAGGTGAACTTCTGAGTGTTAGTTAGATTTAAAAATTGGGAAGAATGTATTTGGTGAAAATACGCAAGCAACCCTAACCTACAAGATAAGGCTTTAATCAGTATGAGTTCTGATTTTCAACCGCCATCTAAGAGTTTGTCCATACTAGCTTCGGTTGGAGGAATCGTTACCGGTCTAATAGCGATCGCAATTTTAAATGTTTGGTCTAAGCAAGTTCCCAAAACTTCTCTAGAAAAACCTGAAATATCAACATCCCAAACAGTTGCACGGCAACCGCAGAAACCCCAACCCCCTGTATCTTCTGCTAAAGAACCTGAAATAGTTGCCAGTCTTGATGCGAAATCCGTAGTTTTACCAGGTCAGCCCATTCCTAAGAATCAACTAACTGTATCAATAATTCCATACATTGCTCCTAGAGTTGGAAAACTGACCCCAGACGAAACGACAACTGCCCGTCAGGCTTGGTCATACTTCCAGCGCAACTGGAACGATGAAACTGGTTTAGTCAATTCCGTTGATGGCTTTGCCTCTGTCAGTATGTGGGATCAGACAGCAGCGATCGCAGCTTTAGTCAGTGCTAGAGAACTCAACATAGTGCCTGCGGCTGAATTTGATGCCAAAATGAGCAAAATGTTGAAAACACTGGCATCTATGCCTTTATACAAAGGGGAGCTACCCAACAAAGTCTACAATGCAAAAACCCTTGTACCCGTTAATTATGGTCAACTAGAAAAACGCGAAGAAATTGGTTGGTCAGCCATAGATTTAGGACGGATGGCAATCTGGCTGAAGATTATTGGGGCAAAGTATCCAGAAATGCGGCTAGAAACAGAAGCAATTTGGCAACGTTGGCAAGTCAAGCGTCTGACCAAAAATGGACAAATGTACGGTACTGCCGTTATCAAAGGCAAAGAACAGTACAATCAAGAGGGTCGCTTGGGCTATGAAAATTATGCTGCCTACGGTTTAAAGCTTTGGGGCTTGGATGTTACACAAGCATTGGATTATCAATCCCATACTGCTTTTGTTGATCTTTACGGACAGGGAGTTCCTTATGACCAACGGGACTTTAAAAACTCTGGAGCTAATAACTACGTTCTTAGCGAACCCTATATCTTAGATGGTATAGAAACTGGGTTTCAAGCTTTGCCTAAAGTTTATGCCGATCGTATTTTAGCTGCTCAAGCAGCGCGTTATGAAGCGACAAAACAATTAACTGCCGTCACTGAAGACAACTTAGATCGCCCCCCATACTTTGTTTACAGCAGCTTGTTTGTCAACGGAGAACCTTGGGCAACCATCGCAGATACCAGAGAAAAACACAACGATTTGCGGTTTCTCAGCGCCAAAGCTGCGATCGGCTGGTATGTGCTTTACAATACTACTTATACTAGCCAGCTATTTGATTTTGTCCAAGCTAACCTTAAATCTAAAGATGGCTGGTATAACGGCTTTTATGAGTCTCTGCGTCAGCCGAATAAAACTCTTACTGCCAACAATAATGGCGTGATTTTAGAAAGCTTACTGTATAAAAAGGTCGGACAACCGCTCACCGTTTGGGCAGGAGTTAAAACTCAGAAGTTAACCCAGAGGGCTATCAAAACACCGTAAGTTACAGCTAAGATTCTCAAATAATAAAAAAACTGGCGTTGCATATCGGAAGAACTATACCTATATAAATCTATTCATCACTGGATTCAGCAACGCCATCCTATGGCAAAAGTCTTTGAACGGATATTGAAACATCCGCAAACGCTAATGGTGTAACTGTTCCTTGCTTAATAGTATATTCTTCAACATACTTACCATTTTGAGGGTTTCTGAACACAATCATTTGTTTAGCAGATAAACTTAAAACCCAATATTCTTGAATTTCAGCCGTCGCATAAATCGCAGCCTTGATCTCCAAGTCCTTGTTTAAACTTGTGTTGGCAACTTCTACAATCCAGAAGATATCTTGAGGAGCAGGATGGCGATCGTTGTAGGATGATTCTGGAAGTCGAACAATTGCAATATCAGGTTCGGGTTCCGAGTCGGATAATGTAATGGGCCCATTGAAGCGGACATCAGCTTTACCTGATAGCAATTCTTCTAAATATTTTACACCTCGTTTTGCTGTGGTGTAGTGAATTGGGGTTTCTGGACTCATCTCAACGATTTCGCCTGCTAGCAATTCCAGATGACGACCACGCAGAATGCCCGCCTCAACCATGCGGTGATAGTCGTCTACAGACCATTTAGCCAGGGTTTTCATAGCAGAATTGCTCACATTCTTGTGATAGACCTAGTTCAATTTTAAAAGTTGCTAGACTGCGTTTGTGACACTATGACCAAATTTATTGACCCTGCTACAGTTCCCAAGTGCGGGTCTTATCTTTATTTTGCGATCGCACTCCATCTCAAAAATCATCAGCGAGCGCAGGAGCAATGTCCAAAGTGGTCATAACCGCAAAAATGATAAAAAATGTGCGCGATCGCTATTTTAACCTCTAGGAGATTTCCAACAAACTTGTGGGGTATTGTTTATTTCAAAGTCCCTAAGTCTTTAAATGAGCATGATAATAGGGGGCATTTAACCCCCTCACTTGTTTTGTAATTAAGAGTCACTCCCACACCAGAATGGTTGGTGGGAGTACTTTTACTGACATCTAGATAGAACAGCAAAAACTATACAAAAAGATGATCATCCTTTAGTCCTATCTGTCAGGAAATCAGGATAGCAGATTTCTGAGATTTGGTGGCATATTGGGTCAATAGTTACTGTGATTTTGACCCACTGCCAACTGGTTTTGTTGACTCTGCTGTTTCCATCTCAGAGTTTTTAGCATTGTCAACCTCAAGAGTTCGGAGCAATTCTCTAATTACATCTGTTGCTGGCCTTCCTGTGGAAGCACAGTAGGATTGAAGTTTCTTCATTTCCTCGGTTGTGAGATTTACTGTCAGTCGTTTAACAGCCCATTTTTTATTCATGATCCTCTTTTGTCTTTAATATGTTCCTTTTTGCCGAAATCACCAAGTCATTAGGATTGTTCCCGCAGTGCATAACCTACACCACAGACTGTATGAATCACACGGTTTTTCTTCTTGTCTTTCAATTTTAGTCGCAGATAACCAATATAAACGTCAAAAATATTAGAATCACCTATGAAAACATAACCCCAAACTTTATCTCTTATTGTGGTTTCTAGTAAACACTTGAGGCAGATGTGAGAGGAAATATTCTAATAAGTCAAACTTTTTTTTAGTGTCTAAGTGCGATCGCTTGTAGTTATATTAGCCTATACCTACGAAGATGTAGCAGGTGGCGGGATAATCTCAAGACCATATTTTGAAGCAGCAGCCAAAGTAATTTCAATTAGGTTTCTATATGAGATGTTTCATGACAAATGACGCTATGATATGACTGGCAAAGAGCTGCTAAAGATAAAGAATTTGCAGCTGTACCATTAAAGGTAAAAAATACTTCACAATCAATTTCAAAGAGTTCCCGAAAATAATCTGTAGCTTTTTAAGTCCATTCATCATTTCCATAGGCTGGAACACTACCTTGATTTGCCATAATCATATATTCCAGAGCTTCTGGACAAATCCCAGAGGAATTATCACTTACAAACTGTTCTAATTGGCTACTCATCATGTCTACTTAAATTTTTATCAGTAATTCTTATAATACTAGTGAATAATTTTGATATTTGGCAACTTCAAAATTGACAGGAATGCTATTAATCTCTCAAATTATAGCAATTCTCATTGAAATAGGTATTGGCTAGAGACACGCCATTATCGTGTCTCTACGAGTATGTGTGTTCATCTGTGATTAATTATTTTTTCTGTACTTTACCTGTGCGGTAACCGCTATATCTAATAATGATGCTAAATACAAGAACTTAAAATATTAGGGCTATTTCATTCTCATCTATCCTGTCTCATAATGAATTCTGAGTCTAATAGCGAAAGTTGTCTAAAAATGACTGAGAAAAGTTTCAAGCCCATTAAAACGGACTTGAGCTAGATATAAGAGAGGAACTTTAGTTTTGAACGGTCTATATCTAGAACTAAATAGCCCTAATGAATCATTCATGAACAAAAATTCTGACTTACTTATTTAAAAATTTGTGAATCTGAATCTTTTGATTTTCACAACTTAAATATAATTGCTATCTCTTACGTCAACCTGTTAATTGTTTTTTCTGTAGTAGCTTTGCTGTGGGTATTTATAACAACAATCAGCATATTTATGCTAAATAGCTTATACTACTATAGGATTACTATTTGATTTTTGAACGAAATTAGGTGTTGTAGAGTGTGTTAGAACGGAGTTCGTAACGCACTATTATCAAGGGTTTGATGCGTTACGCTGTCGCTAACACATCCTACGGATATTTTCATAAATCAAACCGGATTCCTATATATGACTTTGCTGATACCCACAAAAACCAGAGTCTTAGTTCTTATTTACTGAGACCTTAATTTACTATAGTGCCTTCGTCAAGCTTGCGTTGAGGGAATTGTGAGACGTTAAACATTGCAAATAACTAAGTATTATGCTAAAAAAATAAATTTTATTAATTAAAATGTTAATCATATACTTGTACTGTACCATACAATGCCTGACCAATAACTATGACATCACTATTGGGCTATTTGTTATTTGTCATTAGCAAAGGACAAATGACCAATGACCAATGACCAATGACTAATAACTAATGACTGAACCATTGATTGAACTGAAAGGTGTTTCTAAGTCCTTTGGTAGCCATAAAGTTCTAGATAATGTAGACTTGACCATTTACCGGGGAGAAGCATTAGGGATTATTGGTCCATCAGGGACTGGTAAATCAACAATTTTACGGGTGATGGCGGGGTTACTTAGTCCCGACGAAGGAGAAATTTATGTGCAAGGAGTGCGGCGAGACGGTTTGATTGAGGATGGTGGCCAGCCGGTTGGCATTGGTATGGTGTTTCAACAGGCGGCGCTATTTGATTCGCTGACGGTGGAGGAGAATGTGGGATTTTTACTTTATCAAAATTCCAAGCTAACGCGATCGCGCATCCAAGATTTGGTAAAAGAAAAATTGGAGATGGTAGGTTTGCCAGAAATAAGCCACCTCTACCCAGCCGAACTTTCCGGGGGAATGCGAAAACGGGTAAGTTTTGCCCGTGCGATTATGTCTAACCCCGATAATCCTTCAGAAGGGCCAGAAGTTCTACTATACGATGAACCAACAGCCGGACTTGATCCCATTGCCTCAACAGTAATCGAAGATTTAATCCGCTATTTGCAATGTTTACATGGAGTTTGTAGTACTTATGCTGTTGTTACCCACCAAGACAGTACTATGCGCCGTACAGCTGATAGACTTATATTTCTCTATGAAGGTAGAGTGCAGTGGCAGGGTACAGTTAGTGAAACATACAACACAGAAAATCCTTTAATCAAACAATTTCTCAGTGGAAGTGTGCAAGGGCCGATTCAAGTCGTCGGTTAGAAAGTGAGGAGTTAAGAATCAGGAGCGATTAAATTCAACTCTTAACTCCTAACTTCTAACTCATAACTAATTATTGGGTGGAGGAAAAAAATGCGAGGTCTTATGACAAGCCGCTTCGCGTCTGGGCGAACATTTAGAGAAGGCTCTGTGGGATTGTTACTCCTGCTAGGATTAGGGGTATTTGGGTTACTCTTTTTGTGGTTAAATAGATTCACTCCTGCTGGGCGGTCATACAAAGTTATTGTGGAATTTGCCAACGCTGGCGGAATGCAAAAGGGAGCAACAGTTCGCTATCGAGGCGTTAAGGTAGGAACTATTTCCCAGGTTCGACCAGGGCCAAATGCCGTTGATGTAGAGATTGAAATTGCCCAAACTAACCTAATTCTCCCCCGGAATGTAGTGGTAGAAGCTAATCAAAGCGGATTAATTAGCGAAAGTATCATTGATATCACACCAAAAGCAACCTTACCTAGTGGGGTTGTGATTGCTAAACCCCTAGATAAAAATTGTGATCCCAGCCTGATAATTTGTAATGGCTCTCGGTTAAAAGGTCAGGTTGGCATCAGTGTTGATGAATTAATTCGCAGTTCAACTCAGTTAGCTGCTGCATACAATGACCCCAAATTTTATAGAAATGTCAATCGGGTTCTAGAAACTACCACAGGCGCAACAACTAGTTTTATTGAGCTAAGTCAAGATTTACAAGGTTTGACCAAAAGCTTGCGACAACAACTTAATACCTTTTCAGCTACTGCTAATTCAGTGCAGCGAGCGACAAACCAACTTAGTGCATCATCGAGTCAAACAATAAATAAATTTGGTGCAACTGCAACTCAAGCAAATCGTTTGCTCAACAATCTAGATAATTTATTGACAACAAATCGTTCTTCGCTGCTTGGCGCTTTGAACAATATCACCGAAACCAGCAACCAACTACGTGTTACAGTCAGTAGCCTATCACCAGCTGTGAATCGATTCACTCAAGGACAATTAATCAATAATTTAGAAACTCTTTCAGCAAATGCAGCGCAAGCCTCAGCTAATTTACGTGATGCTTCAAAAACTTTAAATGATCCAAAGAATGCGGTGCTGCTACAACAAACTTTAGATTCAGCACGAGTAACCTTTGAAAATAGCCAAAAAATTACATCTGATTTGGATGAGTTGACAGGTGATCCTACTTTCCGACAAAATTTGCGGCAATTGGTGAATGGTCTAAGTAGTTTGGTATCTTCTACACAACAGATGCAGCAACAAGTGCAAGTTGCTACTAATCTAGATTCGGTAAAAACTGCTGTAAGCAAACCAAATAATCTAATTCCTAACCCAGCGCCAACTCAAGAGCCGATGTCTAATGATAAGTCCCTACCCGTCTACGTAATTAATCCCCCACCTGCTAATTTTGGAAGTATCGACATCAACCCTGAGCCAACTCCAACCCCCAGTCCGTCTATCTCTAACTCATCCCAAGAAGACCTGTTAAAGCAGCTGCGGGAGTATGGTAAACAACGGGAGCAATTGGATACAGGAAAATAGTCCCTAAACCATTAACTCACCCACCACAAGACCAGCAACTATCAAGCGCCATACTTGGGCAAAATCCGTGTCGATGTCTGGATCGCTCCATTCGGATGCGTGGGCTGGATGGTGAAATCGAACCATCGCTTGAAAGACTGCCTTCGCTGCTACCTGCGGATCTGTTACCTTAAACTCTTTACTGGAAACACCACTCTCGACGATCGCAGCAACTTGGCTTACTAGTTCAGCAATGTGAGCTTGAACTACTCCTCGCGCCTCTTGAGCGATCGCAGAATAGGTTGCAAACAACTCTGGCTCGTTCAAAACTTTTTGACGTTTCAGAGTCATGAGTTGCTCAAACCATCGATGCAACCGTTCAATGGCGGAACCCTGTTCTTCGGCGATCGCTGCTAGCGGTGTAGAAACCCGATGCAACCACCGTTCTGCTACCGCATCGCGCAAGGCAGCCTTGCTGGGAAAATGCCGATAAATTGTGCCGTGGCTCACCTCTAAAAAGCGAGCCACATCCACGACTGTTGCCTTTGCCAGACCGTAACGACGCAAAACCTCTTCGGCAGCGTCGAGAATCCGCTCCGGTGTCAAAGCTGAATCATTCATCTCTTTTCACTGTCCAACATCCTCATTTGATCTGGAGTATAGCGATCACCAGCCACGGCATCTAGTGGCACTGCTGTCTCAATCCGGGCGAGATCATCCTGACTTAAGTGTAGATCCAGCGCACCCAGCGCTTCATTTAAGCGATCGCCTGTTGTTATTTTTTGGTTAGATCGGGGAATTCTATTAATACGATTCAATAATTCGTACAGCGTTAACCAGAGAAAGACTTTCTGTAGGGTAGCAACTAGTACTGGTTGTTGTAGGTTTACTTGAACAGTGTTGTAAAAATATTTAGAGTTTTGAGGCTCGGTTTATGGATAAATCAATTATTCAGTTGGTTGACGAATTACCAACTGACAATATCACTGTCAAAGTTTTAAAAGCTCTTGATTATGTAGCACCAAGTGAGTGGAGCAATTTGACAGGATTTGAAAATAATATTCGCAGCATTACAGGAGTTAGCGATGCTAAGGTGATTCAGAAAATCCGCGATCGCGATCTTCGCTCTACAGATGACAATGGATATGCAGTGGGTCAAAAAGTAAAATGTTGGGATGATGACCAAGAGGCTTGGTATTCCGCAACAATTGAGCAAATCCAAAATCAGCAATACTTCGTTCATTACATTGGTTATGACTCATCCTATGATGAGTGGGTTGATAGTGACGAAATTTCCTAACTGTTGAATTAGCACGGGGCCGGCGAAAGTAATATCTCCGATGGGCTATTCGGTGTTACGCCCTGTGCTAGCACATTTTAATTACAAATTATTTTGACACTTGCGCTACGATATCCCCTATTGCCTTTATGCAATGTATATGAGGAGTAGTACAGGTTAAAAACATGACAGAAGAGTTTAATACACAGCGTGTAGAGAATCTGGTGGCGATCGCAGAACAATTCGCTGGGCTAGGGAAGGTTACAGGCGTTAAAGCTTTTGGAAGTGGTAATATCAATGACACCTTCTTAGTAGATATAGATTTTTCAGAAGAACAATATTTTGTCCTGCAACGCATCAACACGCAGGTATTTCGGCAGCCACAACTGATTATGCAAAACATGCGTATCTTCACTGAGCATGTTCGCAATCGGTTACAACATACACCTTTAAATCGTCGCTGGGAAGTACCACGCGTACTATTAACTAAGGATGCTCTAGACTACTGTCGGGATGCAGACGGCTCCTTTTGGCGGGCGATTAGCTTTATTGAAGGTTCCCAGTCTTTCGATACTATGCGCGATCGCTCACACGCAAAAGAAATCGGTTATGCCTTGGGGATGTTCCACAATTTGATCAGCGATTTGCCACCAGAAAAACTTGCTGATACCCTTCAAGGGTTCCATATTACACCGCTTTATCTCCAGCATTACGAAGAAGTGTTAGCGAAAACTAGTGTGTGTCAATCTTCGGAAGTTAATTATTGTTTGCAATTTGTTAGCGATCGCCAAACCTTTGCACATATCCTAGAAAATGCCAAAGTTGAAGGCAAGCTACCCTTGCGTCTGATGCACGGCGATCCAAAAATTAATAACGTGATGTTTGATACTGCTACCCTGCAAGCCGTCAGCGTTATCGACCTCGACACTGTTAAACCCGGTCTGGTACATTACGACATTGGTGATTGCTTGCGATCGGGTTGCAATCCGGCTGGAGAAGAAACCGAGAATTGGCACAGTGTTTATTTCGATACCGACCTGTGTCAGGGAATCTTACAAGGTTATCTCTCGGTAGCAAAGGCGTTTCTGACTGAGAATGACTATGCATATATATACGATGCAATTCGTCTCATCGCCTTTGAGCTAGGATTGAGGTTTTTTGCTGATTATTTAGCTGGGAATGTCTACTTTAAAGTTAAACACCCAGAACATAATCTTGCCAGAGCGATCGTTCAGTTTAAGCTTACCGAAAGTATTGAATCGCAAGAAACGCAGATTTGCAATATTATTAAAGACATGAAATGAGCGAACAGATATTTTCCCTACAACCCTTTTCTTCTACAAAATCCTTACCTAATTTAAAAATCGCAGGTAATATTGCCAGAAATGGTAATCAACTTGCCATCCGCTATATGCTTGAGGGCAATTTAAAAGAAATTGCAATCGCTCCACCATCAAATACTCCATCACGCAAGCATGAACTTTGGGAAGACACCTGCTTTGAGTTCTTTCTTGGCATCAAAGATTCTGCACAGTATTGGGAATTTAACCTTTCCCCCGCCGGACACTGGAATGTCTATCGCTTTGATGGATATCGTCAAGGAATGCAAGAAGAAACAGCGTTTGAAAAACTACCGTTTAATGTTCAAAATCAAGCTGATGGTTTAATACTTGTGTTGGATGTAGATTTGGATAAAATCATCTCGGCAGAACAAGCTGTTGAACTTGGCATTACTACCGTTATTAAAAACAGAAATGGTGAGGTGACTTACTGGGCGTTAACTCATCAAGGTGTAAAGGCTGACTTTCATTTACGAGACAGTTTCATCCTTGAGTTTTGAGATATGGCTACTGCTACCACTATATCAGAAGAAGGCGGTAAACAAGTCACCCACTTGGATGATAAACAATTCAACCATTTGAATGAGTCAATTGTATGAAGTTAGTTTTTATAAATAAGGCAATCCTATTAGTATTCTACGCAAGCTAAAATAACCCCTATACCTTTAAGGTATGGGGGTTTTAGATTAGGTTTTTTGGTTATATTCTATTAAGTAAGAAGATTACGTATCACTATTTGAAATTGAATTATGTTTTTTAACTGTTGAGCAAGAGCGATGCCTACGGCGGCAAGCTACGCAATCCTATCTAAGTTGTGAAAATTCTAACCCGTACTGGCTATTAACTGCCTCAACATTTTTAGTTCAATTGTTTTAAACTTGAATTACCGTCGTAAATTTGTGTGTAGCGCTCGATCATGACACAAAACACATTGAAGGTTCATGCATTTTGGGATAAAGATGCAGAAGTTTGGGTGGCAACTAGTGAAAACGTGCCAGGATTGGTAACAGAAGCTTCTACGATTGAGTCTCTTACGCAAAACCTTAGAGAAATGATTCCAGAACTCCTTATTCTGAATCAAATTGTGCCTTATGATTATGTGGGTTCTATCAGCTTTGAATTAACTAGCCATGTATTACGAAGCAGCAACAAGGTCGCGTTGGTGACACTGCGCTTGTTGGCTGTGGTTTATACGCTGATAATAAAATCGGCGGTTGCTCAACAACAGGTGATGGCGAGTCAATTATCCCCGTGGTTTTGGCTAAAACTGCGATCGATTTTTTGAGTGAAGACAGACACCCAGAAGAAGCCGCACAGATGGCGATTGATACTTTGGTTTCTCAAGTTAAAGGTGAAGCTGGATGCATCCTTATAGACCGTCAAGGACGGGTTGGCTGGGCGTATAACTCATCACACATGGCTTGCGCTTATATGACCGAAGGACAAGACAAGGTGGCTGTCTTTACCAAGAAATAACTCATACCAATTCGTAATGGACTACGCTAAAGTAATGCGTAGTTAATGAAGCGAAACTACATCTGAGTTTTCAAGTTTGAATATACAGCTTTGTTTTTTCAAGTTGGTATTACTTGGAAATTCAGGAAACTTGTTTAATATAAACAACCTCATCCACAAAGGGATGCGGTTTCTCGGAGGAGTAGATGTCAAAATACGACTTTCATTATTTTCAAGGGAGTACTCTTTCTGATCTGTTTGCTCAAGATAGCACAGATGCATCTTACGGGTTTATTTTAAATTACCCTGCAACTGCAAGTTGGGCTGCTTACCCCAACCGGAAAAAATATTTTATTCAAGATGGCAGTAGTGAAGCCACCAAAACCTCCTTCGACAAGATTTGTCAGAAGGAACCTTGGAAAAATCTGGCTGTGTTAGGCGATCGCATTCCTGGAATTGTGATTATACAACCGCCAAAGTCGCTGCTTGAATACTGGCAAGAGCATTTCGGCTTCAGCCAGTCCAATATTGAAATGATGGATTGCTCGACTTATCTCGATGATCTTAGCCACAGCGAACGCTTTGACAAACTCATTAGTCTATTTCCCTTTGATCATCTCAAACCTGAAAAACACGCTGTTGATCCAGACACGCATTACCGCTTACTCAGTAAAGTAACCCTAGCCGAATTGGGAGTGCAATGTCCAAAATACGAAAGCTACAATCTGCACCAAGTAAATATCGAAGACATTCAGTTACCACAATACCCCTACTTAATTAAAACCTCCCACGGACTCTCAGGAGAAGGCACTTATATCATTAAAAGCGCCAGCGATTTGAACTATTGCTTTGAAGAAATTAGGAAATATCTCAATATTAAGTTGCTCGATACAATTATTGTCTCGGAGTTTGTCAAGAACGAGGTGCAGAATTACTGCGTACAGTTCTATGTCAACAAACTAGGAGAGATAACCCTTATTGGTACTACCAGCCAACTCGTCACTCCAGAAGGCAACTACTTAGGCGGACTGATTGACTACCGCAACACTGACATGAGCAAGTTCTTTGAAATGATTGCTAACGTTGGTCAGTATGCTCACAAACAGGGTTATTTCGGCATGATTGGTTTTGATGTGCTGGAAGACAAAGACGGAGAATTTTATGCGATCGATGCCAATTTCCGAGTCAATGGCTCGACTCCGTTGTGCTTGCAGCGTAATACCTTACTGGGACTAGGAAAGGGAGTAGCTAAATATTCCAGCGATTACCGCATGGAAGGTACGCTGGATTCAATTTTAACCACGTTAAAACCAGAACTAGATCGCAAGGATTTAATTATTCTGTCGGCTTTAGAGAAGATAAAATACGGAAAAATAAACACTGACATTTATGCGATCGTTACTGGAGAAACTATGCAGAAAATGCAGCATATCGAGCGTAAATTACAGAGCAAGGGATTACAATGGCTTCCTTAAACAGCACCACTATAGTGTAACTGAGGTACTGAATGAGTGAGTTGCAAATCGGTACTATTGGTTGGGTTTATAAGCATTGGATGGATATTTTCTATCCGCCACATTTGCCTAGTGACTAGCAACTTTCATTTTATGCCCAACATTTTGCCACTGTTGAAATTAATTTTTCCTTTTATCGTTTGCCAGAACGGTCTGTGTTTGAAAATTGGCGCGAACAAACACCACCTAATTTTGTTTTTACCGTCAAAGGTAGCCGCTATCTCACCCACATGAAGAAGTTAAAAGACCCGATAGAACCGCTATCTCGTCTGATGGAACGTGCATCTGGATTGCAAGAAAAGCTCGGCCCGATTTTATTTCAATTTCCTCATACCTGGCACATTAATCTTGAGCGTCTTCAGCCATTTTTGGAATTACTGCAAACTTACCCAAAACAAAAATTTACGGTTGAATTTCGTCACCCAAGCTGGTTGGTTCCCCAAGTTTACAAACTACTAGAAAGTGCAGGTGTAGCCCTTTGCTTACCTGTAAGCCCAACGGTTCCTCTTGATGTGTGTTTGACTACTCCTTGGACATATATCCGTATGCACAGTGGGCAATGGGATATTATGGGATATTGGCTACAGCGATGAAGAGCTATCTACATGGGCCGAGCGTATCCGTTCATTTCTGACGCAGGGGATTAACGTTTACGTTTACTTCAATAATGACCCCAATGGACATGCTATTCGTGATGCTCATAAATTGTATATTTTGTTGGGATGTTGTTGAAATAAGTATTAATCTGAACTTAATACTTAATATTAGAGGCAGTTAAGAAAAGGCAAATCCTGCCCCTATTAATAGTTAAAAACCTATTCCTTTACTTCAATTAGATTGGGTGACTGCCTAATAGGAAACAAGACTCGCATTAGCTGACTGACTGGTACTGAGCGCTGCTCTTGAACAAAAGCCAAAAACACAAGTGCAGCCATTCTTAATAAGCCTGAGAGAACAAACAGCCCTAACAAACCTTCGATAAAAGGTAGAGTCGTTAGAAAGCTACCAACACTGATACCCATTGCTCCAGTTATACCAGCAACTGCACCTGCGATCGCAAAGTAAGTAGATTGATAACGCACCGGCGATATTCCCATCATCAGATTGTTGGTACACAAATCAATTGCCGCCCACGTCCCGCCAGCTAGTATATGCAACAAAGGTAACCAGATCCAAAAAGAAATTTGATCGCTTCCAACTCCCAGCCACAGCAGAGGTGTCACCGCCACCAAGACTCCCACCAATAGCAGTAACGGACGATTCCCAATTCGGTCGGCTAGTTTCCCCCACAAAAGCAGCATTAACATGTTCGCACCAGTTCCTAAACCGTGATAAATCGTTACCACACTAATATCTATATCCAGGTTATCTAGCATATAGAGGTTAAAGAAGGGAGCGCTGATGTTAACAGCAAAGCACCAAATACTCAGGTAAAGTACAAACTTGCAAAAATTAGCATCTTTGAGAAAGCTAAAATCTATACCATGAGACTGGGGTTGGAATGTGTCTGAACCTGTGGCTGTTAAAAGCTGCGGGTTTACATCAGTCATCCAGAACTGACAGATTTGACTGATTAGCCCTAGCAAAATTCCTAGAACCAACATTGCACCATAGCCTTGAAGTGTTCCACCAGGCCAAACCGATACTGCTAAACCTAGCAACGGCACACCAATAAGGTTAGTCAAGCCGACAATGCTATTGCGAAAGCCAAAATATCGCCCCCGCAACCGTTGAGGTACTAACACAGCAGACCACCCAAGCCAAGGCGCACGACCGAAAGCTTCAATAATATTACTTAGCAATAAAATTGCCAATGTCAACTGTACTACTTGGTATCCAGCCAGATGAGATGAACTAACCAGCACAATCGCTGGCAGAAGAATCAACCACACCAACCGCGATGGGATAAAGATAGATATGAAATACCATCGAAAGCTGGTAGTTCTGTTTACCAAATATGCTCCCAGTGGTTGAAGCAGATTCACCATCTGAGGAATAGCGGCGAGCAAACCAATTTCTACTGGCCCAGCACCCAACTCTAGCAAGAAATTACTGAGCAACGCGCCGCCGATGACACCATAAAAAATCGTAGCAAACAGACTCTCATAAGTTAACGCTGTAAGGCTTGTGCGAATTTCTGGCTTAGAAATTTTCAAAAACAGTTTCGGAGTTGGAAAAAGTACCGTCTCTGTTAATGCCCTATCCTCTAAAATTTCTTGAATCGGGACAGGGGGAAGAGAACTAGCTTCTACTGAAATGTCATCTTCTTGGGACTGAACCATATTATCTAATCAATATTTAAAGAGTTAAATTGTTATAGCTACTATTAGCCACAATTAGTAAAACTTATATAATATTTCATCAATAAGCTTTAACGCATTGCAATTCCTTTATTGTCGAAAGGCTAAGGCGTGTTCTCAAACTACTCGTTTAGCCTCCTAAATTTTTAGATGCCTCTAAATCCAAGCCACTTGCTCTACTTGGAGAGATACCAGACGCTCGTTCGCCCTTGGCGTCTCCTCTTCTCCCAAAGGGAGAGGCTAGCGCCTGCCATAGGATACCCGAACGCGAATTTATCTTTAGGAGAAGGGCTGTAAGGAGAAGACCGCAAGACCGCATTCCCTTAAAAAGACTTGATTCAGAGTCTCTTAAAGCCCCCCAATTTATCGGGGGGTTGGGGGATCTAAGACTTTAAAAACACGCCTTAGTTCATAGTAAGTATTGACTATAGATTGCTTTCGCAGAGAAGACAGGCATATAGCTACGCTTGAGCTTCTAATCAAAAAAGCCAATTAATTGACATAAATTTAATTCTATGTATAGAGATTGCGCTAGAAACTTGTTTATATAAATATTTTTAGCAGCTAATGAATATTTTGTGGAGAGAAAATAATTGATATTTCCCAAATTCACTCTTAAGAATTAATACCTTTGCAAAGGAATCTTAAAATTTAGCTGGCACTAGTACACATAGACATAAATGATGCTGAATTATAACCAATAATCAGGATTGGGGTTGAAGTTGAACTTCTTTGAGTACTTTTACTAGATGAGATGGAGATAGAATTTCCACTCCGACGCTGTTTGTTTATTTAACCTGCTAGTATACAGCGATGCTAAATAACTAATAACCCAAGTTGCTAGTTACTCTTATGGGCGATCGCTTTGGGACAGTAAAGCAATAAAATGCCCTCCAAGAAGAGAAAATTAGGAGGGCTAAATGCTAAACGAAATAATTTCCATATATGCTATCATAGACGACCTGTTAAAGGCGATTGGGCATAATGAAGATTGTCGTCGAGAGATGAATGACGCAGAAATTATTACAACGGCAATAACATCGGCGATGTTCTTTAATGGTAATCATAGTAAGGCTTGTACCTATATGAAAGAACATAAGTTGATATCTAATATGTTAGAAAAGTCACGATTTAACCGGAGATTACACAGTGTCTCAATGTTAATCAACGACTTGTTTCATCAAGTGGGAATGGCACTGAAGGAAATTAGTGATTCCACTGAATATCTTTTAGACTCGTTCCCAGTGCCCATCTGCGATAACATCCGTATCTTTAATGTAAAAATAATACAGTCGGCGCAGTATAGAGGTTACATCGCATCGAAAAAACGATATTTTTACGGGGTTCGAGTTCAGTTATTAACAACCAAAAATGGTATTCCTGTCGAATTTGTGTTTATGCCTGGTAGTGCCAACGATGTACGTGCTTTAAATGCCTTACCCTTGAATCTACCACCTGGTAGTGAAATTTATGGTGATTCAGCTTACACCGACTACACGATTGAGGATGACTTGGAACAAACAAGTCACATTTCTTTAAAAGTCATGAGGAAAAAGAACTCCAAGCGTCAAGACCAGCCTTGGAATCAATATATTAAACAACATACTCGGCATTATATCGAAACTGTGTTTAGTAGTATCACTTGTGTTTTTCCAAAATCAATACATGCAGTCACTTATCAAGGGTTTTTACTTAAGCTACAAGCATTCATTTTTTCTTTTACTCTTCAACAAGCTTTTATTGAATAAGTAATTTATACAACTAATAGGCATTTAAGTAGCTGAATGCTGGCAACAATGGCATCGGCACGTTGGCGCTAGGCACCAACTTTGTTGTACGCGATCGCATGAATTGAGTGATAACAAGTGCATATCAGTCGATAACCAGCAACTTGGGTTAATATGGAACCAATTGCATAAGCCTTGAGGAAATTATTTACTAGAAATTTCTATCGTGAGGTATCATTGCTCATTCAACTGAATGTGCAACGATGGGCTATGGCCCCGCCAGAGGCGATCGCAGTACGAGTAATCAAAATTTTTTATGGCACAGACGGAAATTAACGATATATCGGCAGATAGCTCCTTAGTTGATCCAGAAAAAGACTTACTAGGACATGCGAACTTTGCCAAGTATCTAGCGGAAAGTATTTGCAGAATGTCTTATCCTGAAGGTTTCGTTATTGCAGTTTACGGTTCTTGGAACTCTGGCAAATCTACATTATTAAACTTTGTAGTTCACTATCTTCAGCAAAAGCCAGAGGAGGAGAAACCAATCATCGTTCCTTTTAATCCTTGGTTATTTTCTGGACACCAAAATATTACAAGGCGATTTTTTGACCAACTAAAAAATGTTTTAAGCCAAGAGTCATCTGTGCCAAAAGGTTTGAAGGAGAGAGTAGCTGATTTTGCCGCCGTTATTTCAGACATTCCTCTACCCTATGCTCAAACTGGCAAGGCATTAGTAGCATTATTGGACGATAAAGACAAGGAAGCTGGCGAATTAAAAGAAGAAGTAGAAGACACGTTAGCACAGCAGCAACGGCGAATAGTCATAACAATTGACGATATTGATCGGTTGGCTGCGGAAGATATCAAGCAGTTATTTCGTATTTTTAAAGCAATGCGAAATTTTACTAATATTGTCTATCTTCTGGTTTTTAATAAAGAAGTTGTAATGAAAACAATTGCAGATACTAAAGAAATATCTGAAGAAGCATACTTAGAACAGATTATTCAAGTTAGTTTTGAGTTACCTAATCCTGATAAAACTTCACTTCGCAGGTTGCTTTTTGAAAAGCTGGATTATATATTTTCTCAAACCTCAAAACAACAAATCAACCAAACTCGCTGGGGTGATATTTACTTTCAAGGAATAGAACACTTTATTACTAACATCCGCGATATTACTCGTTTTATTAACACTTTAACGGTGACGTATCCAGCAGTAAAAGATGAAATAAACCCTGTTGATTTCCTTGCCATTGAGTCTTTGCGAGTCTTTTGCCCAAAAATTTATAGTATAATCCATCAAAATCCTCATATTTTTGTAGGAGAGGTAAACCTTTCAATAGACGAACTCAAAAATCTTCTGAATACCTGGATTGCTCAACTGCGAGATGAAGACAAGCAGCCCGTTAAAAACCTACTAATACACCTTTTCCCTAAGTTAAAATTCATTTTGGGTAATACTTCTCTAGATGAAAAGCAATTGGAATGGCGCGAACAGCTACGTGTATGTAGTTTAGAAATATTTCCTATTTACTTTCGTCTGTCATTATCAGCAGGTGAATTGTCTAATATTCAGATAAAAATCATCCTTGGTTTAGTTGAAAATATAGATAAGTTTAGAAATTATTTGATAGAACTTACTAAACAAAAACTTCCAAACGGCACAACGCAAGCCAGGGTGTTTATAGAACAGTTAGAAAATTCTACTGAAGAAATTCCTGTGAATTATATCCCTTCAGTTGTAGAAGCTTTGTTTGATGTCAGCGAGCAATTATTATCTCAAGATGATGAATCTCATAGCATTCTTGCTTTTAGCAATGAAGTTATCATTAGTCGTTGTATCTCGCAACTCTTGTGTCAAATTAATGAAACATCACGGTTTGAGTTGCTAAAAAAAGTAATTACCCAAGGGAAAGCGTTACCAATAATTAATCATGAAATTGCAATATTAAAAGAGCAACAAAGTCAATATGGTACAGATAAATCTAACTATGATGAGAAATGGCTTGTGAATGCACAGCACCTCAAAAAACTAGAAGAAATGACTGACAGCATAGAGGTAAAAACTGATACTAACTATGAATAATATAAAATTTGGATTTATTTATAGTGTTTCTTGGTTCATACAATAAAGTTGGTTAAAAATAAATTTACTTCTTGGTGATAAAAACACTACTACTAGATATATAAATATTCTATAACCCACGAAAGATTTAGATATCTTCAGCACTTTCTAATATCGGGGAATATACTTTAATCCTCACAATGTACTCATGGAATCGTATGACGTTGTAATTATTGGCGCTGGTCATAATGGCTTAGTTTGTGCTGGCTACCTGCTAAAACCTGGTTACAGCGTTCTGTTATTGGAAGGGCGATCGCTCCCCGGCGGCGGTTCTACAACTGAAGAACTTATGCCTGATGAAGCACCTGGTTTTAAATTTAGTCCTTGCGCGATTAACCATCTGTTTATTTTCTTAGGGCCAGTCATCCAAGAGTTGGAACTGCATAAGTACGGCTTGGAATATCTTTTTTTACAAGTTTATTGGCATTGCAGGTCAATGCAATGGCATAACGAGTCGATGCAATGGCATAACGAGTCGATGCAATGGCATAACGGGTCGATGCAATGGCATAACGAGTCGATGCAATGGCATAACGGGTCGATGCAATGGCATAACGAGTCGATGCAATGGCATAACGAGGTTTTCGAGACGCGATAAATCGCCGTCTCTACAAGTGTTTTGGTCTTGTCTGAATTGTATTGCCATAGGACAGGAATTTTTTATAAAGCGACAAGTCTAATTATCTACTGAAGTTAAAGCCTATAACGGTGTCGATCGCAATGCTTGGATTATTGGGTGGAATCCCCAACAAGAGTTGTGGAATGGGCGTTTAGCGATGATTGGCTTTGTTTCTTACGTACTTTGGGATTTGGCTGGCTATAGTTTAGTACGTGATGTACTCCACTTGGTTCGCTAAATCTTCGCTTATATTTATCCCTCCTTGGGGAAATCAATAAAGAAAAACTTAGTAGCCCGAACAACAACAGTTTCTAGAAAGAGTTCACAAGAAGCTTGATCTGCCGATTTGTAATCAAGGGAATGAAAGTCAGATTTAATTACATCTACTTATTTCTACCTTTTTTGTTAATCCTAAAGCTAGATGTAATTTTTAGGACTAAAGGCGAAATTGTAATAAATAATCAAACAAGATAAGAACCATGACAACTGACAACGTAACCAATTCTAACAACACCGAACGCACGATACTTGAAGGTGGAAGTAAAGAAGCTCTCAATAAAAAAACCTCTGTGCAATTTCTACTTAGCACAACTTTGGGAGTTATAACAATTATCCTAGCTGCTGTAAGTGCTTATTATGGGCTTATTCGGTTTTAATCGGATTAATTGAAGCAGGATATTCTTGTTTTTTGATGACATTGAATAATTTCAGATATAATATGAGCCTCAGCAAAATATATGGTAGTGCTTTTAGTTTCTGAAAAACCCTTATTTGGGTAAAAGCACTGCCATATTTTTCTAAGGCTTGAACTTTCATTTTTCTCATCCAAGATGTTATCAAAAAACGATGCACGAGTCTATCGAAATAATCGAAAGGAGTAACTGTGAACATGGGGTTTGAAAAGCGGCAAAATGACCTAGTTTTGCCGAATTACCAAGCGCAAGATGCAGTCACTTAGCTTTGATACCCAATTGTGGGCACTTACCCCAAGTCGAGCGTCCTGAATTATTTACTGACGCATTGAACCAGTTTCTTGCTTATCACCTTTGATTAGGGGCTGGGAAACAATTGTTTTAATCCCGAATCCCCATTTTTTTTAAGGAGTATCACTTATGAAATTAAAGCCAATCAATCAACAAGTCGTTTCCGTCGTTGGAGCCTCCAGTGGTATCGGACGGATCACAGCTGTTGAGTTTGCTAGACGCGGGGCAAAAGATGACAGCTTATCTTCAAGCATGTCTGGCAAATCGCTACTTCATGGGATCGGTATTGGTTGCCCGTGCAGGTGAAATACTGTTGAGTGCAGGCTACGGCATGGCTAACCTGGAACATGATGTTCCCAATACACAAAAGACAAAGTTTCGCATCGGTTCCATTACCAAGCAGTTCACCGCGACAGCAATTCTGCAACTTCAGGAGCAAGGTTTGCTATCGGTGCATCAAAAGATTTCAACTTATTTGCCCGACTACCCTAACGGCGAGCAAATTAGCATCCATCAACTCCTCAATCACACTTCAGGGATTCCTAACTTTAATGAACTTGATAACTTCGAGCAGATAACGAAAATCAAAGTAACCTTAGATAATTTGATTGCCCGGTTTAGTGGTGAACCACTAGAGTTTACGTCAGGTGAACGCTCAACGCACATTCTTAGTAGATGAGACAGGCAAGGCATCAGGTGTAATACTACATCAAGGTGGACTAGATCGGGGTGGAGGAGAGCGTATGGCAACTAGAGTGAATTAGAGGTACGTTTAGTTCTATGAGGGCTAACAAAACATTGCTGCACTGTTTAAGAATCATCTATCCAGAGGCTGAAAACGAGGTTTTAAATTCTCTCCTTTTTAAGGAGAGTGAGGGAGGATCAAGCTTTAGCAGAACGAAGTACACTAATAAAGTTTTGAGCATAATTCTGCGTTGAGAAATCGAGAGCGCGTTGCCTGGCGGCTACTCCGGCACTTTGGGCAAACTCTTGCTCGTCAAGATAGCGGAGAATTGCGATCGCTAACTTCTCTGCATCACCGTAAGGTGTTAATAATCCATTCATGCCATCGGTAATAATCTCTGTCGGGCCGCCTGCATCACCAGCAATCACAGGTTTACCCAGCGCCATCGCTTCAATAATCACAATTCCAAAGGGTTCTTTATCCGAGGCATGAACGAATACATCCATCGCCTGCACCCACTCTGGAATATTACGCTGTAAACCAGCCATAATTACTTGCTCTTTCAAGCCCAAGGAGGCGATTTCAGCTTTTAAAAAATCCTCATAATCTGGTTCTAAATCGTGCTTACCGCCAACCACTACACAATGAGCATCAGGATACTTCTGTAAAATTTTTGGCATCGCTTGCACCAATACGTGCATTCCCTTCCATCGTTGCAATCGCCCAACAATTCCAATTAACGGCCCGTGTAAAGGTAAGCCTAGTTTTCGCCGTGCTTCTTCTGGAGACGGCAAAGCATTAGGCTCAAATCGGTCTAATGCAACACCAGGATAAACTAAAGGTGTTGGTCTGTGGGGCCAAATCTCTGCCTGTGCTTGCTTGCCATCTTGGGAGAGGGTGATAATTGCACGCGCTGGGATTAAAGTAGCGATTCGTACCAACCAAGTTTTATCGCTAGGCACTTCTAGCTGATACCATACAGCAGGTAAGCCCGCCAGCATCGCCGCCAAACCTCCAGATATATGCGTAATCCACATCCAATTGACAATTATATCTGCACGTTCGCGGCGGGCGATCGCAGCTATCCGAAAAACGGCAGCAATAAAACGGTAGATTTGGCGTAAACGTCCACTTTCCACAACTCGCGCATCAATACCAAGGGACTTTACTTGCTCAACCATCGGGCCGTCTTCTAAAAATATCACCAGCCACTCAACACCAGCATTACGCCCTTGCTGTACCAAATCCCAAAGCATCATTTCACCGCCACCTCGTTGCTCGGCCAGTGGCATTACAATAATTGCTTTCATAATATATTAGCCCTATTTAAGTTGTAAGATTTTGTTTTTAACTAACTACAAAAAATAATTTGCATCCAGTCAAATATTTTCGTGTTTATTCATAATTCTTTTGATGTTGATAATACTTGTGTCCTGCCATAGCCATAGCTAAAAATCCCCAAAGAATCATCCCTGCCACACTTAACATGCCGCTACCGATAATTAGCTGTGTGGAAGAACTGATACCAATAGCGCGGGCAGCACTAATAAAACTATCAAAACGACCTTCACCATAACTGCTGACACTGATAATTAAAAAAATTAATCCACCCATATAAAAGATGGCTCCAAACCAACCAAGGGTAAAAAACATATCTAAAATGCCACTATCAATAACCACTACTTCGATTTGTCCAGTTTTTTCGTTAACTTTCCAAATATTTCCTAAGCCATTACCTAGACCATTAGAAAGGGCTAAACCAAGGTTTTTATCGTAACTTCCCGATCTATCTTTAAAACTGTTATCTTCTTCAAGGTTAGAAAATGTTTCCAAACGGGCTGCTACAACACCAGCAATTGGTTCAATGGTTGTCAATGGCACAACACAAATTGCCATCACCACAATTATGATGATTAAGCGCATTTGAATGCGGGTTTTGACTGAACCCACGATCATAATTATTCCTAATAACCAGCCTCCCCAATTAGTACGTGCTTGTGTCAACAGGAAGGACAAGTAACCAACAACTGAAGCAGGAAAAATTAAGTTTCCTGAACTAGTAAATAACAAGAGCAACCCAGCTTGCATGACGGAACCAAAGGGGCCGACTGAGTGCAATGTACTCCAGACGCGCATTCCGAAAGGTACAGGGTTTCCAGAACTCATGAATAGTTTTGATTGGATGAGCCAGTACCTATCCCACTCAGGAGCTACCACAAATTGATATACGCCATAAGCTCCTAAAATTAACACAGACCAGAGAAATGTTCGCTGAATATTCTGGCGATAGCTGGGATAATCTCGCCAGTTGATAAATAAGTGAAAAGCGAAAATAATCGGACTAAGCCAATCCATCAGCCCACGTGCTACAGGGATTGGTGGGTTATAAATCAGACCGATTAGAAAGCCATAGAAGACTCCGATAAAAGCCAAAACAAACGGCAAGCCCCCTTGACGTGAGGCGCGGGGAAAGTGTCGCAAGAATGTTGCAATAGTTACAAATACTACCAAGTATGGTGCTATAAGCATCTGACGGGTAGCGTCCCAGCCCACGCGATAGTCAACCAAGCGGGTAGCTAAGGGCGTGAGAAACCAGATCCACCAAGTAAAGCTGATGTAGAGAATGGGATGCCGCAAGTATAAAAATATGGCTACTACTAAAGCCATCACCGGATAAATTAGGCGCAATGCAGCAGTCGCACCAGCAAAATAGCAAACTACAGTTAGTAATATAAAGCCTGCGATCGCCATCCAACCCTGTTGCGATCGCTCTTCGGGAGAATAGCTTTCTTGTAAAAAACTATTGAAAAGTATCTGTCTAGAATTCATTCAATTTTAGATTTTAGATTTACACATAAAAAATCCCAAATGGAATAATCAGTCTGCAATGACCAATGACAAATGACTAATGACCAATGACAAATTGTTTATATCCTTGCCAACGTCCCCGCCAAGATGCCAGTAATTTTTTCCCTGCCAACTGCCCTTGGCTAGGTAAAAATCTCAGCCATTGGACGAAACCCAAGCTATCGCATGTACCCACAAATACTGCCCATAATAAAAATATAATTCGGCGGATAAATGGCAAATGCTCTAATAAAACTAAGGTTTCATTATGGACTAAATTAATAAAGGCAATTTCGTTAAAATTATTTCGCTGATCTTCATCAAAACGTTGTGCCGGATAGTGATCTACAGCAACATTAGGATCGTAAATTATCTTCCAACCAGCCCGTTTTAATGTCAGAGTGAATGCCATTTCAAAATGTACCTGCGCTCCAGTACCGCGCATCCGCTCGTCAAAGCGCAGTTGTCCAATTGCTTGGGTACGAAAACTCATGTTTACGCCCTTGAGAATATCGACTTCGCGGGGTTCTCCTACTCCCAGGTGATGGTTGCCAATCACTCGGCCAAACCACTGCAACTGTCCCACTACTGGGCGGGATTCGTCTTCTAATTTGCTGCCGTGGTATATCCAATCACGCCCTCCCAGTCCGCCGAGATGGCTATCACAGGTAAAGTAAGCGGCGATGCGCTCTAACCAATCTGGGTGAGGTGCAGCATCATCATCAGTAATGGAAACGATATCACCCTCCACTGCTGCTAGTCCGGCGTTGAGGGCAGCTACTACTCCCGGTTGTGTGACTTTCACAGTATGCAATGGCAAATTGGGCGCGTTTAATTGCGCCAAGAATTCCCAAGTTTCTGCATCCGTGTCACGGACAACTACTATCACCTGATCAACGGGTTTAGTTTGCTCCTGTAGCGCCAAAAGGCAGCGTGATAGGTCTTGTGGACGGCGATAAGTCGGTATCAGAACGGTGTTCCGCATTATTGCTTAACTCCTCGAATAGATCCACATAAGTTTGTGCCATAGTAGTCCAGCTATGTTTTTCTGCCACAGAGCGAGCTGCTTTGCCCATTTGCTGTATGAGGGCGCGATCGCTCACCAAGGACATCAACGCCACAGCCAAAGCATCAATATCATCTGAGTCGGATAAGACGATGCCACATTCTGGTGTCACCAACTCTCCGCCTCCGGTAGCTGTGGCAGTAATTACAGGCAATCCTGAAGAAAGTGCTTCTAACAATACGAGGCTGCAAGCTTCGTATCGGGAAGGAAAAACAAATAAATCTACTGCTTGCATAATTTGGGGGATATCACGGCGAAATCCCACAAAATGCACGCGATCGCTTAACCCTAAAGATGCTGCTAATTCTGGGAAAGGACTACCTTGGGTGTGTCCCACCACTACTAAATGTAAATCTGGAACTTTCGCTAAGGCGTGCAGCACCGTATCTAAGTTCTTTCTAGGTGTGCGGATATCTCCGGCGAACAATGCTAAGGTGACATTCTCCGGTAAACCTAATTTTTGGCGGTCGCTTGCACCAGGGGCAAACTCTTCTAAATCAACGCCATTGA
Organism: Nostoc commune NIES-4072; assembly: GCF_003113895.1. NCBI lineage: Bacteria > Bacillati > Cyanobacteriota > Cyanophyceae > Nostocales > Nostocaceae > Nostoc > Nostoc commune. The sequence goes on along the minus strand of NZ_BDUD01000001.1, from coordinate 4,848,740 downwards.
CAATTACACGAATCCGAGAACGCGGCACACCAATGTTAACTAATTCCTGCGCTACCTTTTCCGATACCGCTACGACAACCTGCGCTTTTTGGAAAGCCTGTTTTTCCCAACGGGCATTAAAAGCCGTAAATAGCCATTGATATAAACCATACAAATCTCGGCGGTTGCGGGAAATATGAACAGGCGATCGCAACCATGAACTGTGGACAAAATGTACAGCATTTACATCAGCCGCAGCCAGGTTAATTGCGCCATTGACTTTAACTAAATCAATCTTAGAGCGATGTTGCCGTAACCAATCTGCACTCTTTTGGGCAAATATGAAATTCCGCACAAATTCTGTCGGATAGCCTTTGACTGGAATTGAAATCCAATTAACTTGACTATTATCTTCTAGTTCTGATGCGACTTCACTAGCCAATAATGTCAATTCATGACCACGACGAATTGCTTCTTGAGCTACTTCGTAATTTACCCGCCCTTGACCATCACCTTTTTTGATTTTATGAGTAACAATACAAAGTTTCATATACTACCTTGCTTGGTAAAATAAGCTGAAACAAAGACGCAAAGTAAAACTCTTACTTTTATTACCTTTGTGCCCTCTGCGTCTCTGCGGTTCGTTAAAAAATCTACAATTAAGGCAAGATTATTCTATCATTTAGAGATTTCTATTAATTTGTCTGCGAAAAAACGCGGAGTAAAACTAAGACTTAGCGCCGCTATAGTTCGCACATCAAATCTTTGTTGATTCAATGCCTGCCAAAAATAAGGGCGTGCTGCGGCTATCTGTTCACTTCGTAGTAAACCAATTCCTAAAGTTGTATTAGCTTCTAACCATTTCTGTTGAAAGTAACTTTTAAATTGCTGTAACCGAACGTCTTCCATAAAGACTTGATAACAAAACATTTCGCTTTTAGCTTTGCGGATTTTTGCCTGCATATCTCGACTACCACTGAGCATAGTATCAGTTTGCTCATGGGCACGATATCGTGTCAATCTCTCTGGATAATAGTAAGCACCGTAACCAGATATACAACAGAGATAAGTTAAATATAAATCCCACATTCCGCCAACTTCTGAGGGCATACTATCCCAATCGATAATATTATTACGAATCACACAAGAGGCAGCAGTAGGTATGCTTTTATCTACCAATCCAATTTTGTAAAAAGGTTGATGAATTCCTTTTGCTAGTTTGTCTCGCTTATAACCGCGTGTATTTTCTTCAGTTCCAGCATGATTAATTATGCTATCTGCATCTATGATATATTGGTCGCAAAAAGCAAGAATTAACTCAGAATTTGCTTCTAAAGGTGGTACTAGCTTTGCTAAAAAATCTTCATTCCAGATATCATCATCATGAAGACTAGCAACATATTTACCTCGCGCCATCTTGAAGCCATGCTGCTGATTAGCAATCATCCCAACATTTTGCTGATGTCGCCAAAATCTGATGCGTGAATCACCAAAAGATGCCACAAGTTCTTGAGGATTTTCTGGGCTACAATTATCAGAAACAATAATTTCGATATTTTGATAACTTTGTTTAACAGCGCTAGCGATCGCTTGCTTGAGATACTCTGGTCTATTATAGGTAGGGATAATAACGCTAACTAAAGACTGTTGAGATTCTTGAGACGATGACATAGTTTTTTCCTTTATATTTTATAGGTAAAAAATGGACAATTTGCTATACCAAAGTAAGCTTATTTCACTTGAGAAATGCTATATATTTTTTTCGTAGAAGGAAATTCAGCTATTGTTTTTGCATAAATTGTTCGGAGATTATTCACATGAGCATTCATGGTAAATTCTTTCATTAATAAAGCATGACCTTGTTCGCCCATGTATCGGCTTTTTTCATAATCCCCATACAAATCATGAATCGCATCAGCCAGCTTTTTGATATCATTACCTGGAACAAGAATACCTGTTTCTCCATCTCGCAAATGTTCTGGAATACCTCCGACTGCACTACCAATTACAGGTCGATAACGAGAGTATGCCTCTAGAGTTACAAGACCAGCAGGTTCAGGCCAAACGCTAGGGAAGATAACTGCAAAACACTGTTCGTAAAGGTTATTTAATGTGTTGCGATCGCACCAACCATGCCAAGTAATTCGGTTACTTAATCCGAGTGTATTTGCTAACCTTTCTAAGCGTGGTCGTTCCCAGCCTTCACCTGCAATATCAAGTTGAATTTGCGGATTTGTATGTATTAAAGTTTTGAGTAACCATTCCAGACCTTTATCAGAAACAATCCGTCCAACAAACAAAATTCTATGATTTTGATGGATATCTAAATTCAAGGGTGCAGTAGTTATTTTTGGTATAGAAATACCACAGTGTAAGGTTACAATTCTCTCAGAGTTTACACCGTTTTTAATCAACTCTTGACGCACGTATTCGCTATTAGCAACAAAAGTAATTTTTACTTTTTTTAAAGCATCTAATAACTGATGAGTATTTTGAAGTTCTTTAAGAGTTCTTAACGGTCTACGACTACCACATTTATCTGCTAATTTACCCCAAGTACAACCTAAGTAAGAGAAGTTGCGATCGCAGATTGTTTGCTGTCCAGCTAAATACTTTGTGCCACTAGGACAGTACAATGAGTGATTATGAACGCTGAAAACCGTAGGACACTCGCCTGTAAGCTGCAAAAGTAAATCTGGGCTGTGGAGGTGCAGCAGCTTAAACTGGCTTTGGTCAACATTCTTAAGCGATTTTATCACGCGATCGCTAACTTCAGGTGGTCGATGTTCAAACAGAGAAGCTAAATAAGTTTCAACACCTCCGCCCTCGCCTACATCGAAATTGGAGCATTGATAAATCAGGTCTTCTTCAAAAATACCTTTGTCCAATTGTTCATCATTTCGCTTGGCATCATTGATTGAGTTAATCATTAACCACCATGTTTTACGTTATTACTAACTGTATTCCTCATCTAAATAGAGGTTTAAGTTCATCAAAATTATATGCCAACATTAAACCAGAGCTTATGTCTAACATCACTCACATAATGTCTAAGAGCAATGTTTTTACTTGCAGATTTATCTGGATAAATGAACTGATCTTCTACATTGAGAACATATTTATTTGTGCATAAAGGCTCACCATGATTGTGATGCATTGTCAAATGGACAATTGTTTGCTCAGTAAAATAAGTAGGAGCTTCTTGAAGGTTTGCTAAACGTTCGATAGCAAAAGTCCAGTCAAATTCATGCCTAAAGAATATAAATCCACCATTTACTGGATTTAATTTTTCAGAATCATCATAAATAATGCGATCGTCTAGTGACATGGAACAATCAGGTAGATAAAGAGAATATTTATTGTCCGACTTACTCAAATCAATTAAGTCAATCCCGCCGGGGAAAAATAAAATATCTGAATCAGTGTAAATCGTAGCTCCATTAACCGGAATTGACATTAATGCCGACAATTTTCTGCCCATTGGATGCAGTTGGGCATAATCAAGAACACATTGAGGTAAATCCGTTCTTAGAAAGTTTTGTAAAAGTATTACCTGAACGCAGGGATGGACGCGGCGGAGTAAATTACAACTAGACTCAGTGTAACTGCCATCAGAAACTATAGTGAATGTATCTGGAATACCAACATGACGAATAAATGAGCGAATACTTGCCACTTGTTCTGGCAAATCGCGTTCACATGATAAAGCATAGACACTTATCGGAACTTGCCGAGTTTGTTTGATGGGGATGCTGACAATCTGAGAAAGGGCTGCTTTATATAGGGAACGATTAAATCTACCTTGAAGTTTAGCAGTATGATAGCCTATGTTTACCATTTATTTTTCCTAGTTATATAAATAATTTAGTAGTGAAACTAATTCGTAATTTGCCAATTAAAAATTACGAATTACTAACTACGAATTACGAATTATAGTATTGCATCTGGTGATATTCCCAAAGCTTACCTTTACGTCCGAGTAATTCTTGATATTTGCCCTGTTCTACTATTCGTCCTGCTTCTAACACTACGACTTTATCGGCTTTAGCAATAGTAGAAAGACGGTGAGCGATCGCAATTACTGTTCTACCCACAGATAGCTTTTCTAATGAATCTTGAATCAAGCGCTCTGATACAGAATCTAAAGCACTAGTCGCTTCATCCAAAATCAAGATTTCTGGGTTTCTTAGTAACGCCCGTGCGATAGCAATTCGCTGTCTTTGTCCTCCAGATAATCTAACACCCCGATCTCCCAATTGGGTATTAAAACCTTCAGGCATTTCTAAAATAAATTCCAACGCATTGGCTAATTTAGCAGCTTCTTGAATTTGCTCATTAGTAGCTTGTGGAGTACCATAAGCAATATTTTGCCAAACATCAGTATTGAAGATAAAAGTATCTTGACTGACAACAGCTATTTGACGACGAAGAGAATTAATTTCAAACAACCTGATATCAAGTTCATCGATATAAACATTTCCCTCTGTGGCATTATAAAATCGGGGAATCAAATCAGCAAGAGTTGTTTTACCAGCACCAGATGCTCCGACTAATGCTGTCATTTTCCCCTTTTCAATGGTTAGGGTAATATTATGCAACACTAAATTTTTGTCATCGTAACCAAAATCAACAGATACTAAATTTATTGCTCTTTCTAAAGCTTTAAACTGAAGTGTTCCATTCTGAAAATAATTTTTATCATCACTTTTTAGCAGATTTTTAATGTTGTCTGCCGAGCCATGTAGAGTATTGAGAAATGCTCTCGTGCCATTAATATCTTGAACAAACGGGATAAAGCGAAATAAGACAAAGAAAAATGTTAGCAAAGAAGCAACTTGTAGCGTTCCATTACTAACCAGGCTAGTGAATGCCAAAATAATCATTCCCACCAACACCGTAGTAGCTACCCCTTCGGCAATTGGTTTGACAAGTGTCCAAGTGAATACAACTTTAGTTGTAGTACTTACTACCTTGTCACTGGCTTTATAATAACGCTGGCGCTCAAATTCTTGAGTACCACAGGAATGAACTGTGCGAATGCCATTAATAAATTCTATGGCTGTTGATGTAAAATTAGCATTAGCAGTTGTCATGCCAAAACTTGATTCTCTGACTCTGGCATTCAGATTAGATAAACCTACACCTAAAAGTGTAAATAGTAGTGCTGAAATTACAGTTAGTTGCCATGATATCAAAAACATGGAAATCAAGTAGACAAGAGTTGTGATTCCTCTAGTTATTAAAAAGGCTGCGCCACTGAAACCCTGTCTTATCCTTTCAATTTCTGTGGTTATTGTGTTAATTAGTTCACCAGAACGAGTTTTGGCAAAGTAACTTAAGGATAAAGATTGTAACTGTTCAAAAATTTGCTTACGTAAGCGATCGCCAAAATGCAGTTGAGATAATTCAGTATAAACTTGTCCAAAGTAATTGAAGGCAACACGTAACCAAGTACTTAATAAAATCAGCGAAGATACTCGATATAAACGATTAATTGCTGATGTATTCGCCCCCAATACTAAATTGTCAAACCATTCTATTCCTGTTTGGACAGGTTGAGCATTGGGACTAGTTAAGCTTTGCAAAAATGAAAGTAAAAAACCAATACTGACACCTTCAAAAGTTGCCGCCAGAATTGAGAATATCAAAGCTAAAATTACAATCTTGCGAAAGTGCTTAAATTCTCGCAATAGCAAATAGTTGTCCTGCCAGAAGCTAGAAGCTTTAAGCAGACTACGAAGTTGTTGAGTAAATTGGAAATGCATGGATTTTATAATAGTTTGGCAAGGTAGATAGACCGCTATAGTGCTTTAGCCTCAGTGCGGTAGATGAAACAATCAATTACCTACCGCACAGATAAATTACAGTGTTTGGCTATCTAGATGTAACAGGTGAGACTGTGCTTCTACTTCCCACGAAGCTTTAATTTCTGGTAATTTATTTAGCTGTACTGCATCTTCTAAAGTCCAACAACGAGATCTGGTTAAACTCATGTCACCTCGCAGCACGTTAAATAACTGGGGCAGATTATCGAGGCTGTATTTACCCATCCAACGCCCTAGCGCTGTAGTGTTTTGCGTGCGAAACCTGATTACTCGAAACAGTTTACCCCGTTCTCCAACACGCCACTCACGGCAAAAAAGCGATCCTGGCGAGTAAACCTGCATTAACACAACCAATCCCAACATGACTGGACTTACTAATAGCAGCAACACCAAAGCAGCAATCCAATCGATTAGTCGCCAGAAGGGTTGGTTAGACAGTTTATTGCTAGCGGATATGCTTAGGAATATTGGCTTTTGAGCTTCTTCACATGCATCTGCCCAAAACCTGAGCAAAGCCTCGCCCAGTTTGGGATCTATACTTACTAAACTTACTGGAGAATGTTGTAAGCATTCTACTAGCGATCGCTTACTATTTAATGAAGGCAAATATGGTTGTTTAACTTGTCCAAGCGGCTTCACCAACAGCTTACCCCGTCGCCACTGGAGTGTGCAGTACCCACGATTATCTTGGTGTTCCTGGGTTACATCATATAAATTCTCTAAAGTTGGAATTATTGAAGTTGTCATAATGTCTTTGGGTTTATACAGGAGTGAATTACTGAGGTTTATCAAAGGCTATCAATGCCAAAGACCCAAATCCGAATCTTGTTGTAAGTCCAAAAATTTGGAGATAATTGAGGGCAAAATATGTTATTGCTATTTGCCACTCAGAATTCTGCTGGTGTAGAGATGTACAAATCAACGTTACTATCAATATTCATGAGCAATCAGTATTTTCCGGTAACTACTGACAGTAGAAAAATGTAGAGGTAAATTACCCATGAATCTATATCGACGTTTAATTGCACTGAGGTGTTTATTGTATCGATATATTTAATAAAACCAGTCCCCTGTTGTCTTTTAGCCTTTATGAAAGTGCTTTAATCTCTAGAATATAAGAGTATGTAGAAATAGCGATCGCTCAAATAAATTCTTTATTTACTCTTTAAAGAGCCAGTGATTTCTCTGATAACCCATAAAGATAGCATAAATATACTGAAATTTTCCTGATAGCAATAAAATTAAATTTTGTTTATAAAAGAGGCTAGAAACGAGAAAGATCCCCGACTTTTCTAAAAAGTCGAGGATCTTTCGTCGCTGTACTAACTACTTACTTTTCTACAGCTTGCCGTAGAGCTAATTGCTGTTGTTTTACATAAGGTACGTAATTACTACTAGAGTTGGATACACCATTAGCTACAACTCCAATCAGATTTAACTTACTTAACATGGCTGTAGCTTGATTAAGCTGACTTCGCGTCACAATACCAATGCTTGCCACCATAACCACGCTACGACAAGATGATGCGGTGAGCATAGCATCCACCAAACCGAGAACTGGGGGAGCATCTATGAGTACCAAATCATAGTTTTCCTCAAATGCTGCCATTAATTCCATCATCCGAGGAGAACTCAACAGATTAGCTGGGTCAGCAGGTCTGGGGCCGGCGGTCAAAATATCGATGTAGGCGGAACCTGAGTATTGAAGACTAATCTGGTTGGGTAAAGTTGCATCACTAGCCAATAGAGTTGAAAGCCCCTGTTCATTAGGAAGATTCAATTGTTCGTGCAGATTGGGATCGCGTAAATTGGCATCAATCAGCAGTACCCTTTTGTGTAAACGGGCAGCACTCATCGCCAAACCCAACGCCAAAGCTGACTTACCCTCATCGGGTAAAGCTGAGGTAATCATCAAAGATTTCAAGTTAGCAACAGTATTTAAAAGTTCAATGTTTTTGTAAATCAGATCCAGCGATTCCCAACGCGGTGGAGATTGCAGTACCTGAATTGTCCAAGGGGCGAGAACTTCTGGCTTACCAAAGGGCAGCTTGATCATTGATTCTCTGGGTTTGGCTGGCGGTAATTTGGGAGTTGTCCCTAACAACGGCATGGCCATTTGCTTTTCCAACTCAGCAGTAGTGTGAACTGCATCATCAGCCGATTCTCGAATAAAGGCAGCAATGCCTCCTAACATAAACCCAACCACAGCACCTAACAGCAAGTTCTGTTGAAGATTGGGGCCTAATTGTCCACCTTTTTGAGGTTCTTCCACAACTTCCCAATTAAATCCACCCTTGGAAAGTTCTTGCCGCAATTGCTGTTCTGCTCTTAAAAGCTGCTCTAACCTTTCACGGCTAAATTGTAACTGCGGTAGCATCCGATTGTAATAAGCTAAAAGAGGCGGGAAGCGTTTGATTTCAAAACGCAACTCGTTTTCTTTTTGGGCCAAAGTTTGATCGCGAGCGGTTAAAGCAACTATAGTTGTCTGCGTTTCTACCAATTGACCAGCTAGGCTGAGATCAATTTGGCCAAGCTGTCCTTTTTCGAGAAGAGAGTCTCCATTGGTGAACGCGCCAGCAGACTTTTCGCCTAAAGTTCTTCCTACCTCTTGTTGCAATAATTCCTTCTGGCTTTGAAGCTGTTCTTTGAGCTTCTGTACACTCGGAGTTGCATCTGTAAAACGTAAGCGTTCTTGTGCTAATGCCAGCTCGCTTTTTTGAATTTCGTTCAGTAAGCCTTGATAGCGAGTAGATTGACTCAGACGAGAAGCAACTAGAGCATTTTGAGGGGAACGGTTAAGTTGTTCTTCTAAAGATTTTTGGCGTGCTAATGCTTCGCCATATTGAGCACGAGTTGTTTGTCTTTCTTGGGCAATATTATTTAAAGCTGTCTCAATCGCTTTGGCCTGTGACTCTGGATCAATTAAATTCTGATTTCTGCGGAACCTTTGTAAATTTGTCTCAGCCGCGTTTACTTCTTCACTGGCTTTACTTAACTGTTCCCTAATAATTTGCAGACCTTTTTGTAAACGCGAATTCTGTTGTTCTTTGTTATATTCCACATAAACTTGTCGAATTGCGCTCAGAACTTTTTGTGTTTTTTCTGGATCTCCAGCAGTGTATTCAACTTGGAATATTTTAGTAGCAACATTATCTTCTTTGCTCCTTAATTGAGTTAACACTAAGGAAGCTTTAATTTCAGCTACACTTATATCTGGATAATCTGACTGAAGTTTATCAACTGCTTTTTGGATGAGTCCTGAACTCTGCATCAAGTTAAGCTGAGTTGCAGTATCTATGACCACATTAGAGTCAGTAAATTGGTTGTCTACACCCCCTCCTTCTGTTTTTCCTTGATAGTTAGGTTCTACTAGCAGTTGCATGGAACTTTTATAAGTTGGCTTGGTTTTAAAAGTTACCATCCCTGCAATAGCAATAGAAGTAATTAATACTGTTAGAAACCAAGGAAACCTTCGCACAAATACGGCAAACAATTGTCCGTAGCTTGGTTCAGTTTCCGAAGCTGGAGTTATCTGAGGATTTAGACTAGTTTGAACCACTTTTATTATCCTTGTCTTCAAGACTTACGCTAAGAGATTCTCCAAAAATACCTATTCTTCTTTTTACAAACCGCCTTCGCCTTAGCGTCTCGTTAGAGAAGGACGCCAAGGACGCCAAGAAGGACAGAGAAAAATAAATAGGTAATCTTATAGGGGGAAAAGATTAGGGAATCAAATGAATATTTGATGCACACCACAAGCTTGGTTAATGATTTGCTCAACTTTACTAAAGAAGGCATTTTCTGAAAAGTTTGTTACTGCATGGTTACGGATGCGATCGTAATCCCAAGAAATGCCATTGGCTTCTAGTAATGCAATTTGTAGAGATTCGGGTGTTTGCCTTTTGAAAAAGACTCCGGTTTCACCTGGTATTTGAGTATCTAATACTCCACCTGCACCATAAGCGATGACTGGTGTACCACTAGCATTAGCCTCTACTGGAACTAATCCGTAATCTTCTAAGGCTGCGACAATAATAGACTTGGCTTTAGAAAACAAGTCTTTGCGGGTTTTATCACTTACGTGTCCCAAGAACTCAATATTTTTTAATGCTTTGGATTTTAACCGAGCAAGTTCAGGCCCATCACCTGAGATTAATAACCGCCATCCTAACCAGTTAAAAGCTTCAACTATTATATCAAGGCGCTTATAGCTGATCATCCGGGCTGAGGCCAGATAATATTCTTCTTTTATATCAGAAAAAAGAAATTTACTAGTATCAATTGGATAGTTTACCATCATTGCCTTTTTGCCATAAATACTTTCAATACGGCGGGCAACAACACTAGAATTAGCAATGTAAAGGTCAGGTTCCTGTGCATATTTCAGGTCTACCTTTCTCATTACTTGAAATATTTGTTCGATTAAAGGAGCAAAATATCTATAGTCTCCGTATTCTCTTAAATAGGTTGCTGTATCCCATAAGAAACGGGTGACGTTATGACAGAAGCAAATGTGGCGGGCATTGGGATTTTTTCGTACTGCTTTGGCGAAGCTGGTGCTACTGCTAATAATTAAATCGTAGTCTTGCAGATCCAAGGCACGAAAGGCAGGAAAATATAGAGGAGCCATTGACCTAAAATATTTTACTGCACCAGGAATCTTTTGCAAAAAGGTTGTGTTTACTATGCGATCGCCTAGATCAATAGTTTTTTCTGGATCGTACAGAGATGTGAAAATATCTGCTTCGGGATAGCGCTTACAAAGCAGTTCAAACACACGCTCTGCCCCACCTCGCTGGGTTAAATAATCGTGGACTAGAGCAATTTTCATGAATTTGACCTAAAGTTTCGATCAGGTTTATTTCAACGCTCCCCAGCAAGTTATTATCAACAACTTTAGTGTCCCGCAGTATCACTCCTATCCTCTTCACGAAATTCTGGCGACAAATATATAGGGGCGTACAACTAGCTGTACGCCCCTACAGCCGATTCATTTGTAGCTATTACCCAACTGCTACTAAGATTTTTTCTGAGGCGAAATAAGTATTTTGCTCAGTTCTTAGTTGGTCGCAGAGTCTGCCTTCAGGTAATTCTACATCCTCATAAGTGAGGACTTGATCCTTAGAAATATCTCGTTTGAGGCGACATCCTTCAGCTAAACCAATTGGTAGAAGATTTTGCTGTTGGACGATGGGGGAATTTTCACATTGTCCGTAGGTCATGTAGTAGCCGATGCCATCTAAGGTTTCTCCTGCTTTCAGGTCGATTTTGGCAGTGGTGACAACATCTACTAGCGAGCCTGCTAATGGAGACATAACCGCATCACCAAATAGGACAGCCCGCGCTACGGACAAGGGAACTTCAAAATGACAGAGGTGATAAGGAGTATAGAAGCTGTAAAGTGGGCCTTCGCCTAATTTGTATAAGTTGAGATAGTGCTGTTGCTTGGGGTCGTCATGAGTGGCAAATACATATACGCCTGGGCCAGGTTTTGCTCCAACTACATAATCGACAATGCCGCCCAGTTCTTTGAGTTGTTCAACATCATATATATGGGCCATTTCATCGACATAACCGTTGAAGTCATATCCTAGCATTCCCCGTTTGGCGACTTTCATGCCTGTGGCATTGGCAACGATCGCTTGCTCAAAGGAAATTTTGGTTCCGTCGGCAAAGCTAGCCACCATGTGGGGCTTTTGACCCCAACGTTTAGCAAATCCTTCCTGGGTGGTGGGATTGCGATAGGGGTCTTGGAGTCCTTTAATGTTACCGCACAATAACGGAGTTAGACCAATGCTTTTTACAAAGCGGTAGAGGTTCATTTGCACCCCTGGCTGATCGCCATCACAGGCGCTGAGAATCACACCTGCTTTGTCAGCATAGACTTTGAGGATGGGGCCAATGGTGCCGTCGAGTTCAGCATTCATCATAATCACATGCTTGCAATGAGCGATCGCTTCCATAACGATGTGAGCGCCAAATTCCACTGCACCTGTGACTTCGATTAATGCATCGATGCCCTCAGCCCGACACAGTAACTTAGCGTCTTCTGTGACTGCATACTTACCATTAGCGATCGCATCTTCTAATTCGCTGACAGTTGCAACAACTTGAATATCTTCAATTCCTGCTTCCGAATAAGCTTGTTTAGCTGCATCAATCTGACGATTGGAGATAGCAACTAACTCCATTCCTGGCACTGAATTGACAATTTGGTTGGCAATTCCTCGACCCATAAAACCAGCACCAATCATTCCCACCTTAATAGGATTTCCTGCTGCTGCACGGGTTTGTAAGGCGCGATCGATAATAATCATGAACTAAACTCCTTTTTGGAACTGTTGGTTGTGATACAAATTCTCTATAAACTTGCACTTAATAATCTTTTACTAGCTAAATATTAAGTACATTTTCATGGGAATTAAGATTAGCTATGGCTAATAACTGGTTCTTTGCTAGACGCTATAGAAGCAGTCTGTTTTTTCTGGCTGTGATTTTCGATAATTTGCTCCACAACATTTCTGTAAACTTGGGCAAACTTTTCTTTTGTATGATTTGCTCTTGCATATTCCCAAGCCTGACGAGACATCACCTTTAAATCTTTTACAGGTAAATTGGAAATACTTTTAACTTTCGCCTTAATTTCGTCAACCGAAAGATTATCAAAAATCACACCAAAATCGTGAACATCTACACCAGATTCGTAGCTCAAAATCGGAATTAACCCGGCTTGCAAGCAACTAATTACTGCTCCTGACTGCCCTTCAGAAACGGAAGGATAAACAAGCCCTAGACAGTTATTTGTCACCTCTATAAAGTCAGGGCTACTAACATCAATCCACCCATAAGTATGGATGTTAGGCATTTCGTACAGTTCTTTATAGAAAGCTTTTTCAAATTCTTTGTCATTACTTACCGGGCCACAAACTGTTAAATGGTATTCCGGCATTTGGGCAAAGGCATCTAAAACTAAATCTAATCCTTTGAGGACTAAAGCACTACCACCAAACCAGAGAAAACGCTTTCTTACCGCTTCAAAATCTTTCTTGTCGGGATAAGGATAAACGACAGGCGAAGAAATTGGAATGCGATACATCGGTTTATTGGCATACTTGAATGTATCAGTTGTGAAATCGTTACCCAACACAATCGCGCAATCGGCATATTCAATTCCCAAGTTAGGAACTTCAAATCGCTGTGGTTTTAAGGTGATACCTTTGCGCCGTTGTAGTTCTAGAAGTCTGTTGCATTCTGCTGCATTGCGAAACACCATATTCGCAATATCAACGTGGAAAATCTTGATGCAATCCTTATTCAGTTTTGGTGCAAGCACTTCCATTCGATGACGGATATCAATGAAAAATGCGTAATCTTTTTGAGGAACGAATTTATCATTGTGAAATTGGATAACATCAACGTTATAGCCTAAAGTTAAAAAAGTTTGGGCAATTTGCCAAACTTCCCAGTACCAAGTATGGTCATTAGGCATTGGCTGACCAGGTTTTAAGAGGAATGGTTCAATTCGATAAGAAAGAAGTACATTTCCTTTGGAAGGCTGCTTAGGCTTTAGAGAGACAACCTGTAAGCTCTTAGCGTAATTAATGCGAGCTTGGACTTTTTTGGAGACAAAAGAGATAGTATTACCGACACGAGATAGAAGATTATTTGGCATTTATTTCTACCTTAATTAATTATTGTATTACCTCAGAAAAGCAGCCAGTATATTCTACAAGAAACACCTGGCGTAAAGAAAGAATCTATAGTTATCTGGAAGCTGTACCGCCAACAGTCATCATTCTCAACAAAGGCCAATTTAAATCTTTCTCAGATATTTCAGTTACATCTAGAGGCCAATCAATGGCAAAGAATGGGTCGTCATAGCGTAAACCTCTTTCATACCCTGGCGTATAAAATTCGCCCACTTGATATATAACTTCAGTCTCATCTGTGAGTGCTTGATAGCCATGAGCAAACATTTCTGGAACATACAAAGCGCGGCGGTTTTCTGGAGTTAGCTCTACACCAATGTGTGATAAAAAGCTAGGAGATTCTGGACGCATATCAATAATTACGTCATAGATAGCACCTTTAGTACAGCGAATTAATTTCGTTTCTGCTGCTGGCAGAATTTGATAGTGCATTCCCCGGATAGTGCCTTTTTTATAGTTAAAAGACAGGTTACATTGGGCAACTGTTGGCTTTAATCCGTGTGCTTCAAATTCTTGAGCGCAGAAAGACCGAGCAAAAAAACCACGGTGGTCTGGCTTTTCTTCTAAATCAATAATAAATGCGTCTTTGAGTGCAGTTTCAGTGAAAATCATTTGATTGCTTTGAGATGAATGTTGAGTAAATAAAATAAACGAACCGCAGAGACGCAGAGGGCACAGAGAGATATTTTGTATTAGTTATAAACCTACAAATTGGGTGCAACTTCTTTGTCTTCCTCTGTGTTCTCTGTGCCTCTGCGGTTAATTAAATTAGATATTCTTCCGGCGCGTTTTTAATTTGATACTTTAACTGCATCAGATGCAGAACGTAACTCTGCTCTCGGATAAGTATCATCCCAGTATTGGGTGCAGAGGTCTGGTCTTTCAGGAGGATTGGCAGTGTAACAAAAGAATAGCGCTGACCGTTCTTCTGTGCGGACTGTGCCGTGATGCAAAGCATTTTTCGTATCTACAATAATTACAGTACCTGCTGGGCCTGGGCAGGATTTCCAAGCTGATTTGGGGATGACTGGTTTTACTTCTTCATCATCAATACCCATATAGCCTGACTTCCAAAGTTTGTAATAAAGTTGAAAATAACTCCAACTAAATAAGGAAGTTAAAGAGCGAGGGATGTATTCAAAAGGCCCGGTTTTTTGTTCTACATCATTCAAGTAAATGAATATTTTGATAATGCGACGGTCTTCAGCATCGCTATGCCATAGCAGTGTGCCAAACTGGTGTTTGCTAGGGAAATCTTTGCGTAAATGTACACCATGAAAAGCAATAGGAAGACCAATATAATTTTCGATGATGTTAAGAAGTCTTTTCTCGGTTCCCCAGGCATAAAATTCTGGTAAACCTGTTACTGTGGTAATTTGTGGTAATTTTTCGTCTAGATGATCGTTGTTAGGATTTTCCATCTGAGACAATTGATGATAAGCAGCTTGGAGCAGTTCTGAGCTAGAGTTTAACCCTAAATCTGCCAGTGTTGTGACGTAAACGCCATCTTTTTTAAGAGTCTTAAGAATGTTGCGTAGGCGTAGCCCGTCGTAGACATCGCTTCCTTCCAAAACTGGCAAATTCTTGCTATGCTTCCAAAGGGCTAGGTAATATTCAAAGTCAGAAGATAGTGTAGCTATTTTGCGTTTAATTGCACTAAACATGTCCTAAATCCTCCTTGTTGTGATACATATTTGTTAGGAATTTAATAGCTTACGGCTTATAAGTCCGCACTTCTTGAGTAGGTATTTCACTTGATTCTGCTAAAGCAAGTTCTTTAGAAACCATCACATCAAAAGCACACAAGCTGACTAAAGCCAAAAATGGAACTACTATTTTGATAGCGGACATCGGCCATCTTCTTAAAGCACCTAAGAAAACTTTCAAGTTGACTTCTTTACTGTTCTGTAAAAGCATCCGTCTACAAAACTGCTTGGAATATCCACTTTTCTCTAATTTCAAAATAACTTCGGGTATGTGTTTGTATTGCATTAACAGTGCAGATTTTGGTTCTTTCTGCCAATAACTCACACCAACAACACATTCCAAATAAGTATCTTGAGTGACGATCACTCTGCCATTAGCAGCACAATATCCGGCTAAATATGCTAAAGATATCCAGTTATTCTCAGCATCTGGCCAATCTTGCAGAGCGCGTTTTACTAAATCAGTGCGGTAGACAGTAGCAGTCAGAAAAATCACTGCGCCAACACTTTTTGAGAAACAATGTTCAAATACAGCCTTACCATCACCATCACCATCTTCACTATCTATATCAAACCAGCGATTACCAACAATTGTTGGTGGATGAACTGGTTCACCAGTAATTTGGTTTCGTCCAGAAAAGTTGAGGAACAATAATGATAAATCTTCATGTTGCTTGAGTTTGCTAATCACATAAGCAATAGCTCTATCTTGAATTGGGTCATCATCACCAATTGTCCAAACATATTTGGTTGTTGTAGAATTTAGGCAATACATAATATTCTTGACTACGCCTAAATTCTTGAAATTTTTATTCGATTTAAATGTAATATTACTAAGTGTTATTTGCCATTTCTGAATTACCTCCTGAGTATTGTCTGTTGAACAATTGTCAGAAACTAAAATTTCACAGTCGTCTTCAAAACCTTTAATAGCTTGAGCTAACCAAGTAAGTTGCTTATCTAGAAGTTGGGCACGATTAAATGTAGGAATGGCAATAGTCAACAGTTTATTCATATTAAGGTCTAATTTGTAGTTAAGAAGGTATTAAGCTGCTTCCCAGTCTAATGTTTTGTGGTTTAGCGGCAAAAATTTATAGTAGATACACCTTTTAATTACTCTTTAACAATTCTCAAAAAACAAATGCTTTGCTGTTTGTTTTCTGGAAATCATTTAAATATTGCCCATAATCACCCAGATAAATATAGTAATAATAGGCAACTTTTGGGTTTGTAATAAGTAATCACGACGCTATTAAAACCCTATCTTGAATAGGAGATGGGTAAATTTTAACTTCAGGAATTGGCACTACAAACTGTCCACCCCACTCGCCAATAAATGCCATTTGCTCCATAATTTCTTCCTTGAGATTCCAAGGCAATATTAGGAGATAATCTGGTTTGGTTTCACGGATTTTATCTGGTTCAAAGATGGGAATATGAGTGCCAGGTAAAAATAAGCCCTGCTTGTAAGGATTGCAATCTACTGTGTAATCGATAAAATCTTTTCCAATCCCACAGTAATTGAGCAATGTATTGCCTTTAGCAGGTGCGCCATAACCAGCGATTGATTTACCTTCTGCTTTAGCTGTCAAAAGAAAATTTAATAGTTTGTGTTTTGTTTCTTTGACTTTTTCTCCAAATGTAATGTAAGTCTCTATGCGATGCAGTCCGGCGGCAATTTCTTTAGCTTTCAAATCTCTAACTCGTTGACTAATACTGAGATGAACAGCGTAGTCATGTTTGGCATAGATTCTTAATGAACCGCCATGAGTTGATAATTCTTCTACGTCAAAAAGTTGCAAGTTGTGTGCTGCAAAGATTTTTTCGATAGTCAGGAATGAAAAATAAGAAAAATGCTCGTGATAAATAGTATCAAATTGATTTTGCTGAATGAGTTGCAAAATGTGAGGAAACTCCATCGTCAAAATGCCATTGGGTTTGAGGATGAGTTTCATCCCAGCGATGAAATCGTTTAAATCTGGTACATGAGCTAAAACATTATTACCTATCAAAAGGTCAGCTAGTTTTCCTTGTATCACAAGTTCTTTGGCAGTTTCAACTCCAAAAAACTTGTTGATACTAGGAATGCCTTTGTCTTCGGCAACTTTAGCTATATTTGCTGCTGGTTCTATTCCTAAAACAGGGATTCCTTTTTCTAGAAAATATTGCAGGAGGTAGCCGTCATTACTGGCAATTTCAATAACTTGATTATGATGATTAAAGCCAAACTTCTCTACCATCATCTCGGTGTAAGCCTTGGCATGTTTTAGCCAACTTACCGAGTAAGAAGAAAAATAAGCATAATCGCTGAAAATGTGATCTGGTGTTTCAAACTGTTCTAATTGAACTAAAAGAGTGTCTTCAGAGACATAAGCGTGGAGAGGATAAAATTTCTCTGCATTATTTAGCTGCTCTGCTGTCAAATAAGCATTAGCTAAAGGTGACATTCCTAGATCAATAAAGGTTTGGTGCAGGGGTTGACCACTGAAACGACATTTTGCGATCGCCATAAACTTTAACTCATTAATTGCAAATAATTTGATAGATGGGATAAGTCCGAATCAACTTATTTGATTCGGAAACTTAGTTTATTTGTTCGCTGCTGCTAGGCTAATCTAACTACTTTTTATTCCAGAAAAAATCTTTGTCAATTTGCTCAGTACGAATCAGATACTCTAGTTGCCTTAAGCGGGTAAATCCTCTAAACAAGAAAGTATCTTCAGCCATGTGTATTTGACTGAATAAATCAAATAACTGCTGGGCACCAAGTCGGGCATTCCAATCACACTTAAATCCAGGTAGGATTGTATTGATTTTCTCGAAGGATACTCGATAGCTGCGGTTATCTGAACCGTTGTTACCAAAGGACAATTTACAATCTGGGAAAATATCAGCAATAATTTCTGCGATTTCTTTGACGCGATAATTGTTTGCTGTATCTCCCACGTTAAAGATTTGGTTATGTACAATGTCGCGTGGTGCTTCCAAAGCGCAGACTATTGCTTTGCAAATATCCAGTGCATGGACTAATGGCCGCCAGGGTGTACCATCACTGGTCATTTTGATTTGTTTGCTAGTCCATGCCAACCCTGCTAGGTTGTTTAAAACAATATCAAAGCGCATTCTGGGAGAAGCACCAAAGGCAGTTGCATTCCGCATAAAGGTGGGAGAGAAGTCATCATCAGCGAGTGGTCTGACATCTCTTTCTACGAGAGTTTTGCATTCTGCGTAGGCTGTTTGAGGATTAACAGGCGATTCTTCTGTGACATCACCTGCGGTAGCAACACCGTAGACGCTGCATGAAGACATGTATACAAAACGGCGCACACCCATAGCTTTAGCTAGGCTAGCTAGACGAACTGAACCTACATGATTAATTTCGTAGGTAATATTAGGTGCTAATTGTCCGGCTGGGTCGTTGGATAGTTCTGCCATGTGAACTATGGCTTCAATACCTTCCAAATCATCAGGGGTGATGTTGCGAATATCTTTGTTGAGGGTTTTGGGTGTCACTCCATTAGCGTTATACAACCAACCAACTTTATAGAAACCGGTATCTAGACCAATAACTTCATGTCCCCGTTCAATTAATAGAGGAGGTAATAATGAACCAAGATAGCCTTCTGTTCCAGTTACTAATATTTTCATCGCGGTTAATGCCTTTGTATTGATGAGTTAAA
Organism: Nostoc commune NIES-4072; assembly: GCF_003113895.1. Taxonomy (NCBI): domain Bacteria; kingdom Bacillati; phylum Cyanobacteriota; class Cyanophyceae; order Nostocales; family Nostocaceae; genus Nostoc; species Nostoc commune. The sequence continues at coordinate 4,829,841 of NZ_BDUD01000001.1, read as the reverse complement.
TTAGGGGCGCACAGATGTTCGCCTTACTATGTGTTGCATCCGAGAGGGAAGCGCTTTTTCGTTTGTATGCAATAACTTGACCTCTCTCCAAACCTCTCTCCTAAGAGGAGAGAGGCTTTGAATCTTGCTCCCCAACGCTAGTAGGGAAGGGGTTGGGGGTTAGGTCTGTATTCGACTCAACCCAGAAGCGCTATATATAACTCGGCTAACATTCATTACATAGTTTGCCGACTAACTCATTGGGTAGCAGCACTCTATAGCGGTTCTTAATTGATGCACTACACTTTTTTCTTGGGAGATGGGTATCTTACCCGTCTCTTGTATTTCCAGGCTAGAAAAGATGTCCACTATACAAGATTCATCCTTTTATTCAGCAGCCCGGAAGTAATAACAATGTTATCTATGCGGTTACTGCAATATCTAGATGGGAAAGTCGGGGAATTTCCGCCACAAGCGCTTTACCGATTTCTAGAGAAGATGTGGCCGCAGGAGAAGGAGCATTGCAAACATGAATGGAGTTTTGACCGGAAACAATCAAAAAGTCGTCTACAAGCTTGCCATCGTTCATTAAGGCTTGAGCGCGAACTCCTGCATGGGTGGGAACTAAATCTTCTGCTTGAACTTCGGGAATTAGTTTTTGCAAACTTCTGGTGAAGGCTGCTTTACTAAAGGAACGAATGATTTCTTGAATCCCTTCATCAGCATGTTTAGCTGCCAACTTCCAAAAACCAGGATAGGTGATGACTTCAAGAAAATCCCGTAAGTCAAAGTCGGTTTTTTTGTAACCTTCGCGTTTGAGCGACAGCACCGCGTTTGGCCCTGCATGGACGCTACCATCAATCATCCGGGTAAAGTGAACACCCAAAAAGGGAAAATCTGGATTGGGAACTGGGTAAATTAGTGTTTTGACCAGATAACGTTTTTCTGGGGTGAGTTCGTAATATTCTCCCCGGAATGGAACAATTTTTGCTTGGGGTTCAACTTGACCTAATTTGGCGGTGCGATCGCTATGTAATCCAGTACAATTAATTACAAAGTGGGTTTCAAAGTTACCCTTGTTTGTTTGCAGTACCTGATTTTTACCACTTGGGGAGATTTTCAGAACTTTTGTATTCAGGTGTAAATCCCCACCCTGCTGTTGAATTAGCTCGGCGTATTTCAAACAGACTTGCTTGTAATTAACAATACCAGTTGAGAATACCCGAAGTCCACCTACACATTTTACGTGAGGTTCAATTTCTCTGACTTCTTCCGGGCTAATTCTCTTAACTTCTATGCCATTGTCTAAGCCGCGTTTGTAGAGATTTTCTAAGCGTGGTAGCTCTTGTTCTTCAGTTGCAACAATGACCTTACCACAAACTTCATGCTCAATTCCATGCTCTTGACAAAACTCTACCATAGAGCGAGAACCGTCACGACAAAATTTAGCTTTGAAACTCCCTGGCTTGTAGTAAATACCAGAATGAATTACACCGCTATTATTGCCGGTTTGGTGAAATGCCCATTGACTCTCTTTTTCTACTACTAAAATACGAGCATTGGGATAGCGTTTTCCTAAAGCCAGGGCTGTAGAGAGTCCAACTATTCCCCCACCTATAATTGCAAAATCATACATTAGGATTATTGTACTTGAAATTACAGTAAATCTATAAAGTCATTGGGCATTGGGCATGGGGCACTTGTACTGAGCGAAGTCGAAGTATTGGGCATTGGGCATGGGGCATTGGGCATGGGGCATTAATCAATAATTAATAGTTATTCTTCCCCTGCTCCCCCTGCTCCCCCTGCTCCCCCTGCTCCCCCTGCTCCCTCATCTCCCTCATCTCCCTCATCTCCCAACTCTTTTTACCAAACTTTCCAAGGAGCTTGAGTGCTTTTCCATAGCTCCTCTAGGTAGTTTTTATCGCGTAAAGTATCCATAGGTTGCCAAAAACCATCATGTTTGAAAGCCGATAGTTGTTCCATATCAGCTAGTTTTTCTAATGGCTCTTGCTCCCACACGGTAGAGTCATCAGCAATCAAATTAATTACTTCTGGTTCTAACACAAAATAACCGCCATTAATCCAAGCTCCATCACCTTCAGGTTTTTCCCGAAAGCTGGTAATTTTAGTTTGCTCATATCCTAAGGAAATAGCCCCAAAACGTCCGGCTGGTTGAACGGCTGTGAGGGTTCCTAATGTCTTTTGTTCTTTATGAAATTTAACTAGCTCGGTGATATTAATATTACTGACACCATCACCATAAGTAAAACAAAAAGTCTCACTACCAAGATGTTCGCTGATTCGCTTTAAGCGTCCGCCTGTCATTGTATTATCACCCGTATTTACTAAGGTGACACGCCAGGGTTCAGCATAACCAGAATGTACGTTCATCTGGTTAAATCGCATGTCAAAGGTAACATCTGACATGTGTAAGAAGTAGTTAGCAAAATACTCCTTAATTATGTAACCTTTGTAACCACAACAAATAATGAAGTCATTAATGCCGTGAGCAGAGTAAGTTTTCATTATGTGCCAGAGAATTGGCTTACCACCAATTTCAACCATCGGCTTGGGTCTGATACTAGTTTCTTCACTGAGGCGCGTACCAAGTCCTCCAGCCAAAATCACCGCTTTCATGCAATTACCTCGGAGATTTGTAGGGATATAATTATTTGACCGTGCCAATTTTAGATTCTAGATTTGCAATTTGGGATTAATGCTCGAATTTCACGAGCCTATGAGTAGATTTGCTCTGCCCATTTTCATAGCGGGGCATGTACCAAAAAACTCTTTTAATCGAAAACCCAAAATCTAAAATCCAAAATTGTTTGACTTTATCGACATGAAGAGGATGCACTTAGATAGAGAAAAATTGATTTCTTTTTTCTTTTTCTCCGTCAATAATCTAACTGTTATTTTCGGTAAAATCATGAAGGAAATATAAATTAAAATCTTTTCTATATAAAAGCTCTATGAATATCTAGAAATATGAAAATCAATTGTTCTTTTAAATAAAAATGTTACCCAATAAATAACTAGGGTTAGCGTTAGCTAACCCTAGTCAGGCTTGATTTCTGAAATTCAAACTAATAATATACCAGTAAAAAAACTTACTTGTTTTTAGTTAGTTTTTTGCAGATTACTTGAGCTTTGGAATAAAGGGTCACATTTGTTTTCTATGACTACACACATGTTACTGAGTGCTTGCTGATAATTATCCATATCATCTTGCTCAAGAAAAATTTTGGCAGATGCCTGTATATCCTCAACAGCTTTCGCCTGATTTTTGTTAGATTCATTACCGCCATATTGTGCTAGCTCATAGCGAACCATACCTCGTTTGAGATACACTTTTGCTAGTTTGGGGCTGATAGCTAATGCTTGGTTAAAATCAGCGATCGCTTGATGATATTCTTGCTCATAATTGCTGCTATATTGAGCAATTTGATAATAGACAACACCGCGTTGAAAGTAAGCTTCTGCTTTGGATACATTAAGCTTTATGACGTGAGTAAAATCTGCGATCGCTCTTTTGTAAGCTTGTTGAGATTCACCGCTATATTTAGCCATTTGGGTGCGGACAATCCCGCGTCTGATATAAGCTTCAATTTCATTACTATCCAGACCAATGGCGCGATTATAGTCTGCGATCGCTAGGTTATACTCTAAATCAGGATCGTTGCTATATTCGGCAAGCATATAGCGGGCATTACCCCGATTCACAAGAGCTTTGGTTTGATTGGGATTGATTGTAAGAGCTTGGCTATAATCTGCAACTGCCCCTTCGTAGTCTTTCATGTTATAGCGAGCATTGCCACGATTTACAATCGCTCTGGCATGTGTCGGTTCTTGTTCAATTGCTCCGGTAAAGCTGGCAATTGCTTTTTCATAATCTCGGTCTTTGTAAGCGGTATAACCTTGCTGATAGTAATCAGCGAAGCTGAGTTTGTTATTTGTCTGGCGAGACTTTAGTGTTTGTTGAGTGTAAGCATTTTGGGTAACCAACGGCTGAGTAAATTTAATCATTACATCCGCATATCCCAATAAACCAAAACCCAGCAAGCAACAAATAATCGGGTACAACTTTGACTTCTTAGAACGTTTATAAGATGCACCGCTTGGGGTAATTACTGGCTGCCAATAATTAGCCGAGTGCGGTGACATGGTTCGTTGTGGAAAATGCGGTGTCTGGGTGTAGTGCTTTTTCCGTTTGATTCGCGGTTGGAGATGTTCTCTAGCTTCTATAGCCCGATGTGATGGGAAGGGGTCGCGTCCGCCTAATCGCACGGTACGTTCACACCAGGGACAGCTACGTATATGGTTGTTGTAGCGATGCTGAGGATTTGTCGTGCAGGTAATTAGGGAATCTTCGGCTTCAGCAATAGCCGATAGCCAAGCCTGGGCACTGGGGCGCAACTGTGGGTTGTTGTGACCGTCTTCAAAACAACGGACAAATAGTTCTTGTAAGCTGGGATGAAGAATTTCCCAAGGGGGTGCAATGGGTGTAGGAAGGTAGGGTACGTAGCGCTTTTGGCTGTAAGTGAAATGACCCGATGCAATGCGGGCTTCGTAGGGCGGTGGCTCAATAGCACCTTGAAAAATTCCCGAAAATGGGTGCGTGCCTTCCATTAAGAGTTGAAATACCAGCACCGCTAACCCAAATAAATCGTGAGAAATTTCGCGATCGTGCTGGGCAAAAGTTTTATTCTGTAGTTCTGGTGGGGTAAACTCTGGTTTCCCTACTGGGCAGCGATAAACAACATTGCTGCTTGGGTCAAGTACTTGGAAGGAGTCTGTGTCTATCAAAGTCACCAGTGCTGTGTCACTGACGAGGATATTTGATTCGTTTACATCACCAATACAATATCCACTAGCGTGTAAAGCAGCAATTGCTGCCGCCAAGTTACGAGCCGTGCGGAGCAGGTACTGATAGTTGAATAGGGGGCAGTGTTGGCGACGGGTTCTGGGGTTGTAAAAGTCGATGATTGGACGCATCCCTTGAATGCGTGGCATCAAAAAGCCGAGGATGATATTTTTGCCATCTGCCGCCCGTAATAAATCCTCTGGCCAAGCGATAGAGATATGCCCTAAACTCGCCGTTGGATTTTCTGGCGGGTTAGCAAGCATCGCTTGGAGTTTATCAGCATGAGCAGTCGTTGGCTTATGGTAAATCTTTGCCACCAAGTTGTTATCGGATGGCACTGCATAAACACAAGCTTCGCCGCCACGTCCCAAACTGACATTGAGACTGAGGATTTCTTTTCTAGGGGAACAACGTAGTACCTGCATAATGAAATTACCGCTAACGGAGTTATTGTAAGATGTGAAACCTGTAAATTTTTTGCTTATGAGTTGTTGAATGCAGCTATAATGAGTGTCAAATCATCATCAGTGCGTTGCGTAATCCGTTCTGAGCGTAAAAACTTTACCAACTGCTCCTTCGCTTCTGTTTTATCCTCGGCATTAGCTACAAATTCAAACAGGGGAAAAAAGAAGGGTTTGTGAGGTTCGCCAACAACCATATTCAAAGCCAGCATTTGTAGTCCATCAGTGATGATGCCAACATTTTCTATATCTGTGCGCCAGACTCTCATCTGCGCTGTATCTAAGGCAGTAGGAGAAGTTAAAAAAGTAGTTTCGTTGATGTATTCGCCGCTATCAGGTATAGTTAGTGCCAGAAGGTTGCCCATGCTATCTTTTGCCACTGCCAAACCATCACCTATTTGCATTACAGCCACAACTTCTGGTGTGGCAAGCATCACAATTAAGGTAGTGGCTAAATCATGAGGCTGTTTGTCACAACTAGCCGCCTCATCATGCACAGCTTTTTTAGCAGCTAGTATGGCATCATTTAAGAGCGATCGCACTAATGCATCATCAGTCAAACTTTTCCGGGTGAGTCCAATGGTTGAAATGTTTTCTATTGCTGTCTCCACAGCAATCATCGCTCCCACTTTTCCAAGGCTAGCAGAACCCGCGCCATCTGCTGCGGCTGCCACTAAAACGTTATCTGATAATACTTGCCAGTGATGAGCATCCTGGCATAACTGATTGTTTTTTAAGTGACTTGTACCACATACAGACGCAGCCACAATCCGCCATTGAGCAATCTGTTTTGATATGTTCATAGATTTTTTTCCAGCAGCTAGCTGTGTAAACATCAAGCTGCGATTTTTTATTAAACAGTCCCCCAACCAATCGGCGGTAGTGCAACCTGTTCGTCCACCTGCGAATGGGAAACAGCTGACATACTAGTTGACAGCCAGACAAACATCTCGATAAAATTTAATCCTTTCAGCTTCAGAGGGGTACGCACAGCTATTTGATTTAAACGAGTCATATTCGCATTTTCTACACCTACTGTAAAAAATGCTACGCGCTTATTAGCCTCATCTCCCTGTAGGCGCTGGGATGCTTGCTCTACCACATTTTCTAACTCGCCTTGTGGTTCTCCATCGGTAATCATGAACACCCAAGGACGATAGTAAGCAATCCCATTGGCACGATACTGAGATTTCCGCTCTTGAATTATGTCTAAAGCTTTATGAATTCCTGCACCCATTGTAGTCAATCCCTGAGCTGTCAAAATCGGCGGATTGAATTGATCGGCAGTCACAAAGTCTTGTACTACATTGATATTACTATCAAATGTTACGATCGCTACTTCCACCCGTCTTGCAGCTAAGGAATTTTTGACTAATTCATCCTTTAAACTTAGTAAACCCTGATTTAAAGCCTCAATCGGATCTCCTTGCATCGAGCCAGATGTGTCTAATAACAGTACACAAGGACAACGTGGTTCTGGGTTCTCAGCAAATTCTACTACTTCATCAAGTCTTAATGTATCATCCATAACTTTTCGTGTTATGTTAAAGTTCAAAGCCTTATTTTCCTTTCTTGAGAGTATATAATTACAGCCGCCGAAGCGACTTACAGAATATAGTAGCTAGTGGTAGATGCTCTAATTTTTATTAAACAAATTTTTTTCATGAAGTTCTCTACATATTTAAGAAGAACTTGAGAACAGCTTAGTTTAGCAAAAAAGAGTTTATCAAAACGCAGCATTCCTTGTTGTAATGTATCTACCCAAAAATTATATCCATTAACCCTACAGTACAATAAATACGTAAACTTTCCTAGATAACTTTTTAAAGATTTTATGTAGAAAAATCGTTCTTTTACATAAAAGTAATTAACTATAATTGAGCTTCTTAGCTCTAGAAGTATAGCAGTGTAGCTGCGGAAACATGGAATCAAATTTACCTTTTTCAGTAAGTGGGCATAAATAAACATCATTATTAAGGTCTTCATTCAAGAGTTGTCGGTAGTTAGTAAAATCCAGAATTAACTAACATCTACTGATAGTCTAGCTAAGATAGGTATTTACGTTTATTCATACCCACTTACTTTGTTTTGAGATAGATAGAATAAGTAGAGTGTGCTAAATGTAACAAAAAATGTATAAGATTTACTAGTTTTAACATATATACATATTTTATAAAAAATATTTTGTACGGAGAGAAATATTACAAAGAAGAAAACATTTCATAGCTGATATTTTCAATTTACAAATGTTCGGTTGTTGATTCCGCAAAAAACTTAAGAAATATGAATAATTCCGGTGCATTCGCCAAACTACGTCCAATCAGTTTGTTAAGACAGTTATCCAATTGCTCCGACAGTACTTGTTTACAAGCATTGAGTAACTCAGTTTCTTGGTCGATTTACCTAGAACAGGGGAGAATAACCTACGCTACCCATTCAGTGGAACCCTTTGACCGGCTAGAACGTCATTTGCGTCGCCTCAGCCATCAAATTCCACTGCTTACCAGTGAGGTTCGTGTTCAATTACGTCTAATGTTTGAACCTGATTCATACACTTACTTAATTGAAGATGAGAGTAATTCAACAAGCCATCCTCCTGAATATCAGGCTATATCCTGGCTTGTTAGTCAACAATATTTACATTCTCCACAAGCAGCAGTGCTGATTCAAGAATTAGTTCGAGAGGTGATTGAATCATTTTTACTAATCAAACAAGGTACTTATGAATTAGCAGAACCGCTTGATATAATGCCAATATTTTGCAGGTTAGATGTAGAAAAAATTCTAGAACATTGCCAAGTAAGATTAAAAAAATGGCAAGCTTTTGTTCCTCAAATTTCTTCTCCATATCAACGTCCATATTTGTTGATTAACAGCAAAATTGAGGAAAAAGATTTAGCAAAACTCCAGCCAGATTTAACTAATTGGATGAAAGGTTTTAGCCTGTGTCATCTAGCCGTAATTTTGAATCAAGATGAAATCCAACTGGCTCACACTTTATACTCTTACATACTTAAGGGTGCGATTATCTTGCATGAAGCTGATCCACCTTATGATAAATTACCAAAAATATTTGAAGAGCAATCTTTTATCTCAAAATTCATTCCAAAGTTAGTTGATACCAAAAAAGAACCAAATACCATCGTCAACTTTTACCTAGATGTTTCTGAAGAGAATATAGTTCCTATCCAACGATTACCTCACATTTCTCCTTCTCTAAAAGAGAAATTTCAGGAGCCAACAATATCAAATAGCATAACTCCTCCTTCCCAAATAGTAGCGGCTGCTACTGTAACGGCACTAAAAGCTCACAAAATCGTTTCTGTAGATGATAGTCCCACAATTCTCAAAGAAATTAGCCGTTTCTTAGAAAACGAAAATTTTTCTGTAGTAACTATTAACGATCCAATAAAAGCCGTTTTGTCAATTATAAGGCACAAACCGGATTTAATTTTGTTGGATTTAAACATGCTAGGAATCGATGGTTATGAGTTGTGCCGGATTATACGAAATAATTCCATATTTCAGAAGACTCCTATCATCTTTGTCACTGGGAATAAAGGGGTTTTAGACAAAGTAAAAGCCAAATTAGTTGGGGCATCTGGCTATCTGACTAAACCGTTTACTCGCGCCGAATTACTGAAAGTAATCTTTATGCATTTGACTTAAATTAAACACTCCAATGAGTTTTTTATGCACATTGCTTTGTGGGATAATCTACACATGACTACTAATCTAGAAATTGACGAAAACTTAATTAAGGAAGCTCTCGAACTTGGTGGTCATCCAACTCAGGATGCCGTTATAGAAGAGGCATTACGAGAGTATATACAGCGTCGAAAGCAATTGAAAATTATGGAGCTATTTGGAACGATTGAATACGAGGATGATTATGACTACAAGCAACAGCGCCGAAGTCGATGAAAGTCATTGTTGATACTTCAGTCTGGTCTTTAGCTCTTAGACGTAATTATAAAGTTGATGACTCACCCTATGTTGCAGTGTTTAAAGAATTAATTACTGATGGTCGAGTTGCTTTGCTAGGTGCTGTCCGGCAAGAGATACTCTCAGGAATTCGTGACGTTAACCAATATAATCGGCTCAAAAATTATCTCCGTGCATTTTCCAATCTAGAGTTAAATATAGAAGACTATGAACTTGCTTCTGAGTTTTATAACATTTGTCGAAGCAATGGTATTCAAGGTGCAAACACAGATTTCCTCATTTGTTCCGCAGCTGCTCGGAGAAATTACACAATAATAAGCACAGATAAAGATTTTGAGAATTTCAGTCAGCATATTCCGATAACATTGTTTCAATTCTAGGTCTACGTTACTTAGGAACTTCCAACTAAAAAATATCCCATCCCTGCGGGACGCTACGCGAACGCTTTTAGGGCAGGGAGCAGGGGGAGAAACTAGTCGTGTTGAGTCCAGAAATTGGGATAAATTATTTTTTGGAGTTCCCTAACCCTGCACTCAAGCTAGAGATTTTAATATCATGCGATGTCTACGACGGGCTACGCCTATGCACTTAACAACCTAACAGATAATAATTGCTCAAAGTCTTGTAAAACCGTGGTAATTGCTCATCGCAAAAACCTCGGCTTGTTGAGAACAGAGAAAAAATAATGTCCCTTTTACATAATGTAATAATTACTAAACTATACAGTAATAATGCTAAAAAGTAAAACTAGAGTAAATCTTCAAGATAAATTAAGCAACGAATTCTTTGAAAAGCACTGATAAGAATTCTTGATTATGGAGTATAAACAATGAAAAGTCTAGTAAGCACAGCAGTTATATTAACATTTCTTAGTGGAGGAAATTGTCTTCCTAGCTATGGACTACTATCAAATATCAAGCCTTCAAGCATAGAAGTCCAATCAATTGCTCAAAATAACCATCAACAATTGATGGCTAGAGTTGGAACTACTTTAAATAGTCAGTTTTATCTTAAATATGGAAAGACAGCTTACCTACCCAGTGAAAATCTTGAAATCAAATTTTCAAAAGTTATCGAAGATTCTCGGTGTCCAACTAATGTAACTTGTATTTGGCAAGGGCAAGTTATTATTGAATTAGACATTATGAAAAATGGTAAGCAAGTTTCAACATTAACGCTAACCCTTATACCAGGTCGTGATCCTTTACCAATTCAATTTTCAAATAAATATTCAGTGACATTGATAGCGGTTTCCCCGTACCCAAGCGGACAGGCGATCGCACTCAAAGACTACATTGTTAAAATTGTTGTTAGCAAACCTTAGATGACCAACCTCTGACACACTTAAGAATTCAGCACTGGCTCAACGCTCCGCTACCGCTAACAGGAGCGGAGCCGGAGATGCTCCGCCTCCGGTCAGAAGTCAGAATTTAAAAGGAATCAAGTACGATTGGGAAATCCATGTATAAGGTACTATTCTGATTGTTTAACTATTCTGACTCTTAAATTCTTACTGACACACTTTTTTCTGAAACAAAACACCCGGATTTTTCACAAGCGAAAAATCCGGGCGTATGTAGTTTAACGTCAAAATCAACCAAATAAAATAATGTCTTACTTCCCTGCGTAGATACATTCTCAGTATTTACTTAGTTTTTACATTGCCAGCCTAACGTAGTAGGATTGTTCAAGTGAAAGGGTACGCCTTGCAGGACGAATAGCCATCGATCGCTTCTTGCACCCTAAAATAAGAGCAAAAGACGATTCCTAAAACAAGCACATTCCATGCGTATTTCTCTAAATTGGCTGCGCGAACTAGTAGAGATAAAACTTAGTCCAGAAGAATTAGCCGAAACCCTGACAATGGCGGGGTTTGAGGTTGAAGAGATTGAAGATCGCCGCACTTGGGCAAATGGCGTAGTTATCGGGAAAGTGCTTGAGCGTCAACCCCATCCCAACGCCGATAAATTAAGTGTTTGCCAAGTCGATATTGGTGCAAGTGAGAATTTAAATATTGTCTGTGGCGCTGCTAATGTGAAGGCAGATATATATGTGCCAGTGGCGACTACGGGTACTTACTTACCCAACATCGATTTAAAAATTAAACCTGCAAAGTTGCGTGGTGTCCCGTCTCAGGGCATGATTTGTTCTTTAAAGGAACTCGGTTTACCCACCGATGTAGACGGAATTCATATTTTTACCCAGGAAAATTTACCATTGGGTAGTGATGTGCGTCCTTTGTTGGGTCTAGATGATGTCATTTTAGACTTAACTGCAACTGCCAATCGCGCTGATGCTCTGAGTATGGTAGGCGTAGCACGGGAAGTAGCAGCTTTAACTGGTGGAAAGTTAAGCATTCCTAAACCCGGTGAAGTCTCTATTACCAAAAGTGCCGGAAATTTAGCTTTAAAAATTGCCGATACCCAAGCTTGTCCTGCATACATTGGTACAGTAATTGAACAGGTAAAAATTGCTTCATCTCCCGAATGGTTGCAACAGCGTTTGCGGGCTGCTGGGGTACGTCCCATCAGTAATGTAGTGGACATTACTAATTACGTTTTGTTGGAATGGGGACAACCACTGCACGCCTTTGATTGCGATCGCCTAAAATCAGTTGCAAGTAGTGAAAATTTAACCATCGGTGTTCGCTTCGCTAATGCTGGAGAATCCCTCAAAACCCTGGATGGACAAACTCGCACCCTATCAACCCAAAATTTGTTAATTACCGCAAACGACAGACCCGTTGCACTGGCGGGAGTTATGGGTGGAGAAGAAACAGAAGTCCATCAAGGGACTCAAAGCCTAGTTTTAGAAGCAGCTTTATTTGATTCCGTAGCAATTCGCCGTTCTTCCCGGAGTGTTGGGTTAAGAAGTGAGGCTTCTGGCAGATATGAACGGGGAGTTAACCGGGCTGAGTTGGAAATAGCTAATCGCCGCGCCTTATCCTTAATTAGCGAATTAGCTAGTGGAATTCTTGTCCAGCAGGAAATTGCCGACACCCGCCCCGACCCGTCTACCTGGAGTCGTTCTATCGCCCTGCGTTTAGACCGCGTTAATCAAATATTGGGGCCGATAGATTTAGGAGAGGATACAGGTGAACTGCGAGAACAAGATGTTGAGCGTATCCTGACTGCCTTGGGATGTCAGTTGACTCCTTCAGAAAAAGATACTAACCATCAACCTACATGGTCAGTTTCTGTTCCCCCCTATCGTTACCGCGACTTAGAGCGAGAAATTGACTTAATTGAAGAAATAGCCCGTCTCTATGGTTACAACAAATTCTGCGATACTCTACCAGAAAAAGCCGAAGCTGGCTATCTGCCTTTAGATGAGGAATTGATTCGCAAATTACGAGCTTTCCTCCGGGCTGAAGGATTGACAGAATTAATTCATTATTCTTTAGTCAAACCAGGAGAAGACAGAAATATAGTACTGTCAAACCCCTTATTTGTCGAATATTCAGCGCTGCGAACCGATTTGATATCTGGGCTGATTGATGCCTTTCAATACAATTTAGAGCAGGGTAATGGTGCTTTGAACGGCTTTGAAATCGGGCAAATTTTCTGGCAAGAAGAAGACGGTTTGCAAGAAACAGAAACCCTAGCTGGAATTTTGGGAGGCGATCGCACCATTGGCAAATGGTCAAAAAGTGGACGCGAAGAACCAATCACCTGGTTTGAAGCCAAAGGCATTTTAGAAAGTGTATTTCGCCAACTTGCCTTGCAGGTAGAATTTCAACCCGATCGCCGCGACGATCGCTTACATCCAGGACGCACCGCTTCCCTGTGGATTCGGGGTAACAGGCTGGGTATTTTTGGACAACTCCATCCCCAACTGCGACGAGAAAAAGGTTTACCAGATTCCGTTTATGTTTTCCAGTTGGATCTACAGGTGCTTTTAGATTCTTTGGGAGAAAATGAAGTTCTGGTTCCAACATTCCAGCCCTATTCTACCTATCCAGCTAGCGATCGTGACATCGCCTTTTTCGCACCCGTGAAAATCTCAGTTAGCGAAATTGAAAAAGTAATTACCAAAGCGGGCAAAGATTTGCTCGAATCTGTGGAATTATTTGATGAATATCGTGGCGAAAATGTCCCCGAAGGACAGAGGAGTTTAGCATTCCGCCTAGTTTATCGGGCTAGCGATCGTACTCTTACTGAGGCAGAAGTCGAACCAGTACACAATAAAGTCCGCGAAGCCTTGGTGGAAAAATTCGGCGTCAACTTGAGAAGTTAGTTATTGGGCATGGGGCATGGGGCATGGGGCATTGGAAAGAGGACTTGGGGACTTTTGAGAATTGGGGACAAGGGGAAACACTTGTTACAAGTTCTGATTTAAGTCCCCTTGTCTCCCCTGCCCCTGCTTCCCCTGCTCCCTTATCTCCCCACTCCCTACTCCCCATTCATTTTTTATTTGGAATTAATTAGCTATGCCTAAATATGTACTCTGGGGAACTTACTGCGAAGACGTTCTTGAAAAACGCGCCCCCCACCGTCAAGCTCACTTAGACGGATTAGCAAAACAGAAAGAATCCGGTGTGCTGATTACTATCGGCCCCACCAAAGATGTCACAAAAGTTTTTGGGATTTACGAAGCCGAAGACGAAGCCACTGTGCGCCAGTTAATCGAAAATGATCCCTACTGGAAAAATGGCATTTGGACTGAGTATTCTGTTAAAGAATGGATTCAGGCTTTTTGAATTGGTCTGGGGCATGGGGGAATCGGCTTGAACGTTGAGCCTTTTTACTCGAACGTTGAGCCTTTTTACTCAAACGTTGAGCCTTTTTACTCAAACGTTGAACCTTTTTACTCGAACGTTGAACCTTTTTACTCGAACGTTGAGCCTTTTTACTCGAACGTTGAACCTTTTTACTCGAACGTTGAACCTTTTTACTCGAACGTTGAACCTTTTTACTCAAACGTTGAACCTTTTTACTCGAACGTTGAGCCTTTTTACTCGAACGTTGAGCCTTTTTACTCGAACGTTGAGCCTTTTTACTCGAACGTTGAACCTTTTTACTCAAACGTTGAACCTTTTTACTCGAACGTTGAGCCTCTGAGCTTGAAACTTTCAGTTTTAACGAACTTTGGGGGTTTAAGTCCCCAGCAAGATAGGCAGCACGTTTTGTGTCGGGGTCTAAATCCCCGTCACAAAACGTAATTGCGAATTGCGAATTGCGAATTGCGAATTGCGAATTGGTTTAACTCTCCCCCATCTCCCCACTCCCCACTTATGAAAACTTGGCAAGTTGATTTTTATCGTCGTCCCTTACCAGATGCATCTGGACAAATTTTATGGGAGTTGTTGATTTGTGACGCAACTCGCAGCTTTCAGTATGAAGCTAGCTGTCTCCAGTCAGCAGCAAATTCGAGTTGGGTTGCTGCTCAACTTGAGTTAGCCGCAGGTGAAAAATTGCCAGATGTGATTCAGGTATTTCGTCCTCAGTCACTAAGCTTAATTGAGGCGGCGGGACGCAATTTAAGTATAAATGTTGAACCTACTCGCCATACTTTGGCGTTAAAGCAGTGGTTACAAGAAAAGCAATATCCCTCAACACTGGATAAACCACCCCCAGCACCATTACCAGAAAACCTTTGGGGAGAACAATGGCGTTTTGCGAGTTTAGCTGCTAGTGATGTGGAAACGATATTTAGCGATCGCCCCATTCCCATTTTGCACATCCCAGAACATCGCAAACCCATCAATTTGGGTTTGGCATCAACAGTACCCGTCCCCGGTGTAGTGATTTATGGTGGACGGCAATCGATGCGCCTAGCGCGGTGGTTGCAGCAAGCCCGTCCCGTAGGATTGAATTATATATCTGGCGCACCAGACGGCTTAATATTAGAAGCTGGCTTGGTAGACAGATGGATTGTTGCCACTTTTGAAGATCCAGAAGTTACAACAGCAGCCCAAGCATTTGAACAACGAAAAAAGCAAAGCCGAGGATTGCATTTTTTGTTAGTTCAACCCGATGATTCCGGGATGACTTATAGCGGCTTTTGGTTGTTGCGGGCAGAAGATTGATATTAATTGCCAAAAATATTTGTCCGCCTAATTTCTATAGCTAAAAAAATTAACTAAAGTGATGTCTGACTGCAAGGCACTACGTGTCTACGCTTTACTGTAATTTGTCTATATAGGTCAATACAGTTCAGATAAGACCAAAACACTTGTAGAGACGGCGATTTATCGCGTCTCGAAAACCCAATTTTGTACAATTAGCCCTTAACTGAACCGTATTGCTATATAGGTTAGGTGTATAGGTTTAGCAAATTTTAGTATGATGATAAAATCATACTAAATAGTAATACGAAAAATTAATTATAGATGCTCAAAGTCACAATTACCTTAGAAGAAGACATTCTGCAATTTGTAGATCAGTATGCACAAGGAAATCGTAGTGCATACATTAATACACTACTGGCAGAACACCGCCGCCAAATTTTGGCAGCAGAAATGATTGCAACCCTCAAGCAGGATGCTGAAGATCCAGAATATCAAGTTGAAATTGCTGCTTGGGATAGCCTTGCTGGAGATGGCATAGATGCCAGGGAGTAATTTAACTTATCGGCGAGGAGAAATACGTTGGGTGAATCTTGATCCAACAGTGGGGGCTGAAGCAAAAAAAATTCGCGCTTGTTTGATAGTGCAAAATGACATCATGAATCAGTATGGGTTGCTCACAATTGTCATGCCATTTCGACCCGGAAGTAAACAAGCCCCCTACGTTGTTAATCTAAAAGCAACACCAAATAATGGACTAGATCAAGACCGTTTTATTGATGTTGGGCAAATTCGTGCTGTTGACAATAGTCGTATTTTAGGTTTGGTAGGTGTGCTGGAGTCAGAGTACTGGGAACTTATTCATACAGCTTTAAATGTAGTTCTGGGATTTGTGGTTTAGGGGTATTAGGGAATAAAAATAGAGATTCAAGTGAGGCAAAGGCGATCGCTTTTCTGTAATAAGAATATTGCTTCTATATTTACGCTAAAAAGCGCCCTCCTTTTGGAAGAGCGCTTTTTAATTTAGTTAAACTTCAGAATTAACCGTTGATAGCAGGGGCGCTCATTGCTACAGGAGCAACATCACCAGCAGCCAAATCTAAGGGGAAGTTGTGAGCGTTACGCTCGTGCATTACTTCCATACCCAGGTTAGCCCGGTTGATTACATCAGCCCAAGTGCTGATCACGCGACCGCTTGAATCAATGATTGATTGGTTGAAGTTGAAACCGTTCAAGTTGAACGCCATTGTGCTTACACCCAAGGCGGTGAACCAGATGCCGATTACAGGCCATGCTGCTAAGAAGAAGTGCAGTGAACGGCTGTTGTTGAATGAAGCGTATTGGAAGATTAGACGACCGAAGTAGCCGTGGGCTGCAACGATGTTGTAGGTTTCTTCTTCTTGACCGAATTTGTAACCGTAGTTTTGTGACTCGGTTTCGGTGGTTTCACGAACTAGTGAAGAAGTTACAAGAGATCCGTGCATTGCAGAGAACAGTGAACCACCGAATACACCTGCTACACCTAGTTGGTGGAAGGGGTGCATCAAGATGTTGTGTTCTGCTTGGAACACGATCATGAAGTTGAAGGTTCCGGAGATACCTAAAGGCATACCGTCAGAGAATGAACCTTGTCCGATTGGGTATACGAGGAATACTGCTGTTGCTGCTGCTACTGGAGCAGAATATGCGATCGCAATCCAAGGACGCATACCCAAGCGGTAGGATAGTTCCCATTCACGACCCAGGTAGCAGAATACGCCGATCAAGAAGTGGAAGATTACCAATTGGTAAGGGCCACCGTTGTACAACCACTCATCTAGAGATGCTGCTTCCCAAATTGGGTAGAAGTGTAAACCGATGGCGTTGGAGGAAGGTACTACTGCACCAGAGATGATGTTGTTTCCGTATATTAAGGAACCTGCAACTGGTTCACGGATACCATCGATGTCTACTGGAGGTGCTGCGATGAAGGCGATTACGAAGCAAGCGGTGGCGGCTAGTAGGGTGGGGATCATTACTACGCCGAACCAACCGATGTAAATACGGTTGTTGGTGCTGGTGATCCACTCACAGAATCTATCCCATACGTTGGCGCTTGAGCGCTGTTGTAAGGTTGCTGTCATGGTTTTATAAGTGCGGTTAGTTGTTTATGAATCAGGCGGTAAAGTCTTTGCCTGTGAAACTACTTTACAATGCTTTACAATTTTTAATCAAGTTTTATTACTTCAGTAAACCTGATATACGTTATTAGCTTTACTTATATAATAGATTTATGCTGATGTCAGCGCCCAAAAGATAAAATAGAAAGGAGGATTGTTGTTATCGACTCTGAATAGAAAGTTGAGATCAATTTACTACCAAAATTAGGAGGGGAGGTGTGAGATGACAATTACTCTAAATCACACCATAGTGCCTGCATACGATAAAGAAGCATCGGCGAGGTTTTTTGCAAAGATTTTTGGTTTAGAGGTAGAGGTTCCCGTTGGTCACTTCGCTGCTGTGCATATAAATGATTCACTGACGCTCGACTTCGCCGACGCTGAAGCGTTCGAGCAACATCATTATGCGTTCCATGTCAGTGATGAAGAATTTGATACAATATTTGCCCGTGTGAAAGAGGCAGGTATTGAATACAGTAGCGACCCCATGCATAAAAATAAAGGACAAATTAACCACTGGAACAAAGGTCGTGGCTTCTATTTCTATGACATTGATGGCCACAACTTAGAATTGTTGACCCGTGCATAGATTTTTGAGATCAACTCAATGCATTAGACTCCAGAAATTAAATATACGTTACCCAGAACCCTTGTAGAGGTGTAGCAGTAGTACGTCTCTACATCCGTTTTTCACTCATATCTCTATTACTTCTTTACTAAAAAATATGCTGTAGCATACTCCGGCAATTGGCTGATATTCTGCCCAAATTCTTTTTTATTCTTAAATATACCTGCTAAAAAATCGAGTTGATAAAGATTGGGTAAAAAGGCTCCGCCTGTATCTGCGAGGACTCCCATTTGCAGATATTTGCGACCAGCTTTAGTATGCTCAATCACAATCACTTTGCCTAAACCGATATTTAAAACATCCCCAGCAAAAGTAACTCCGGGTTTAATAGATATTTTGGCATCTATTTTGTATCCATACCCTTTAATAGCATCAACTTCTCTAAAATACCAATAACGCTTTTGTGCTGTTGCTTTTAATCCGCGAATATAAGGCATTGCATTATTTCTATCTACATTAAAAAATGCCTTATAACCATCTGTAAAATTAATCAGTATCGTTCCTTCCATTATTGCTTCTTCTAAACCATTTCTGGTTAGATAAGCGAGACTTGTAACTTTTCCAAATTCTCTACCGCCTGGTTCATAAATACCTGATAAAACATCTTGCTTTGTATATCTAGTGTAAAACTTATCGTTATTAGAGTTGTCTTTTAAACTATAAATTGGTGTATTAAAAGTAGAGGTTTTCTTGCGAGAACCGGGGTGAGTAAACACAGCATATTTGGTAATTCTTAATTGTTTCTGTTTTTTGTCTTTTGGGTTATAAGCAGTCCATTTAATAACTCGAAAATTGGAATTGATAAACTTGGGGTCTTGTAAACGAGTAGCTCGATTATTAGCAATATCCTCCTTTAAGACAACAATCATGAAATTTAAAGTATTGATGACATCTGGAACAGTAACGCCTTGAGTAGCAAGCATCCCTGTACGCAGAATATCTGGGTCTTCTGAACTATAATCTTGAAAATATCTTCTAGTATTAACGAGAACGGTTAACAAATCTTTTTGATTGAAGTTAACCTTACTACTAGGTAGTTTGACTGGAGTTACAATTTGGCTGCCATTAATACTAAATTTATATTTTTTGAACTCATCGACAACTGGATAGGGTGCAGATGCGGCTAATAAATTTTGTTGAGATGAAAAATCATTTTGCTTGTCGAAAATTCGATTTGAGGTGAGAAAAATCTGTGATTTAAATGGGGTAAAATTTTCTTGCTGAGTAAAAAAATTATCTTGTTGGGCTATCTGTTTAGTTTTTAACTGAGTATATAAATGGCTACTGGCTAAACTGACAAGCAACAAGGCAGCACAACCTACTGTGATACGGAATTTTTGGTTAAATAAGATATTCATAACTTAAGGAATAAATTCCTATTATCTCTTAGTATCTTCCATTTTGAATTTTTTAAGTTTCTATCACCTCACGCACTAACTGCGCCAATTTTTCGGCACTATCGGGAACTGCGATCGCATGAGCTTTTTCTCCCATCTTTGCTAATTCATCTGGTGACTGCAACAAATTCAACACATTACTTTGCAATATTTGTGGCGTCAACTCTGACTGCTTTAGTGTTAACGCCGCACCAGATGAAGTAAATACGTCTGCATTATAAGATTGATGGTCTTCGGCAGCAAAGGGGTAAGGAATCAAAATTGCTGGCGTTCCGCACACTGCTAATTCTGTCAAGCTACCAGCACCAGAACGACTAATGGCAAGAGTAGCTCGTTGCAACAATGCTGCCATATTGTTGTAAAAAGGTAAGGCTATGTACTGTGGATGTTTAAGGCTATCTGCTTCCTCGTCGCGATCGCCAGTTAAATGTACTACATAAGCACCAGCATCAAACCAAGCCTTTGCAGATTCACGCACCAACTTATTAACCGCAACTGCGCCCTGGCTACCACCAAATACGACAATTAAAGGGACACCATCAGGAATAGCTAAATCTAAGGGTGCATCAATTGCCCCATCGAGGAATTGCGATCGCACTGGAGTACCAACACAGACATTTTTAGCACGAGGCAAATACTTAGCAGCTACTTCAAATCCCAAGGCTACTGCACTACACCAAGGGCCAAAAAAGCGAGTTACTTTACCAGGTATTGCGTTAGATTCGTGAAAAACCACAGGTAAACCAAGGGAACGCGCCGCAATGACGGCTGGCCCGGCAATGTAACCCCCTGTGGTAAACACCCCTTGAAAATTTCTCTGCTTCAAAATTCGTCTGACTTCTATAATCGAACCAGCCAGTTTACCCAAAATGCGAATAGAGGAAATTCCAAACCCTTGCTGAAACCCTTCAACTGCAATAGTATTCAAGGGATACTCTTTAGGGACAAGTTCAGTTTCTAGCCGATTGGGTACTCCCAGCCATTCGATTTGATAATCTGGCAATTTTTGTGCCAGTGCGATCGCTGGAAACAAATGTCCACCAGTCCCACTGGCAGCTATTAATAATCGTATCGGTGCGTTTGCCATCAAACCTCTACCGTTTAGCGTCTAGCTTAACTAAGATAAAACAATTTCCTTACTTTCTCTCATCAAATCAGTAAACTCTTAACCAATGACAAACATTATTACCGCCTTATTGAGACGACAACTCAGATTTCCAGCTAGTATCTGGCTAGTTTCATTCCTGCTAACCCTTGGTTTAACAAGTGGTTGGCAACGTACTCAAGCGGCGACACCACAACAGTTAGTCCAAGCTGGTACAGCCCAAAATGCACCAGCCGATGTGAAAAACCTGTTGACACAAGTTGATGCAGCCGCTAGTCAAGGCGATGTCAAAGGGGTGTTGCAATTCTACAGCCCCAATTTCACTCATGGGGATGGATTAAACCTGCAAACCCTGCAAAAGTCTTTGACTTCACTTTGGCAACGATATCCCAAATTGCAATACAGTACAAAACTGCTATCTTCAAAACCTGAAGGCAATGGAATTATTGCGGAAACTGAAACGAAGATAACTGGCTTACCTTCCGCTAACAATAATAATTCGACTCTCAATGCCACAATTAAATCGCGTCAGCGCATTGCAGGCGGAAAAATAGTCCGCCAAGACATTTTGTCAGAACGCACCCAAGTTACCTCTGGCAACAAGCCGCCCCAAATTGATATTAAATTACCACAGCAGGTGGTGGTTGGTCAGAAGTATAGTTTTGATGCGATCGTCCAAGAGCCACTTGGTGATGATTTTCTACTAGGAACGGCGCTAGAGGAACCCATACAAGCAGATAAATTTCTCAAACCTACATCCGTGGATTTGGAATTACTAACATCTGGCGGACTGTTTAAAACCGCACAAGCACCATCTACCCCTGGTAATCAGTGGGTTTCTGCTGTCATCCTGCGCGGTAATGGGATGACGATGGTAACTCAGCGCCTGCGAGTGGTGAAGAAATAGAGACGCAATTAATCGCGTCTGTACAAGAGTTAGGAGTAGAGACGCGATTAATCGCGTCTGTGATGATAAATTATGAACTATGAAACTTGTACTATTTCATAATTCATAACTATTAACTTCTCACTCCTAACTATCCTAATGACTTCGCTAGAAAATCAAATCATTTTAATCACTGGTGCAAGTAGTGGTATTGGTACTGCTTGCGCGAGGATCTTCGCTGGTGCGGGTGCAAAACTAATCCTAGCGGCACGACGACTGGAACGTTTGCAGCAGCTAGCAGATACTCTCGTTAAAGAATTTGGTATTGAAATTCATTTATTACAACTAGATGTGCGCGATCGCAATGCTGTAGAAGAAGCCATTTCTACTCTACCCTCTGCCTGGTCTGACATCGACATTCTCATTAACAATGCTGGTCTAAGTCGTGGTTTAGACAAGTTGCACGAAGGCAGCTTTCAAGACTGGGAAGACATGATTGATACTAACGTTAAGGGTTTACTTTACGTATCCCGCTATGTCGTTCCGGGAATGGTAAGCCGTGATCGCGGTCATGTGGTCAATTTAGGTTCCATTGCTGGACATCAAACCTATCCCGGTGGTAATGTCTACTGTGCTACCAAAGCTGCTGTGACGGCGATTTCTGAAGGTTTAAAACAAGACCTGTTGGGAACGCGGGTACGTGTAACTTCCGTTGACCCTGGTATGGTAGAAACAGAATTTAGCAATGTGCGCTTTCACGGAGATACTGAACGCGCCAACAAAGTCTACCAAGGAGTTAAATCTCTGACAGCAGATGATGTGGCTGATGTGATATTTTTCTGTGTGACGCGATCGCCCCATGTCAATATTAATGAAGTTGTGCTGATGCCTGTTGACCAAGCTAGCGCTACTCTAGTTAATCGGCGAACATGAAACCAATTCACAATTCGCAATGGGCTAACGCCCCGCTCCGCTAACGCAATTCGCAATTAAACCAAGCCCAACACTAGGAGTGGGGTTTCGACTTGTCTTGCGATGATACGGATTATTTCGCGCCACTTGCAATGTTTTTACCTTTTCCCTTCTTGATAAATAAAAATTAGGCGGTTTTAAAAAATCGAATAATTTCGCGGACATGATCGAGAAATTGCCCGTCGGTGGAAAGTTGCGCGATCGCATTTCTTCCTTCTCTGGCCAAACGCTCATGTTCAGTTTGATTTGTCGCCCGTAATTCTTCCAAGTTAGCCGCAATTCTGGCTAAATCTTTACGAGTTTCTTCGGCAAAGCGTTGTTGAGTTGCGGGTAATGAATAAGATTGTTCTGGGTTGAGTTGCTCCTCGAATGACTGGATTTTTTGTTCCAATATAGAGAAGCGATCGCGCAGTTCAACAATATCTTCGCGGGGATACTTCCATTCTTGGCGAATCATCGCTAACCGCGCATATAAATACTCATACGCCCGAATCGCTGGACGGAGAATTGTTAATAACAAAGCTGCACCAGAACTTATATATCCAACTGTACTAATACCAGTGGCAGCAAGAGCATAAAGACCAACGGCTGAGAATAAGTGTAAAGCAATGGCAACCCAGAGCGATCGCTTTGCCAACACTGTGACATACTTCACTTGTTTCTCATCGACTGGAATTTTTTTCTCTTTAGATTGTGCTGCTTCTGCTAAAACTTCTTTAGCTTGAAAATGCACATTCCACGGGACGGTAACAATTACCAACAACCACCAAAAGCTTGCACCACCAATTACCCAATCAAGAAAGTTACCAGCAGGGATATGCAACCATTGCAGTAAGCCAAAAGCTGTTAATACCACAACCACAATTCCAGCAATGGAACTGATGAAAAAGTTGATATACATTTTGCCCTGTCTCCAGTGAAACTATACCTCGATCATGACTATGCCACAGCAGTTATACGTAAATTATTGTGATAGTTTTTTTAATTGCACAAACTAATTTGGGGATGAGATAGCTAAACCAGGTAATTTGAGTATCTTTGTCACCTTTTTCCGAAAAATATTAACACAAATGCTTGTGATGCTTTTTCTACTTGCACTAGATCACTCCTCTGCGTCTCTGCGTGAGATAAAAAATACTTCGTATTAGCAATACCTTAGCCAAAAAAATAAGGGCGTTGCTGATTCCATGTATGAAAATTATTTTACAAACTATACAATTGATTAACTTTAAAATAAATCACTAAGATGGTTTTAAAAATTCAATAAGGAAAGTATTACCTTGTGCAAATCGAATAGTAATTTGCATGGTAGAACCTTCAGCATCTTCAAGATTTAGTGGTTTGCCAATTTCAAAATTTACTGGTTGTTGTTGACCACCATTCACCGCTATATTATCAGCATAAATATAAGTTCTATATAATGTATCTAAAATGGGATTCAAACGACCTTTTAAACCTTTAATGTATCCAGTGCTATCAGGAAAAATAACAGAACCAACATTTCCTCTATGTTCTAGTTTTTTTTGTGAATCCTTTTTTGGAGAAAAATTTCTAACTATTATGCCTGCAAAATTTGGATGTGCAACTAAAAGAGTATAATTTTGTTGGGACTTAATATTAAACTCAGCTATACCATTATTATCTGTCAAACTTTCTAAATATGTATTATTCTTACCAATTAATATTACTTGTGCATTATTAATAGGATTATTCTTAATATCATGAATAAATATTTGAGCAGATATAGTATTTATGGTTAATGCTTGTTTTTGAGAAAGTGGTTGAAATTTAGCTTTATTCTGAGTTGTATTAGCTGATATTGGTGAGTATGATAAAGCTAATGTATTGAGAATCAAGAGACTTGGTAAAAGCTTTAAAAAGAGTGATTGTATTTTCATCTTTTCCTTCACTAATTTGGTAATTTAATCTTATTTTACTTGCCCAGACAAAAC
This sequence comes from Nostoc commune NIES-4072, assembly GCF_003113895.1. Lineage (NCBI taxonomy): Bacteria > Bacillati > Cyanobacteriota > Cyanophyceae > Nostocales > Nostocaceae > Nostoc > Nostoc commune. The sequence goes on along the minus strand of NZ_BDUD01000001.1, from coordinate 4,805,483 downwards.
TGATTTAGAAACTAATTCGACAAATACTTAGTCAATAAATCCTGACCCTTATCGCCCATCTTTTCCAACATCCCCTCAATCTTCTCCATCGCCAAAGGCGAGGGTTTAGAGCGTCCATTTTCCCAACGGTTAATCGTGGTATATGTCACACCGAGAGTTGGTGCAAACTGTTCTTGCGTAAACCCGAAGGCAAGCTGCAAATCATGAATGATCTGCCCCACCTCTGGCTGGTTGATAGCCAAGGGTTTTTTGATAGTCATTTAACTTCTAAACTTGATCCACTAGCCGATGCTATATTATTTGCTACATATTAACTATGCAAATTTGCCGTTTTCATCAGTGAATACGCGCATTTTGTGTTTTTATAGTAAAATTTATTGCTTTAACAAAGGAGGTTTTTTAAGTGAATTCTTAGAGTCAAAGTCGCACCGTTGAGGAAGCGAAATAGCCCAACATAAGACCATGCTTGATTATGAGGCAAAACGTCAAACTCCAGTCCAGACATATACTACAGTCAAAATTACTTCCACACAAACCATACAGTATTTTATTGGGTCAGTTTTTTGCCATCCGGCAAAAACAACTTGTAAAATCTTAGGAAGGAAAACGTATTTATGAGTATATGCTTCGTCCTTCGTGTTCTGATGCCAAGATACGGGCAGTTGGACACAGAGTCTACAACATTAATAGCGGCAAGAAAATAACCGAGGAAAAGGAAGATCGGGAAATTCTTGATCGTGAGGATAATCCTGGTAGCACAGCACTGAAGTATTACTGCCAAGCTATTAAGGCTCGTGGCTGGTAGTTATGGATGAATTGCAGAGAGAGGAAAGAAAAATCTTCTTTCCTCCCTTTGCTGCTATTTTTGACCTTGGTTAACCATCCTCTCTAATTCAGCCTCGGCTTCTTCAATTGACATTAGTTGTGGATTTGGATTCGCTGCGTGCAAGCGATCAACGTATGCGTGAAACGCTTCAGTGTTGTTAGGATTTTGCAACACGTAAGCTCGTAACTCGGTATCAGACATATCCGCAAAATTGGGCTGTATCATTTGGTAACGACCTCCCCGTTAGGATAAATTTCTATTTCTATTGTGTCTCCGACCAGCATAACTATACGCTTTGTCCTTTCGTCCATCCGCACTAAGTTAATTGGCCGAAGTAAATTGCTCATCCTCACCGACATCCGGTAAAAGCTTCGTAATTGTTCTGGTGTTGGCTCCAATTTCACCTCGTATTTAATCGTGTGCGAGTTGCGATCGCACTTTTTTAGGCAGCAGACAATAGACAAAGGTTGCATCTTTACTGTTCCCCGTCTCTATTGGATGAGATAGCTACGCCAAATTGATTGCGTATCTTTACTACCTTTTTCTGGAATTAGCGATCGCCAAGTTTTACCTTCTTGCTGAATTTGCAGGTAAACATCAAAAGGTTTTTTTGGTTGCGTTAAGCGCCGTTTTGGTAGCTTTACAATTAAGTCGTAGGTTCCCCGAACGTGGAAAGCTGGTAAATTTTCAATCGTTAGAGGTTCTTCCTGGGTAATTGCTAGGCGCTTGATTTCAAATCCTTGAAAATCTAGATCCAACTGCTGGCTAAGTTTTTGTTGAGTTTGCTCTAGCCCAAGTGCGATCGCTTTTTGCACTAACTCGCTAGTCGGTAGCAGTCCAATACTGCCACAAGCTGTCACTAGCACCAGCAATATTGCTGTTAAAACTAACCGCACTATGTTATTCACTGCCCGATCTGCTATTTTTATCCTTATCAGTTTAACCGGACAGACTGCTGCTTTTTCAGCATCAAGAAATTCCTTTGCTTTCCACGTTGAGAAAGATCCGGCTGATGGATAGCCTTGGCAGAAGGGGAGACGTTCGCCGTAGGATGCCCGTTCGCGTAGCTTTCTCAAAAGCTGCAATTGCTTATTCAAAAGCTGCGATTGCTTATTCAAAAGCTGCGATTGCTTATTCAAAAGCTGCGATTGCTTATTCAAAAGCTGCGATCGCTTATTCAAAAGCTGCAATTGCTTATTCAAAAGCTGCGATCGCTTATTCAAAAGCTGCGATCGCTTATTCAAAAGCTGCGATCGCTTATTCAAAAGCTGCAATTGCTTATTCATTTTGGTGTTTTCCGCACTTCAAAGCTGCGATCGCTTAACTGTTAATTAGCCTCTAGATATTAGTAAAGGCACGGTATAACCGCGCCTTAATTCGCAAAAAATATTATTTTGACAGGTTTTTGCTTTACAGGAAATTTAAGACTGGCGTAAAATTGCAGACAATGAACTATCTTTACGAAGATCCATCAAATCTGCTAAAGATTCTGTGCGCGTATCCAAGTGGTGCTTGTGTTCTGCTGGCAGAACCGTTACCAAATGTTTTGTTTTAGGTCGCGTCTGCATAACGGGCATCAGTTGTGACTGTGGCAAATAGATTGGTTGGCTCTTGGGAAGGCGAGGTTCCAATCTTGGGGAATGGTTCTGTGCCAAGCGTGCCTGATGACGGTTAACCAGTTTTTGGACTTTTTGCGGTTGCTTTGTCCGGTTGAGCATTCGGAAAATGAGCAAGCAACCACTACCACAGCTGAGGACGATCGCAGCTACCATCCATAAAGGTGTAGGATTACTATTCTCAGAGGGCGTATTGATTGGTTCTTCAACTATAACCGGGATTTTTTCTGGTTCTTCTTGTGTTACCTGTCCAGCATTACCTAAGCTGTACAGGGCAAAAGCACCACCACCTATAAACATGGCTAAACACCCGGTTAACAATAGCCAAGGATGATGTGCAACCAGATATATCAGAACGTTCGAGCTTCGTTTTAATCTCGATTTTCTGTTTGTCAGCTCTGGAGTGGCCCTTCTTCGTTGGGTTGGCTCGCGCTGTACACTCTGACTTTTTTCCATGATTACTTTCAGATTTGTACCCCTCTAGTCCATAAATTGTACTGGAGGAGTCAAGCATCAGGTATCCGTAACAAAGTTTCAGATTTAAGTAGCTTTTTTTGTAAAATACATGCTACTAAATCTGGCTAACTTTTGTCAAAGTTCTGTATTTCTTGTGACTTATCGTCGTAATAATCTGAAATCAGTTCGGTTATTTCGTCTGTCAGCTAGGAGAATGCCTTTCGATCGCAAGTTCAATTAACCGATCAACTAATTCTGGAAAGGACACTCCACTATGGGCCCAGAGTTGGGGATACATGCTAGTCGCAGTAAAGCCTGGCAACGTATTTATTTCGTTAATAAAAACTTCTTGTGTCGCTTCCACGTAGAAGAAATCTACCCTTGCTAACCCCGCAGCATCAACAGCTGCAAAAGCTTGCAAAGCCATATCCTGAATTTGACGAGCGATCGCATCTGGAATCGATGCAGGTATCAGGAAATCTGCCCGACCCTCTGTATATTTTGTTTCATAGTCATAAAAATCGCTGTCATAAGTAATCTCTCCAACGACAGAGGCTTGGGGTTGATCATTACCTAAAACGGCACACTCGACTTCTCTCGCTACGACACCAGCCTCTACAACTAATCGGCGGTCATAACTTGCAGCATTATCTAAAGCGGCTTCTAATTCTTGGCGCGATCGCACTTTGGCAATACCCACTGATGAACCCAAATTAGCCGGCTTGACAAAAGCAGGATAACCTAATGCTGCCTCAATTTCATCACACAGTTTCGGAAACACGCAAGGATTAGACCAAACTTGCGTTCTAGTTATTGCCTTGTATTTTACCTGTGGTAGTCCCGCTTGCTCAAAAGCCATTTTCATGGCAATTTTATCCATCCCCAGTGCCGAACCTAACACCCCAGAACCCACAAATGGGACTTGCATCAAAGTTAATAACCCTTGAATTGTCCCGTCTTCACCGTTGGGGCCGTGGAGAATGGGAAACCAAACATCTACTTGGGCAACTTGAGAGGGAGATTGCCACTTGCTGAGGGTTTGGGCTTGAGGGTTGGATGTGAGATTTCCAACAGATGTTGATTCTTCAGATTCCAGTAGCGGAGTGCCGGTTGCTAAAACCTTTTCGGGTGCTTCTCCGGCAAGAGTGCGTCCATCTTTTTGGATGTAAAAAGGCAGTATTTCGTACTTATTAGCATTTTGCTCTGCACTTAAGGCTTTAGCGATCGCCCGTGCTGAATTGATCGAAACTTCATGTTCTCCCGAACGACCGCCAAACAGTAACCCCACGCGCAGCTTTGCCATTTTCGGTTCCTCCACACTCCTCAAGCAGATAGCGTATCACAACCTACAAAAATTGCCATATTTTTCTATATTATTTTATTGGCTGTTGAAACCCTGTCTAGAACAACTCTCCTATTTGAGGCGTTAGTCAGCGATCGCCCATCTGACATAAGGACGAGAAGCCACTATACTTTTGTAAGTAATTAGGCGACTAGGTACATTAGATTTCCGTAAATCCACACGGAAATAAGCTTTTTTATTCTTAAATTCTACATTGTAGAAAGTATATTCTTGCCCTTGAGTTTGACCTACGCAAGAAGCATAATTACTGCGTAAAGGTGAAACAAATTCGACAAATCGCTTATTCTTAGATGAAACTAACTTAGTTTCATCTGCAAATTCTCTAGTATCTGCCACTACCGTATGTTCAGCACCGCCTTCATAAGGTAAAACAAACCACCACAGTCCAATTGTTTGAGGACATGTACCACTGCTACGTTGTATATTCAGTGTTACATTAGGTGCAGAAATCGGCCCTGGCTGTTGCTGTGGCGGCTGTACTTGCGCTGTAGCAGCTAAGGTTCCTACCACAAATAAGGGGCATAAAATAGTACCAAAACTTGTTAATTTTACTAAATTTTTCATAGAACCTCGCGGGATGTGGGAAACGAGCGCGTCTTTAGACCTGAGAGTGTCAAAACTTGGATCTTTTGAACGCACCCCAACTATATTGCAAGCAATTAGTTGGGGTGCGTTCAAGCCTACGGTGTACACACAAGTATGACTAGCACTATGTTTCAATTCTAGTAGTTTCGTAAGGTGCGTTATAGACACGCCAAAATAACAAA
>NZ_BDUD01000001.1:4709653-4799634 GCF_003113895.1 Nostoc commune NIES-4072 | reverse complement strand
GCCAGCGTAACGAACTGCAAATCTTTAGTAGATGAAGTTTTTCCGACTTGTGTGTACACCGTAGGGCTTGAAGCCGGGGGATGAGTTAATTCCGTTTCTTTCTCCTAAAAGGAGAGAAGCTTTAAATTTTACTCTCCAACGCTAGTAGAGAAGGGACTGGGGGTTAGGTTTGTATTGCACTCAATCTAGAAGCGCCAATAACATAGACTTTCATAAATTTGTAAAAGTGCCATCTTATTTGACATAATCGTGTTGTCAGCTACAGTTATATTGCAAGAAAGCAGGCAACAATATTGATAAATAACTAGAAATGCAGCCCTACCTGTAAAAGATGCTGCCTTTTCATGAAACCTCGAATTATTGTTTGTGGCTTAGGACGTACCGGATATAAAACCTTTCGTTTGCTGAGACACCAGGGAGCCTTCGTTGTTGGCATTCATCACCAATCTATCCCTGGCGAAACAGCAGGAGATGTGATTGTTGGCGATTTAGAAGCAGCTTCTACCCTAACAGCAGCAGGAATTCAACAGGCACACACTTTAGTCATCGCTGGTTCTAAAGATGCTCTGAATTTGTCTATTATGATGCAAGCGCGGGTGCTGAATCCCCAGATTCGGATTATCAACCGTTTTTATAATACAAATTTGGGAGAACGCCTAGATCAAAGTTTGCCAGACCATTTGAGTATGAGTGTTGTGGGTTTAGCAGCACCCGTATTCACTTTTGCCGCAATGGGAAATCGAGCGATCGGACAAATCAAATTATTTCAGCAAACTTGGCCGATTCACGAAGAATACATTGATGAAAACCATTTCTGGAAAGGTCTAAAGCTGAGTGAATTGTGGGAAGACCGATCGCGGATGCTGATTTATTACTTGCCAGTAGAAGGTGAGATGGATTTGGTGTCAGGTGTAATATCTGGACAAGAGATCAAGGTGGGCGATCGCATCATTATTGGTACACAACCCCGCATCCGTACCCCCCGGAGATCATTGATTACAAAACTGCTGAAAGCCCTCACCAATTTTAAGCAGTTTCAGGAACACGGGCGATCGGTAGTGATGGGTGCTATTGCACTTTTGGCGGTTATTGCGATCGCTACATTCACTTATATGTCGGCTGAATTGAGTTTATCTCCTGTCGATGCTCTATATTTTTCTGTCGGCATGATTACCGGAGCCGGTGGTAATGACAAAGTAGTAGAAAATGCTCCTAACAGTATTAAGTTATTTACTGTTGTGATGATGCTGGTTGGAGCAGTGGTAATTGGTATTTGGTACGCAATGCTCACCGATTTTGTCTTAGGAAGCCGCTTTAAGCAATTTTGGGATGCAGCCCGAATTCCCCAGCGATATCACTACATTGTTTGTGGCTTGAGTGGTATTGGAGTGAGAATTGTCCAGCAACTCCACGCCAGTGGACATGAAGTTGTAGTAGTTGAACCAGACTCTAACAGCAAATATATCAACACCGCCCGCGAACTCGGTATCCCCGTTATTCAAGGAGATGCCAGCTTCCGTACAATACTCAAAGCCAGTAATATAGACTCTGCCGCCGCAGTGCTTGCTGTTACTAGCAATGATGCTACCAATCTGGAAATTGCCCTCAAAGCCAAGGGATTGACACCCACCATTCCGGTAATTGTTCATTATGGCGATCCGGATTTTGCTGGTATAGCGCAACAGCTATTTGGTTTCGAGGCCGTACTAAGTCCGGCTGAACTAGCAGCCCCAGCTTTTGCTGCTGCTGCACTAGGGGGACGCATCCTTGGCAATGGCATCACAGCAGATAGTCTTTGGGTGGCTTTTGCAACTGTGATTACACCTTCACATGTTTTTTGTGGTCAGTGGGTAAAAGATGTAGCTATGTCTGCTGACTGTGTACCTTTGTACGTAGAAACAAACCACCAAACCCTTCACGGCTGGGATTTATTAGAAACTAACCTCAGCGCTGGTGATGTTTTATATATGACCATGCCAGCAACCAGGTTATATCAATTGTGGCGGGGCGAGCAAGTTTGTGAAGCACACGCTTAAAGCACTGCGATCGCAGTGCTTTTTTAATTGTACAGACGCGATTAATCGCGTCTCCCCACTCCCATTTATTTATTAACTACTCGTTGTTGATATTCCTGTTCAGTAATCATTTCAAGAGTGTTTTCTATACGATCTACAAATACGATCCCGTCGAGATGATCATACTCATGTTGAAAAATCCGAGCGATAAAATCGGTTAATTGTTGCTTTTGTAAGTTGCCTTGAGAGTCAGTGTATTCGACTTCAATAGATTGATACCGAGGAACTAACCCCCTAATTCCTGGAACACTTAAACAACCTTCCCAATCTTTGACAACTTCAGTTGAATGACAAATAATTTTGGGATTAATCATAGCAGTAGGTTCCATTTCCGGGGCGTTGGGATACCTAGCGTTAGGGCGGGAAGCCACAATAAATAAACGATAAGATTGTGCTACTTGAGGCGCAGCAATCCCCACGCCGTTAGCTTTGGCAACGGTGGCAATTAAGTCTTCAATTAACTTTTGGATATGCTCATCTTGAATATTCTCAACCCAAGCAGCTTTTTGGCGTAATGTTGGATTTCCTAATTGAATTATTGGTGCTAACTCAGTCATGATTAAACTCCTTTAAGTAATGGGGAATGGGGCATTGGGCATTGGGCATTGGGCATGGGGCATTGGGCATTGGAAGTGGAGAAACTTTTATAACTCCTAACTCCTAACTCCTAACTCCTAACTCCTAACTCCTAACTCCTAACTCCTCAAATTATCCCTCGCGTGTCACGGGTAAAGGAGCAGGTCGGACTCCTACTTGGATAGTTTGCCCGTTGCGTTCCACTTCTATTGGTAAATTAGTGCCGATTTTGCTATTTTCTACTAGCTTTTGTACATCTTCAATTTTAGTGACAGGCTGGTTATTAATGCTTTTAATCACATCACCGGCTTGGAGTCCAGCTGTAGATGCAGGCGATCGCGGCACGATATCAACTAGCAAAACGCCCTCATCAGCTGTAAAATTTAAGCGATCGCCTGCTCTATCTTTTATTCTTTCTTTAATTTCTGGTGTCAGTGTTACCATCTGAACACCCAAATAAGGGTGATCTACTTTACCGTTAGCAATTAATTCCTGGGCAATTTTTTGCACAGTATTAATCGGGATAGCAAATCCCAAACCTTGAGCGCCTCGGATAATAGCTGTGTTCATCGCAATTACCTGGCCACGAGCATTTAGCAATGGGCCACCAGAATTACCAGGATTAATTGCAGCATCCGTTTGGATGTAATCAACCCGCTTGTCGCTAGCACCGATATCGCTACTAGAACGACCTGTAGCACTAATAATCCCAGAAGTGACGGTATTATTCAAGCCTAAAGGATTGCCAATGGCGATTACTGCTTGTCCTGGTTGCAAAGCATCGGAGTTACCCACGGATAGAGTTGGCAGATTATTAGCATCAATTTTGATCGTAGCCACATCCGTAACCGGATCTTCTCCCAACACTTTCCCGTCAAAAGTCCGGCCATCTTTGAGTGTGACTGTCACTCTATCAGCACCATCTACCACATGAGAATTGGTCACAATTTGACCTGAAGAATTAATGATAAATCCAGAGCCGCTACCCCGCTCTACCCGTTGTCTAGGCTGTGGCGCACCGTCTCCAAAAAACCGTCGGAAAAATGGATCGTTAAATTCGTCTGGTACACGAGAAGTGATTGTTCGGGAAGAATCAATGCGAACTACCGCAGGCCCCACCTGTTGCACTACTTTTACTACAAAATTAGCATCTTCAGACGAAGAGATAATTGGCACGGGGACAATTACCGGATTGGGTTCTATTGTCTTTTGGGCTTGAGTTTGGCTTTGTCGAGTCTCAAAAGTTTTAGCAGGTAAAAGAGAGCAGCTCCCCAGGAACACCACTGCTACCCCGTATGAGAGCATCCATAACCTGCGAGGTAAACCCCTGGTATCAATCTTTTTGGGTACTAAATGATGGTTTGTTGTCTTCATGTGTCGTTGCTTCTCCATATCAATCGCTGGTGTTAGGATCTTGCCTACGGGGTATGTCCCAAAATGATTACAACTTAAAAGCTTATTCTAGGTCTAGCGTGTTTGGATGCTAAATTAGTGCTTTCTCTTCTATTGTGACCGTTAGCAGCAAAGGTGGTGGATGATGGAAATTCCCATAGAAAGTCTGTGGAGCCAGGTACTAGAGCGCCTACAGCTTGAACTATCCCGGCCCACCTTTGAAACTTGGATTAAAACTGCTAGTGCGGAGCGATTAGAAAATAATTGCTTGGTAATCTGTACTCCTAACCCATTTGCTCGTAATTGGTTACAGAAATATTACATAAATACCATTGCTCATGTAGTACAAGATATTCTGGGTCATCCTGTAGGAATTTACATTACTGTTGCTCAAGGTGATGAAGTTTCGCATTTGAGTGAACGAGGGGTTTCTTGGGAATCACCAGATAGCAGCAGTATTCCCGAAGCTATACCTACTCACAATCATAAAACTACTGAATTAAACTCTAAATATGTCTTTTCGCGGTTTGTAGTTGGTGCTAACAATCGGATGGCTCATGCTGCTTCTTTGGCAGTTGCAGAATCTCCAGGTAAAGAGTTTAATCCTTTATTTTTGTGTGGTGGCGTAGGTTTGGGTAAAACTCATCTCATGCAGGCAATTGGTCATTATCGCTGGGAAATTTCGCCTAATTGTAAAATATTTTATGTTTCGACTGAGCAGTTTACTAATGATTTAATTACAGCGATTCGTAAAGATAGTATGCAAAGTTTTCGAGAGCATTATCGAGCGGCTGATGTTTTATTAGTTGATGATATTCAGTTTCTTGAAGGGAAGGAATATACCCAAGAAGAATTCTTTTATACTTTTAATACTTTACATGAAGCTGGAAAACAAGTTGTCATTGCTTCTGATCGTCCTCCTAATCAGATTCCTAGCTTGCAAGAACGGCTTTGTTCTCGGTTTTCTATGGGGTTAATCGCAGATATCCAAAAGCCGGATTTAGAAACAAGAATGGCAATTTTACAGAAAAAAGCTGAGGATGAAAATATTCGCCTTCCCCGCGATGTGATTGAGTATATTGCTTCTAACTATACTTCTAATATTCGAGAATTAGAAGGAGCTTTAATTCGGGCGGTGGCTTATATTTCTATTTGGAGCTTACCGATGACGGTAGAAAATATCACACCAGTTTTAGAACCGCCTAATGAAAAAATGGCTGCTACCCCAGAAGCGATTTTAAAGGTTGTGGCGGATAATTTTGATGTTTCCATAGACGATCTCAAAAGTAACTCACGACGAAGAGAGATTAGCTGGGCGCGTCAAATAGGAATGTATCTCATGCGCCAACACACGTCTTTGAGTTTGCCAAGAATTGGCGAGGAGTTTGGTGGTAAAGACCATACAACGGTAATCTATAGTTGCGATAAAATTACCCAACTCCACCACAGCGATCGCACTTTAGCACAAACAATCCGCCAACTGAGCGATCGCATCAATATGACTAGCCGTTCTCAAAAATCATCCTGAAGATGTATTTGAAGTTTTCCACAACCACTATTTTTATAATTAGCATTGACGGCTGAATAAATAGTTAAAAATATTAAGTAACGTATAAAAATTGATTAAATTTAACTTTAATTGTGGAAAAATCTTACTTTTTGTGGATAAATCTGTGGAAAACTTGAGATTTTACTATTAAAACTTAATTGAGTATAATTACCTTGTGGAAAAGTATTTGAGTTTTTCCACAAGTTTTCCACAAGGTAAACTTGCCTAACTATGATTTCAACAGAATTGGGGAATTTTCTAGTAGTCTGTCAAGTCTGCTGAGTTTGTAGCGAGCGCTTTAACGCTCAAATCAAGGGCTAAAGTCCTTACTATGAACTTATTTACCTATCATAATGGTAAATTGGAATGATTTTTTGCTACGAATTTGGTATCGTCTCGCAAACGGGATTGAAAAACCTGCCAATCTCTTGAAAAGACTAGCAGGCATGGCTTATCATCAATCGGAGCGGCGGGATTCGAACCCACGACCTCCACTACCCCAAAGTGGCGCGCTACCAAGCTGCGCTACGCCCCGGTCAGAATTACTATCATACAGCAAAACTCTAGGAGAAGCAACAGGCATATTTAAAAAACCTTAAGCATCCCAGTCGCTTGCAGCAAATCGGGAACAGCAGAAGCATCCCATTTACCTTCTACACATCGCCCTGTATTCAAGATGAAGCGCAGACTGTAGGCATGAGGATAGCCTTCTACCTCCATCCATAATAAATTGCTTTCGGCTTCACAAGCGATTTTTTCCTCTTCCATTAATTCAGTTGCGAGTTGTTTCATGGTGTCTGCTAGCTGTGCTAGTAGACGGCAAAAATCATTTAACTCGGCTTCGGTTAACTCAATTGCCCAATCATCTGTACCGACTAAACCTTTAAATTCAGGTGCATCGGGGTTCTGGCCTATACGCCAACCATATCCGGTTTTTACAAGGCGTTCCATAGTTTAATTTTTTAAACGCAGAGGGACGCTGAGGTTTAACGCAGAGGAGCGCAAAGGAAGATTATGGACTGTGGGTTTGATCATTTCAGTAGTTCAGCCCCTCCTCTTGGGGGTGGTTGTGGGGTGGTTGATGTATTAGGACTGGGTGTGGCGTTGGGGCTAGGAGGTGGGGTATTTTGGGTTGGATTAAATATATTGACTAAGACTTGCACTAGGGCATTTCGTTGACTGCGGGTGAGACGAGTGATGGCTTTGCGATCGCCTTCTATCGGATTTTCCCGTAGTGTTTCATGTCCTGGATAGGTACTATCATACATAATTTCGTTCGCACCCAGGTAATCAGCTAAAGTCAGCTTCCAATCTAAACGATAAATTGGGGCGCGCCCTTTGGTATAAATGTGATATGTAATCAGGCGACTTACTAAGGTGTTGTTTTCGGCAACTTTCCCATTTTCTTTGCTGATATAGTTATTTTCTCGTGGTAAATCTGGTAATTGCTGATATACTAGCTGCCAAACATCGCTAGGTGTGACTCTCTGAGAGTATGCAGGCTGGATACTAAATAAATTTTTATGTATTGATTTGTCCGCCCCTGAACCCAAAACAATTACACCCACTACCATTAAAGCAGTGAGTGTCTGCCAAGGTTTAAGTAGGGGTTGAATGAACGATAAATTTTTGCTCATCCTACCTTCTCTAAAGCCTTTTTTTATAGTTCGCCAATGATTTCTGGCTGAGTCAGTTCATCGGACATTTCGATAATTGCCCTTAGCACTGGCTTCATCATCGCATCTTCGTTATTTTCAAAGTCTTCATAACGCCGACGTTTAGCACGATTGGCCACCTGAACCGTAATGCGGTAACGATTTGAGGCTGCACTAATCAGCTCCTCAGAACGGTGCATAATCTGAGACTGAGTTGTCTCGAACTTAGAACGCTTTAGCATAATTCAGTGGTTCTTGGGGTCATTCCCCAGTGTAGCAGTACCGATAAATCTGATGCTGTGTATTTAATCGCTAGCAACCTCTCTCTTGATAGAGGTTGAGAGTGTTTCAGTCAATATAAGTTACTTATAATATTATCTGACTAAAGTCACACACCCTTATGGCTGACCTTGTGGAAACTGCTATCAACGCGGGAAACTTCAATACCCTGGTAAAGGCTGCTGAAGCTGCAAATTTCATAGAGACTCTAAAAAGTCCTGGTTCTTTTACATTATTTGCACCAACTGACGAAGCCTTTGCCAATCTGCCAGAGGGAACCTTAGAATCTTTACTACAAGATATCCCTAAGCTCCAGAAAATTGTCGCATATCATATCGCTAGTGGGGATGTTCGGTCTGATGATTTAGTACAGATTAATGAGGCAGAAACGCTTGAAGGGTCAATTATCGCTATTGAATCCGCCAATGGTAAATTTAAGATAAATAACGCCAATGTCATCAAAACAGACATTTTGACAGACAATGGCGTGATCCACATTATTGATGCAGTGTTGATGCCTGCAATGGTTGCCGGAAGGTAATATATGAGGAATGGGGAATGGGGAATGGGGAATGGGGAATGGGGAATGGGGAATAGGGAATGGGGAATGGGGAATGGGGAATGAGCAATAGGGAATGGGGAATGGGGAATGGGGAATGGGAAGCAGAAGTTCTAAAATATTTGAATTTTGAATTTTGAATTTTGAATTGATTTCCCCCACTCCCTACTCCCTACTCCCCACTCCCTACTCCCAGAATGCACCCACTACGTGCGGGAACAGTCAATGATAACTGCTGAGTTTCTCCTTCACTATTCCACTCAACTTCAGCAGTACCAAACAACAGCTTGTTGGGTTGAGTACGTAAACTAACGACATCTGCATTGGCTGTTGCTGAACTTGTGCCAGCGTTGACGGCAATTATTAATTCCTCTGTTCCTAAAGTTCGCGCAAAGATATAAATTTGTCCTTGAGCATGGAGAACTTGGTAATCACCTGTACGCAAGGCTGGGTATGTGTGGCGTAGGGCAATTAATTGACGATGAGTATTGAAAATTTCTTGATTCCAATTACTCTCTAAAGGAAAGCCACGCCGTGAGTCTGGATCTATTGCACCAGGTAAACCAACTTCATCACCATAGTAGATGCTGGGCGCACCGGGAAAGGTGAGGAGCAGTAAAGTTGACAATTCTATACTACCTATATCACCGCCTGCAATTGTCATCAATCGGGCTGTATCGTGACTTGCTAGCAAATTGAGTTGAGTTAGCTGAATTTCCCAAGGGTAAAGTTGCAGTACTTCTTGGATTTTGGTGGCGTACTCGGTGGCAAATAAGGGTGGGTAGGGTTGATAGTCGCGGCTTTGGACTTGTTCTAAGACTACGCGATCGCCTGCTGTAAAAGCAATTGTCGGCCCAGTAAATAGATAATTCATCACGCCGTCAAATTGCGTTCCATCCAACCACTCGCGGGAATCTCCCCACACTTCGCCCACAATGTAAGCTTCGGGATTGACTGCTTTGACGCGATCGCGGAATTCCTGCCAAAATCCAGGTGTTTTTATTTCAAATGGTACATCTAATCGCCAACCATCAATGCCGAATTTTATCCAATATTCGGCAATTTCCATAATATATTCCCGCACTTCTGGGTTGTCGTGGTTAAATTCTGGTAAAGCACGATTTCCTGCCCAACCTAAGTAATTTGCAGGGAATTCCCCATTGTATGGTGAAAGGGGCCAGCCTTCAATTTTGAACCAATTTACCCAAGGCGAATGGGGGCCATTCTCTAAAACATCATGGAAGAAGAAAAAACCACGGCTGGAATGGTTAAATACGCCATCTAGAACAACTTTGATATTCCGTTGATGGGCTGCATCAAGCAATTCCTTAAAAGCCGCGTTGCCCCCTAACATCGGGTCAACTTGGTAATAATCGTGGGTATGATAGCGATGATTGCTAGCGGATTGAAAAATGGGTGTAAAGTAAATCGCGTTAATTCCTAAATCCTGGATGTAGTCTAAACCCTCCATGATGCCCCATAAGTCGCCGCCTTTATAACCCTGGAGTGTTGGCATAGAGTCCCAATCTTCCCAACGGGCTTCACGCAGCAAACGTTTGCGCGGCTGTTTGCTTCTGGCAAAGCGATCTGGGAAGATTTGGTAGAAAACCGCGTGCTTTACCCAGTCTGGTGTTTGAATTTGCATGAATAACTTTTTGTAGCTTCAGAAGCGATCGTTGCAAATATTAGCTTCTTTATGGCTCTTACTTATGATAGAGAATCTGTCAATTGCCACTAGTCATTAGTGATTTAGTCTGTCTTCTCTGTACTTTATACGCAAATGTTATCAGTCTTAACTATTTTGACTAGAAATTAGAGTTTATTTGAGTTTTTAACAGAAATCGGAGATACGGCTGCTCAAAGATGTCTCATCAATACTTTTCGGTTAAGGGGGAAAGGGAAAGGGTTTGAATTTACCTTTCCCCTTTGCCCTTTAACCTTTCCCCAGACCAAAAGAGAGATTATTGGGTTTATCCGAAAAGTATTGGATGTCTCATGACCCACAGAAAATAACTATGAGGGAGACAGAATTCTAGAAGATGAGTTATGAATTAGCAATTGTCTTAGGAAGAACTTACTGCCTCCTAAGCTTATTTGATGTTATCTATGAAAAAAAATAGATAACTATAGTCGCATCAAATAATTAAGGCGAAAAAACTACGTTATGGAGCGACTGATGATCACTACTCGAATCACTACTTTGTTGACAGTAAATAAACTTAATTTGAGGTAAAGATGAGGCACGAAAAACTTTCTCCCGGATTACTTTTGGCATTTCGAGACTATAAAAATGAAGGAGATCAAGCTTTAGTTACACATAAGCGATCGCTTGGCATCATTGCCCACAAAAGCCCAGTCAAACCTACTAAGAGCGTCGTTTTTATCTACTGTGACCATGATGCAGACTTAAGTTACCTATCACAATATAATATTGAAGTCAATCAAAACTCTGGAAGTGTGCGGACGGCTTTCTTACCGATAGAGAATTTAGATGTCTTATCTGAAGAAGATGTGATTCGGCGAATTAAGCCATCACGCAAACTTCATTTGAGGATGGACACTGCAATGGGAACAGTCAAAATACCGGAGTTCCAGAACAAAACCGGGCTGACTGGTAAAGGAGTAATTATCGGCATTATAGACAGTGGCATTGATCCGAAACACCCCGCCTTTGCTGGACGAATTTTGCACATTTGGGATCAAACACTGCCAGGGCCAGGAGTCACAGAGGGCGGCTATGGAGCTGAATTAACGGGAGCGCAACTGACGATTTCTCAGGATACTGGTGGTCATGGTACTCACGTTGCAGGAATTGCTGCCGGTGCTGATGCTAGCTATGGTGGTGTCGCACCAGAAGCGGAATTAGTTGTTGTCAAATCAGATTTACAAGATGCCCACGTTGCTGATGCTGTGCGTTACATTTTCCGAGTTGCTAGAGAATTGGGACGCCCAGCAGTGGTAAATCTCAGCTTGGGTGGACACGCTGATGCCCATGATGGTAGTGATTCTTTATCCAAAGTCATCAATGCCGAAACTGGCCCTGGAAGAATTGTTTGCTGTGCTGCGGGTAACGAAGGAAACTATAACATTCATGGTCAAGCGACGATACCCTCTGGACGCATTCGTGGTATGCGCTTTAATGTTCCTTTGAATCAAATAAGCATAGTTTGGTTAAACGGTTGGTATTCCAAAGACAGCGAATTGGAAGTATCGCTGCAAAGTCCTAACGGTTTTGTCACCCCTTTCCAAAAAATAATTACTCAGGGTAATGCCGCACAAGATTATCAGTTACCAGATGCACGGGTGCAATTAGCAACACCAGCGCCAGACCAAGCCAACGGCGACCATAATTTCTTTGTGCAAATACGCGGTATTGACCCCTCGCCAGTCATGGGAGGTATTTGGCAGCTGCGAGTTCGCAACACTTCTTCAACTGACACATGTTTGAATGTGTGGACACTAGATGACACTTCATCAGTGTTTTTTACAGGTAAAAGTGTGAAGGATGCGGTAAAAATTGGTTCGCCAGGAGCCGCTAGCAGTGCAATTACAGTTGCCGCCTATACTACTAGAACCAAGTACACAGATATTGATAACAAAGAGCAAGAAATGGGGTTAGAATTGCATACTATTTCGGAATTCAGCAGTGAGGGGCCACTAAGGAATAATGGACAGAAGCCAGATGTAGCAGCACCAGGAGCGATGATTATTTCCACCCTTTCCGCCGATGCAAGTTTTGACCGTTCATCGATGATTAATTCCAAGTTTGTGGTACGGGCTGGTACGAGTATGGCGACACCGTTCGTAAGTGGTTTAGTAGCACTACTGTTGCAGCGAGATCCTAACCTTGATCCGGCTGCGGTGAAAGACTTGCTACGTAAAAATAGTGCAATTCCTGGAAAACCCCCAGGCACATTTGATGAGAAATGGGGTTATGGAGTGATTAACGCAGCTAATCTGTAATTAGACCCGGAGACGCGATATATTAAATACGATAAGCATATTGCGTCTCTATAAAGTTCTGTTGAGCGATCGCTTGATATACCCTGTAAGTTAATATACGTAACAAAATAATAAAATTATTCTTAACTATTGAGATACTGTTTAATTTTGTTTGTATATTTTTTACTTAAATAGTAAATCTTACCTAATATTTTCATAGTTTTATTAATATCAATGGTTAAACTTCGCGTTCGAGAACTAGCACAAGAAAAAGTTTACCATCTACTTAGCCTAACTTCGGGAGTTCCCGAAGAAGCTATTAGGACTTATGCAACACAGACTACTGATGATTTTAAAAAAATTGCGATCGCCCTAAATTGGCCTGTCACAGAGTCTGGTGTTGCTCAAGTATTTCAAATGTTAGATCCTGTCAAAGCCAACGAGATGGCTATTGATTTACTAAGTAAAGCCTCTGGCATTTCTCCAGATAATATTCAGAAATATGCTAATGAAAATGAAGATTTTAATATTACAGAAAAAATAGAGGATTTGAGAAAAATCGCCAAAGCGTTAGATGTAGAAATGCTAGAGCTAGTAAAGCTGAAAGAAACAAGAGAAGCCGTAAAACTCAAGATCGCTAAACTAGCTCAAAATAAAAATCTATCCCTTAAGGAGTTGGCAAATCAATCTAAAGTTGACTTTCCTATTCTTTGGTTCTATAGTTCCCAGCCTATTGAAAAGAAAAAATTAACACAAGAGCCATTTCAGACTAATCTTAACAAAATTAGTAGAGTTTTAAATTCTAGCTTTGAAGATTTGCAAGGCATAGAGCAAGCAGAATTACCTCAAACTACGCTGCAAGTTAAAGAATTTTTGGATGCAGCAGACTTAAGTATAAATGATTTAAGCTTGTTAACTGGAGTAAATAGGGAATTTATAGATTTAGTTGCCACGAATCCTATGGATTTAAGAAATATACAAATTTTGAGAGAAGACAAAGTAATATGTAAACTAATTTGTACTATTTTAGGTTGTAACTGTGATTAATTTACGGCTATTGGGACGTGAAATATCAACAAGACATTCGTAATAATCAGTATAGAAAGAATATTTTAACCAATAGTAATTTCCAAAATGCACTTGCTGGGCAGAATATTATAAGAAAAATACTAATAATTATTTTTAGTATTGTCGTAGCTGCTTTCCTCAGTATAGTAACTCTTCTGGCAGGTGGAGTATTGGAAGCTATAACCTATGTTTTGAAAGTCAGTTATTTTGATTTGATAGAAATTACTGCGATTGCTTTATATACCACAGCATTAGTAATATTTGTAGTTCGCGGTTTTGAAATAGTATCAACTACTTGTGTTGTTGCTTTAATAGTTATCGGAATTATTATTTATGTTTGTTTCGAGGTAAATAACAGGATTCCTGGAATAGGATTTTGGCTATTCTGTCTAGGTTTGAGCATAGCTTTCGCGTGGGTTAGTACAACTATTACAGCATTGTTTATAGCGATTAGCTCTATATACTGTGGAGTTATAGGTGAATTTATAGCTGTTATGGGATATGGGCTGATTGCTGAAGCTCTAATGATAGGCACATTAAATATTGTATACGAAAAAGGTAGTAATAGTTTTATAACTATAATTTCAGCAATTCCGGTTATAATATCATCCGCATTTATTGCAAAAAAAGCAATCAGAGGCTCACCTAAATTTAGATGGATTAAGGAAGTAGCTGTATTCTGGACATCAATAGGTGGAACATGTTTTTATGGAGCAGATTTAACCGATGCTAGCTTTGATGGCGCAGATTTAAGGCATACAGATTTTAGGAAAGCAAATCTCACACGCACTAGCTTTAAAGGTGTTACTGGTTTAGAATTAGCTCGACTCCAAGGAACTATATTAGAAGATCCTAAAGTTAGAAAACTGTTAACTACTAATAATGGTCGTGGGGAAGATTTTACTGAAGCAAATTTACAAGGTGCAAATTTACAAGGTGCAGATTTAAGAGAAGCGATTTTAGTTAAAGCTCAAGTATTAGATGCAGATTTTTCTGGTGCATTACTCACAGATGCCTGTATCCAAGACTGGAATCTCAACAAGAATACTCGTTTTCAAAACGTTGATTGTAAACGTGTTTATTTAAAATGTAGCTTGCATGGAAACTTTTTAGAGCCAAAACCAGATAGTGGAGAATTCCAACCAGGCGAATTTGAAAAATGGATTACCGATGTAAGGGATACTATTGACTTAATTTTTCAAAATGGGCTGAACTGGAGGGCTTTTGCATTTTCTCTGACTCAAACTGCTATTAATAATGAAGGATTAGGCTTATCTGTTCGCAGTATAGAAAATAAAGGTGATGGCGTAGTTGTTGCTAAAGTAGGTGTTTCTTTAGAAACTAATAAAACTGCAATTCACGAAGAAATAACAAATCATTATAATCAAGCAGTTGACGCAATTGAGGCTAAGTATGAACTTGTGCTTCAAGCTAAAGATGGAGAAATACAAAGATTACAAAGTTTCTATGATTCGCAGCAAAAATTTATTCAAGGATTAATTACTGGAATTGCCGAGACAAAACGAGAAGTTATTATCAAGGGCGAAGGAAATCGCGTATATATGATGAATCAAGCAGGTGACATTATGGAAAGCAGTAATCAAAACATCAGCGCAGGTGGAAATGTTGATATGTCTAGCGGTAATAAGATTACTGTAGGCGGCGATGTCACAAACTCTAACTTGACACTGGCAGATGCAAACAGTCAAGTTAGTAATTCGATTCAGCAACTTCGAGATATTAGTACTGATACTAGTGACGAGTTAGTAAAGATTTTAACGACTTTGCAAAAATCGATCAATGATGAGCCAGCCCTTTCTGAAAATCAAAAAAAAGAGGCGTTAGAAGCTGTAGAAACTATAGCAGAAGAAGGGAAAAAACCATCAGGAGAACGCGTAAACAAACTCTGTTCAATGGCTCTCAATGCCCTTAAAGGTATAGCATCTGCTGTGACGGACGCTAGTAAACTAGCTGAAGTTTTTAAAACTTATCTGCCGACTCTCACAAGCATACTGGGCATTTAGGCACGGAATAAAGACCAGAAGCCAAAGATAACAGCAGTTAATCTGTAATTAGACGTAGAAATTAGTGCATTAAGTCTGTACTAAAGATAGGAAATGAAAATTCATAAATTTGATAAATTGGTTGTAGTAGGATGGGCTAAAAATTGCCCGCCCTTTTTACCAAGGAATTACTGATGAATTATCAAAAGCTAGATGCTGCTCTTGCTACAGCGCTAAATGATGTTCAAAACGTAGAGGAACCCAGTTTGGCAGTTTTTATCCATACCGAACCTATTTTAAGCCCTGCTGCAACTACTGTTTTAGAAAGTTTAGGCATTAGTGGTGTTAGCAATGGCAAAGATATTTTCACGGCAACACTGTCAGCAAATGCCATTTCCCAGTTGTCAGAGCAACCTTGGGTAAAATATTTGAAGCGATCGCAGCAATTAGGTTTGGTTAATAGGAGAATAACTACAGGTAAGTTGGGTGTTTAATGGGCATTGCCTAACCCTACACTAGGCTCAATACGGTTCGGTTAAGAATATTTTCACATCTGCTGCTGTTATTCTTTTGACATCATTATTTTAGAGCGAACTTCTTCGCGTTTTTCCCCCATGACATCAATATAGTAACGTTCCGGTGATAATACTGCTTGGATTTGCTTTTTCTCAATAATCCATGAGAGATAATTGAGCGCAATCTGCTTTCTTTCGATACGTATCTCAGAAACTGCCTCTGCTTGAAGGTTATTCGCCCAAGCAATCTTATCCTCAAGTTGCGGTGGTCGCAGTTCTTCGATTCCCATATCTTGCGGTGGGGTAACCAGCAGAAACTCTATAAACTCTTGGAAGCCAACAAACGCCAGTTGACAAATTAGCTGCCGACTAAATTTTCCCCAGAAATAGCCACCGTGGACATCTGGTGAATTGTTACGAAAATATGCCCAACCGAGTTGCAGGTACTCCAAAAGAGTTAAGGGCGAGGTTTGTTTGTCCAGAATCATCATATAGCGATCGCGATTAGGTGCATTAGTATAATTTGTGCGCTCTTTGTATTCTGTACAATCAAAGTAAGTAAATAAGTCAGCCAACGACTCGCGATCTTTAATTGCTGTGGTAACTGGGGACTGATATTTTTGATTAGCTGGATCTAATCCCTGGTTTTGCACTTTATTCAAGACGTTAATTTCTAAATAATCAAGTAATGAACTAATCTCATCTAACGGCTTGTATAAGTTCCGATCCTTCCAGTTGACAATTCCATATTTACTCTCCAATTGCCCTCTTACCTTGTTTAACTTACTGCTGTGATAGGTATTGGAACGAACAGTCACATTACCTAGCCGATACCCTTGTGTTCGGGTTTTTGCTGGAAAGGAAAAGTAATTAGCAGCCGTAGAAGCAAGACGTAGGGCTAAATCTCCTTCGTTACTGAATAGATACGCCTCTTCAAATCTTCGTAACGATGACCGTAAGAAATTGGCTCTTCCAGAAGTAATTGCCAGTACGGGAATATCTGGTGCTATCAGAATTAAGCGACTTAAACTAAAAACCTGCCCGATTCTCGAAGAGGGTCTTTTCCCAGCTTTTTCGTCATTGATGTTTCCTACAGAATTAGGGTCAAAGACATCAGAAAGAATTCGGACTGCTTGTGTAGTTACTTGGCTACCCAAACTATGCCCAATGAAGGAGAGTTTTATCGGGTGTTGTTTCCAATAGTTTTGAGCCTCATCCTCAGATTGAACGCATTCCATCAAACCTTTATCTAGTTGGCGAATCAGTTCAACCAAATCGTGGACTCCGTAGTTGATTGCTCGATAAGAGTCACGAAAATATACAATTACGCGCAAAATAATCAGGCTGAAAACAATACCAAATCCGAATGTTCCCAAAATAATGGGAGCAACAAAAATTGGGGAAGATAACCAGAAAAACAGTAAAACAGATGCGATCGCCACAATTAAGCTTCCCCATAGCAGAACCTTCAGTAGAAAGGGTAAAGTACTTAGGGAAGTAGTAATATTTTGGATTTTAATAGTTTCCGAAGGCCAGCGATAACCAAGAAACACTAAACTATCTGACTTTTGAGAAATTAAGGCATCACTGTTAACATACTTACAAAGTTTTTGATAATTTTTCCAAATTCCATCTGCGATCGCCTCATTGTTTACGGGTAATTTAGTTAAATCACTATCTGCACCTCCTGTGTTGTATCCATGAATAGCAATTACTACCCCTAGTCCCTCAGAATTTTTGGGGCATTTTTTACTTTTTGTATAAAGGAGATCGATTATCGTTTGAATGGTTGGGCGCGTATTATCTTCTGTGATATCTTGTAAATCTTCTACGTTGGCTCGTGCTGTACTGCGGATCAGGTATCCTGGAATTCCTTGGGGTTCTGGAGCATTAGTCGGCTCAATAAACAAGTTATCTACTAAAATATCCATACACTACTTCTTATCGCAATCCTAAATGCTTTGCTAAATTTGTGAGAGCATTATAATTAATTTGACTACCAAGTAAGTATTGGCAATAGTTAAGTTTAGTAAATCTCAACGTTACACAATTTTTTTGATACACTATCTACTAATTTTTTCATAAAATTTTATAGACAACTTTACACAATTAATTACTATTACTAATTCAAGCAAGAGACAATCATCGAAATTCTCTTTTGATAATACTTTTGTACTATTAATTGGCGTAGGCGTAGCCCGCCGCAGGCATCGCACTGTCCTAGTTGCGTAATTTCTATGTAAAATTCATCCCTAAGAATCAGACGATCCCCCTTACGTGTGGTGGCAGACAGTCCTAAACTGAGAGTGAGAGTTGAAAGGCAGTCGGGAGACATTTTGTGAAAAAAGTATTATCAATCATCCTTGGTGGTGGCGCGGGTACTCGGCTTTACCCGCTAACTAAACTACGCGCTAAACCAGCAGTACCAGTAGCAGGGAAGTATCGCCTAATCGATATCCCTGTTAGTAACTGCATAAATTCCGAAATATTCAAAATCTACGTCCTGACACAATTCAACTCAGCTTCCCTGAATCGTCACATCGCCCGTACTTACAACTTTACGGGTTTCAATGAAGGCTTTGTGGAAGTGCTAGCTGCACAACAAACACCAGAAAACCCTAATTGGTTTCAAGGTACAGCTGATGCTGTACGTCAGTATTTGTGGTTAATGGAAGAATGGGATGTAGAAGAATATCTCATCCTCTCAGGCGATCACCTCTACCGCATGGATTATCGCCACTTTATCCAACGCCATAGAGAAACAGGCGCTGATATTACTCTTTCAGTCATCCCCATCGATGAGCGCCGCGCCTCAGATTTTGGCTTGATGAAAATTGACGATTCTGGTAGAGTAATCGATTTTAGCGAAAAACCGAAAGGTGAAGCATTAATCCAAATGCGCGTTGATACAAGCGTACTGGGATTATCAAATGAACTTGCCCAGCAACAGCCTTACATCGCCTCAATGGGGATTTATGTCTTTAAAAAAGAGGTTTTGTTCAAGTTGTTAAGAGAAGGTACAGAAAGGACTGATTTCGGCAAAGAAATTATTCCTGATGCCTCTAAAGATTACAACGTTCAAGCTTACCTTTTTGATGATTACTGGGAAGATATTGGAACAATCGATGCATTTTATCATGCAAACTTAGCACTGACTCAGCAACCCCAGCCACCCTTTAGTTTCTACGATGAGAAAGCACCAATTTATACCCGCGCTCGGTACTTACCTCCGAGTAAACTTTTAGATTGCCAGGTAACAGAATCAATTATCGGCGAAGGTTGCATTTTGAAAAATTGCCGCATTCAACATTCAGTTTTGGGAGTGCGATCGCGAATTGAATCTGGCTGTCTCATCGAAGAATCTTTGCTCATGGGTGCAGATTTTTACCAAGCTTCTGTAGAACGCCAATCCAATGTAGAACAAGGTGATATTCCTGTAGGTATTGGTGCTGACTCCATTATTCGCCGTGCCATCATTGATAAAAACGCCAGTATCGGTCATGATGTCAAAATTATCAATAAAGATAATGTGCAAGAAGCTGACCGCGAAAGTCAAGGTTTCTACATCCGCAGTGGCATTACCGTTGTGCTGAAAAATGCTGTAATTCCTGATGGAACCATCATTTAATAGTTCTGAGTGCTGAGTTGTGAGTGCTGAGTTG
This sequence comes from Nostoc commune NIES-4072, assembly GCF_003113895.1. Classification (NCBI taxonomy): domain Bacteria; kingdom Bacillati; phylum Cyanobacteriota; class Cyanophyceae; order Nostocales; family Nostocaceae; genus Nostoc; species Nostoc commune. Next base: position 4,780,359 of record NZ_BDUD01000001.1, on the reverse strand, counting down.
TGAGTGCTGAGTTAGGAGTTATAAGTTATGAATACAACATTTAATCACTCCTCACTCTTCACTTCTTACTCAGCACTCATTTTGTTGATTGGTCTTCCAGGTAGCGGTAAGTCAACTTTCGCTAAACAATTACTGACAGAATGCCCCCAGATACCACTGATTTCTACGGATGGCATCCGGGGGCAACTGTTCGGTTCCCAAGCTATTCAAGGGCCGTGGCTAGTGATTTGGCGGGAAGTAGGACGGCAATTTCAACAAGCTATTTCTACAAATAATCCAGCTATTTTCGATGCCACCAATGCCCAACGCCGCCATCGCCGTGAAGTTATTGCTTTAGCCCGTGACTTGGGTTTTACCCACATTACGGGAATTTGGGTGGATACGCCAGTGTGGCTGTGTTTAGCACGTAATAAAAGGCGATCGCGCCAGGTTCCTGAAGAAATTATCTTGCGGATGCACCGTCAACTCCGAGATGCTCCTCCAAGCCTGGAAGAAGGGCTAGACAACCTGATCCGCTTATCAGAAAAATCGGAGTACGGAAATTGCGATCGCTTGTTGAGCGAGAACCACACTTGATTTTCTATATTCTTTGTTAATTTAAAGTCAGATTCTCTATGCTTGGCAACTATACCGGGCAAACTAACATCTTTTATCTTAAAAAAACATAACAGGAATTTCTATAGGAGGCTGGTAGATAGATGGCTGCAACCGACTTCAAAGACTATTACGCAATTTTGGGAGTTAGTAAGACTGCCACTCAAGACGAGATTAAGCAAGCCTTTCGTAAACTAGCCCGCAAATATCACCCTGATGTCAACCCAAATAACAAACAGGCAGAAGCACGCTTTAAAGAAGTTAGCGAAGCCTATGAAGTTGTGTCAGACCCAGATAAACGTAAAAAATACGACCAATTCGGTCAATATTGGAAACAGGCTGGTGAAGGTTTCTCATCTGGCGGCGCTGGTGTTGATATGGGTGGCTTTGACTTCAGTCAATACGGTAATTTTGATGAGTTCATTAATGAGTTGCTAGGACGCTTTGGTGCTACTCCTCGCAGTGGGCGACAAAGTTACTCACAACAAAATAATTACTCAAACTCAAATTACTCACAAAATTACTCTTACCGCAGTACCACAGGTGCGACAAGTGGTTTTAGCGGCAACTTTAACGATTATGGGTTTGGTGATGTAGGTGCGGGTACTTCCCAAGATAGTGAAGCTGCGATCGCTTTAACTTTTGGTGAAGCATTTAACGGTGTGCAAAAGCGCTTCAGTTTAGGTAATGAAACAATTGATGTTCGTATCCCATCTGGCGCTAAACCTGGTACTCGTTTACGCGTGCGGGGCAAAGGTCAAATCAACCCCATGACTCAACAACGAGGGGATTTGTACTTAAAAGTCGAACTTCAGCCGCACTCCTTCTTCCAAATGGAAGGTGATAACTTGGTGTGCGAAGTGCCAATCACGCCAGATGAAGCTACTTTAGGAGCGTCTATTGATGTACCCACTCCCGATGGTTTAGTTAATGTCAAGCTACCAGCAGGAGTGCGTTCTGGTCAATCGCTGCGTTTACGTGGCAAAGGTTGGCCCCTCGCCAAGGGTGGACGCGGCGATCAGCTGGTGAAGGTGGCGATCGCACCACCAAAAGACCTCAGCCAGCAAGAGCGGGAATATTATGAAAAAATCCGGGCTATACGTACTTATAATCCCCGCAGTCATTTGCAGCAAGTCAAGCTGTGAAAATTTAGCTTTGTAGAGACGCGAAGTTTCGCGTCTCTAGATTAATTAGGTTGGTTATTTCGCCATTCTCGCCAGCAGGATGGACTTCATCATTTCCATTGCCTCTGGTGTAGCCTCGGTAGCTTGCCACGTTGTCCGTGCTACTAAGCGATCGCACCAAGCATTTAATTTTGGATATTCACTCAAAGATATGCCTACAATGGGGAGCAAAGGTACTACAGTCCCAGCGACAACCTCAGCAAGCGTAAGGTTTTCACTACCAAAGTAAGGGCGATTGTCAAGTAAATTTTCTAAAAACTTCAGCACTATTGAAATTTTCTGCTTTGCTTGCTCGATTTTTTCTGGATCTCCTCCAGGCAAGCCGAGATACTGAGGTAAAAACGTGGTTGTTGCTGGCAAAAGCTCATTTACAGTTACCAGTTGTACCATGCGGGCGATCGCTAAATCCTTGGCATCTTTAGGCAACATTACAGGTGTGGGATATTTTGCCTCTAAATAATCCAAAATTGCCAAAGATTCCACTACCCTAAAGCCATCATCCACCAAAGCTGGAATGTGATGGAAGGGACTAATTGCCAAAAAGTCTGGTTTAAACTGCTCTCCATCCAGTTTTATCTCTACTAATTCAAACTCAAGTCCTTTTTCTAGCAGAGTAATCCAGAGGCGGCGGGAGTTAGGAGAAATCGACGAATGATAAAGGGTCAGCACCATAAAACCTCACAATTTCATGAGTAGGGTGGGCATTACCATTTACACATTACACTCAATTAAATTGTTTTAACAAAGTCTCAACGCTAGCATTGTGATCCAAAAAAGAAAATAAATGCCAGTACTGGAGTTTGCCTTCTTTATCTAATACGAACTGGGCTGGCAAAGGCGCTCCCAGTGCTTGTCCTACTTGATAGATACGAAAAACTCTACAACTGGGATCGCTTAATAACGGCATTTGTAAGCCTAAATCCCTCACAACAATTTGACTTTGCCGTTCATCGGTACTAGTAATCATTAAAACTTCTATACCGCGATTTTTAAACTGCTCGTAGTTTTCATTTAAAGCTTTGATGTGAGGAAAACAAAAGGGGCAATATTGTTTTTCAGTAAAGATGCGAGTAAAGGCAAGTAACACTGGTTGTTTACCTTTATAATCAGACAATTTTACTAAAGTTCCGTTGGTAATATCTGGCAGTTGAAAATCTGGCGTTCCTACTCCCAACCTGAGTTTGTTTGTCGCTGGAACTGGTAAAAAATTGCGGAAGAATCGCTCATTTAATAAGCCACTAAAATCAGTTGAAGTAAGCATAATACTATTTTGGATTTTGGATTATCAAATAGTTATTGATAATTAATTTTTGGCATTTTATCTGTCACAATCATTGTTAAGATTGGTATATTTTCAACAATGATTATTTAAATACTATTTTATTAAAAAACCACAGATAGATACCGAGGTTGACACTAGTTTAATGTGTATCTCTGTTTATCTGTGGTTTTCGTTGATTTCAACTTCAACAGGATGGATTACAAAATTTAGACAGCAGAGAAGTAGACTTTAGACTTCACTGGGTCAGGATTCATTGTCTTGTCACCAGGTTGCCAACCAGCCGGGCAAACTTCGTCAGGGTGAGACTGAACATACTGAATTGCTTGCAGTGTCCGCAGAGTTTCATCAACGCTGCGACCAAAAGCTAGGTTGTTGATGGTAGCGTGCTGTATAATACCATCTTTATCGATGATGAACAGACCACGCAAGGCAATGCCTGCTGCTGGGTCAAGAACGTTATAAGCGGCGCTAATCTCTTTTTTGATGTCAGAGACTAGAGGATAATTCAGGTCGCCGACGCCACCAGACTTACGATCTGTTTGAATCCAAGCGAGGTGGGAGAATTCACTATCAACAGAAGCCCCAAGGACTTCAGTATTGATTTTCTTAAATTCTTCGTAGCGATCGCTAAATGCTGTGATTTCAGTGGGACAAACAAAGGTAAAGTCTAGTGGGTAGAAAAACAGGACGACATACTTACCGCGATAATCGGAAAGTTTGATTGTCTTAAATTCCTGATCTACCACAGCCGTTGCTGTGAAATCGGGAGCTTGTTGACCAACGCGGAGGCTTCCTTCGGTTCCGTAAATAAGGGACATTAACCTAATTCTCCTTTATCGGTTTAGTAGCGTTGGAATTTGGGCCAAGTAAAACTCACCCATCCACGCTCTCACAGTTTAATTACGATCTGTTACGACTATATCATACTCATAACGATTTTGAGTAGCAAATGCTTGATTTAGATACAAGAGAATGGTTGCTTACCAATGGCTTAGGAAGTTTTGCCAGTGGTACAGTTTCGGATGTCCGCACACGTACTTATCACGGTTGGCTGTTTGCCGCTACAAAGCCTCCTTCTGAGCGGACTCTGCTGTTTTCGCACCTAGAAGCTAGCTTGGAAGTATTAGGGAACGTTGTAGCACTGGGAACAAATTTTTGGGGTAACGGTCAGATTGAGCCGACAGGCTACGAATTGCTACGCTGTTTTGATATTAACCCAGTTCCAAAATGGATTTGGGGTCAAGATAACTGGCAGTTAACCAGACAATTGGTGATGCCCTATGGTTGGGAAGGGAGTAGGGAAAAGAATCATAGTACAGACGCGATTAATCGCGGCTGTGCCCACTCTCGATTTTGCCATCGGACTTTAATCCAATATCGCTACGAGGGAAGTGACACAGCAATTTTACGGCTGCGACTGCTGATAGCAGAACGTAACTTTCACCATCAGCAAACTGCTAATCTAGGATTACAGTTCTCACAATTGCTTGGGGAACAGCAAATCTGTCTGCAAGCAAAAAATTCTAAGAATTTCGGTATACCTTGGCACTTGCGCTGGACACAAGGAAGATATCAAACAGATGCAGTTTGGTATTGGAATTATGGATTGCCTGAGGAGACAAAACGGGGATTAGGCAACAAAGAAGACCTCTACAGTCCTGGTTACTTGATAGTTACACTGCAACCAGGAGATACAGTCACTCTAGAAGCACGAGTAGGTTTTCCCGACTCGACGGCAGGTGTTCTCACTGGCGAAACCTTTGCAGAAGCAGTAGAGGCAGAGCAAAAACGGCTCTCCCAGATTTTTGGATGGAGTCAAGGAGGGGCTGGGGACTGGGGAGTGGGGACTGGGGAAGAGTTTTCTAATACCCAATACCCAATCCCCAATCCCCAATCCCCACTCTGGCAACAACTACTCAAAGCAAGCGATCAGTTTATCGTCTATCGAGCCTCAATTCCAGGCCCTACGGTCATTGCTGGTTATCACTGGTTTAATGACTGGGGACGCGACACATTAATTGCTTTACCTGGGTTGGCACTAGTTCCACGGCGCTTTGACTTGGCAAAAGGAGTATTGCGGACTTTTGGGCATAATTGCCGCCACGGTTTGATTCCTAATGCATTTCTTGATGTCAATGGAGAACCAATTTATAACACTATTGATGCAGCATTGTGGTGGATTGAAACTTTAGGACTTTATTTAGAAGCTACCCAAGACTGGGAATTTTTGGCAGAGCAATTCCCTTTAGTACAGCAAATTTACAAAGCATTTGTTGGTGGTACACATTTCAATATTCAGATGGATGCCATCGATGGATTAGTTAGTTGGGATGCTCTTGGTGTTGCCCTTACCTGGATGGATGTGGTAATTGGCGCATACCCCGTCACTCCTCGTTACGGTAAGCCAGTGGAAATCAATGCACTGTGGTATTCAGCTTTATGTTGGCTGAGTCAGTGGGCAGAACGATTGAGCCAGCTTGAGTTTGGTGAGCCAGTGCGCCTCACGAAGCAAGCACAGCGTTATGCTCAACAAGCAGAACATGTAAAAACCTCGCTGCAAAAATTCTGGAATCCTCAACTGGGTTATTTGTACGATACTATTGAGCCGGACGATCGCCGGAATTTTCAAATTCGTCCCAATGCTGTTTTGGCGCTGTCGCTGCAACATTGCGCCTTTTCTGAACAGCAAGGGTGTCAAGTATTAGATTTGGCAACTTTCAGCTTACTTACCCCCTATGGTCTTCGCAGTCTCGATCCAGGAGATCCCGAATACAAAGGCAGATATGAGGGTAATCAAGAGCAACGCGATCGCGCTTATCACCAAGGCACTGTTTGGGCTTGGCTAATTGGGCCATATATTCGGGCTTGGCAACGTTTTTATCCAGAGCGATCGCTGCCTTTTGATTGGCAACCTTTGCTAGATCACTTCCTATTTGACGCTTGTCTTGGTTCTATTTCTGAGATTTTTGATGGCGATGCTCCTCACAAACCCAGAGGTGCGATCGCTCAAGCTTGGTCAGTTGCCGAAGTCATCCGCCACATTAAATAGTGCTGAATATAATTTTCTTGACCAAGGAACTTCTAACCTGCTGAAAATATCGGCTGCTTACATCTTATTATCAAGAACATGAATCTACCAATCAACTCATGAGCGAGGAACGAGAAAGAGCCGATAATGATTCCCCGTGGAAAGAAATCCTAGAAGCTTACTTCCCACAAGCAATGCAATTTTTCTTTCCGCAAACAGCAGCACTAATTAATTGGGAACGTCCTCACGAGTTTCTTGATAAGGAATTTCAACAAATAGTTCGGGAAGCAGAACTTGGTAGAAGATATGCAGATAAATTGGTCAAAGTCTGGCAAATTCAAGGAGAGGAAATTTGGCTGTTGATTCATGTCGAAATTCAGGCAAAATCGGAAGATAATTTTGCTCAAAGGATGTTTTCCTACAACCTGCGAATTTTTGACAAATTTGCTAAACCAGCCATTAGCCTAGCAATCTTGTGCGATGCTGACTCGACTTGGAGACCAAATCAATACAGTTATAATTATCCCGATTGTGGTCTGCATTTTAGATTTGGAACCGTCAAACTGCTCGATTATCAAAATCGATGGACAGAGTTAGAAAACAGCAATAATCCCTTTGCGACGGTGGTAATGGCACATTTGAAAACCCAGCAAACTACTAAACAGTTGGGAGAAAGGAAAACGTGGAAATTTAGTTTAATTCGGCGATTGTATGAACAAGGGCTGCAAGAAAGGGATATTCGTAATCTCTATCGTTTTATCGATTGGGTTATGATTTTACCAAAAGGATTAGAAGCAGAATTTTGGCAGGAGTTTAAACAATTCGAGCAGGAGCGTACCATGAGTTACATTACCACAGGCGAGCGCATTGGCTACGAGCGAGGTAAGGAAGAAGGACAACAGGAACAAGCACAAACACTTATACTACGACAGCTACAAAAACGGGTAGGTGAGTTACCACAGCAGGTTCGAGAACAGATTCAGGGTCTTTCTCTAGAACAATTGGAAGCACTGGGTGAGGCTTTGTTAGATTTTAGTGCGATCGCTGATTTGCTCAACTGGCTACAAACTCATCAAACGTTCCCTTAATGCAACTGCGAAACTAACAGTTGTACAACTTAATCCGTTTTTATCTGCACAACTTTTAGATATTGTTTTACCATATCCAGGGCAAGTCACCCCTGCCCAGCAACCTGATAAAATTCCAGACAAAACTAAATATACAAGCAAAATTCCTAGTTTACTTTTTGAGGTAACTCTTAATATGCTTTGAATCATAATGTGAGAAAAATTTTGATCCATAAATTAGAAAAGAGTTAACGAAAATTCAGGCTTTTGCGCTAATCACAAATTAAAACTTTGAATCAAATTATGAGTGAGAGTTGAAATTCTGAATCATAACTAGAGAATGAGTTGAAAAAACACAATTGGATAAAACTTGCACAAAAAATCCCTGAAAAAATTGCTCTAACTTAAACTTTCAATTCAAAATATGGTTCAAATGCCCATGTTATGGTTCAAAACCTTTGTTTTAGTAGATATCTGAGTAAAAATAAAATATTTCATTGTCCAAGCGATCGCTTAACAACAGAGCGATCGCCTACTCAAATCGTACTGAACTAATAATGATAATCAAGCCGGAGTATTGATACGAACATCCCTCTTATCAGTCTTTTTATACCCTACACGATAATCATTATTAGTAAAAAACTCGAATACTAAAAGTGAACTATAAACTGGATACTCATTTCTGAAGCATATCATAAGTTAAAATCTCATTTTTTAGTTCAAATCACACTTAATAAGTTTATTAAGTTATTAAATATCTTCATAAAGTTTATGTATAGACTAATCGCATATTAAGTGTGATTAGCTCAGAAATATAAGGGTATTTTTACTTAAAATATGTATTAAATTAAGCATAGTCATTTCATAGTCAAAAGAGCCTTATATAAAAATACAACTCTCTAGTACTATTGATAACTAGAAGCTGAAACCCTTATATTATCCTTCTTTTAAAATGGCTCAGGTCGGAGTTGAACCAACGACCCCAGGCTTATGAGTCCCGTGCTCTAACCAACTGAGCTACTGAGCCATATCTTTCCAAATCATTAACTAATATAGCATATAAATTTGCTAAAGGATAGCCTTTTTTGCAATTTTTTTACAGCTTTCATCTCCGTTGAAGTAATAGAAAGCAAAAGAGGGAGTTTACCTCCCTCAACTAACAAGGCAATGATTTAGTTACAGATAGCCAGGAATTACACGCGTTGCTGTGGTAGGAAGGCTATTGGGTTAACAGCACCCTTACCTGATGGATGAATTTCAAAGTGGGTGTGTGGCCCGGTACTGTGACCAGTGCTACCCATTAAAGCAATTGTTTCTCCTTGATGCACCTGTTGACCAGGTTGTACCAGAATTTTGCTGTTATGAGCGTAGCGAGTCGTGCTGCCATCAGGATGGCGGATTTCGACAAGGTTCCCGTAACCACCGTTGTTCCAGCCAGCTTTTTCTATCGTACCCTCAGCTGAGGCGACAACAGGCGTGCCAGTGGAGTTAGCAACGTCAATTCCCTTGTGCGGTCTTCCCCAACGCATACCAAAGCCAGAAGTGAGAGTACCCTTTGCTGGCCAGGTGTAAGCTATGGTTGAAGTAGATGGAGGAGGCGTAAGTTCGTCAACAGGTCTGGGCAGATATTGATCAACTGCTGCCAAAGATGGTAGTACCTGTGGTGTAACTGTCCTTCCCCGCATCATTCCTAAGGAGTCAGAGGCATTTACTCTTCCAGAGGGCGTTGCAACTTTTACCTTTATGGCAGATGGCGTGCTAGAAGGAGTCCACTGACTAGCAGACCCTAGATTAGGTAAGAATTCTGGGTTTGCTACCTCGCTAGGGCGCACAGAAGTACGGAATTGGGGTTTAATTGGCTGAACGCTATAGTTACTCCGAATCGGTGTAGGAACTGGAATTTGGATTGCTACACTATTGGGTCGAGCCGCATTGGGTACAGTGAAATTATTAGGGGTAGAAATAGGAGTGAGCATTGCAGCATTATTAGTTTCAGAAGCTGCTGCTGACACAACTGAGTTACCAGACTGTTGAGTGCGATATTTCTGCTGTAACCTCTGAATTTCCGCTTGTAAGCTCCGCAAACGGTCATTATTGTTATTGTTGACCCTTGCTACCCTATTTGTTGGTGCTTTAAACTGTTGTATTTCGGCAAAAGTTTGTGGCACTTGATTTTCACCACCGACGCCATAAGAAGTAGGGGTAGGGGCTTTTTCTAAGTTGGTCGCACTATTTGCCTGAACCTGAACAGTTACCGGTGTAGGGACGGTAATGTTACTGTTGTCGGCAATAGCTGGTGATTGTGAACTAGGTAAATATGAGTTGGCACTACCAATATTTATAGGGGAGTTGTCTATTTTTGGAGCTTTGCTGGACTCTACAAAAGTAGTGCTCGCTACAATGGGGTTACTTGCTACAGTTGCCTCCATTTGAACAGCAGGAATAATTAGTTGTTGACTAATTTTCAGTTCATTTGGATCATTGAGGTTATTTGCCTTGACTAGTTCTGATACGGAAGTGTTATATCTGCTGGCGATCGCTGCTAGTGTATCTCCAGGCTTAACTTCGTAAGATGTTCGAGTCGAGGACGCAATAACTGTTGGTGTAGCTAGTGGTTTTAGTGCAGTCGTCTGTGTCTTCTGTTTTAACTTCGATATCAGCTTCGCTTTGCTTGCATCGCCAGAAGTGTCCGACTGGGCTAATACAGTCTTCTCAACTACAGTTGTTGGCTGTGCCAACCCCATATCAGCTTGTGATAAATCTTTAGTCTCCCCAGACCGCAACTGTGCCAGACTGTTTCTTAAACGGTTCGATTTTTCTTGTAAACGATTCAGTGCGAACTCTTGTTGCGCCTTAAGTTGTGCATTTATTTCACTGTTGGCTGCGGTTGACGTTGCCACTGTTTGTGGCTGGGCAGTTGATGCATTTGCAATACCAACACCATCAGCACTAGACTCAGACAGATTATTGACTGTTGGGAAACTAGCCTCAGCTAAGGTATTACTTAATCCCTGTGCCACTTGGGGGTTCAGGTAAGTGGAATTTTTATAAACTGCTGTTCCTTGAGAAAACCTTTCTGATGCAGGAACTTGCAAAGACATTCCCTTTGCCGCGACTTGCCATTTAGCTTCAAGCCCAGGCACTTGTGAGACTGCCGTTGGTTCCACAATAACAGGATTTTCCGGCACGCTCGCTGATGAGACTGCTTGGGACTCCAGCTTTGTGGAGGCAAATTTCACCTCAGTGTCAGGAATAGCAGGAATTGTTGAGGTTGCCTTTTGGCTCCCTACAGGCACTGCTGCTTGGGCTTGATCGCTTTGTCGAGTCACCAAAAGGCTGGTTGCTCCCATAGAGATTGCCAAGCCAATCATGGCGGCTTTTGTCCGCACCCGGCGGTTAACTTTTGGATTTATCACATTTAGCAGTTCTACCGGGGCATCATCGCTGCTGGGGTTATTGTTCAACACAGCTTTCACTCTCTTTTTCAATGCTCGTTTCAAAGACGACCTCCTAATGATCACTAGCGCTTAACTGACCTCGATTTTTCAGTTGGATACTAGTAAATGATTTAGATCACAACGAATGATAGATCAAGATCACATTCACCAGAGATGCTTACGCAAGATTAACCTGCTTCTCTGATTTAAACAAGTTCACACGTATTAGCAAAACTTAAATTTTGCTGTGTTTACTTGTCCGAACCACTCCTCACACCACTTAGGACGTTTTACTTTTTACCATTGTCCGCCATTGTCTTGCGTCAATCGCGGGGACTGGACAAACTATTTGCCAAGTCCATAGTCGCTGCCGAGAATTAAATTGCTGCGACTTCTGGAAAAGTGATGCCCCCCACTGTAGATATCTTCAAGATATTTCTACCCAATCAGTCTTCTCAACACGAGACTTTACGTTGATTATTCCCTAAAAAACAACCGTATGATCTATCGGCTACTTTGGGGCTACTTTCTAACGTTGCTCGAACTAAAATGGCTGAAATGTCTAATTTGACTGGATTTAGCTTTTTTTACCCCCAATTTAGGATGCTTCAGATTCATCAAAATCTATCATTCAAATTTGGCAATATCCCAAGTTTTATATACAGATTTCTTATAATAACCTTCGTATCCTTGTAAGTATCTTCCACTACAATTTCGGAAAAGAACTAATTTTAGGTATCTTGTTTTACATATTATTCCAGTAATTTAGAAAACTTTTACTGCCACAAATCGTTTGTCTAATAGATACTTAGGATTTTTATAAGTATATATACTTATAAAAATGATGTAAATAACTATTGTAAATAGCCTAGCTGACGACGGGTTTCAAATAAGCTAATTGCTACACTTACTGAAAGATTCAAGCTGCGAACCCCCGGTTGGCTCATAGGAATATACAGAGTAGCATCGCAATCAGACAAAATTTCTGGTGGTAAGCCAGTAGTTTCACTACCAAACAGCAACCAATCATCTGGTTGAAACTGAAAACTGACGTAATTACAACTTCCACGGACACTAAAACCTAACCATCTGCCTCCACGCTGCTGATGTAAGGTTTTAAAGGCTTCTAGCGATTCGTGATAGTGCAGTTGAACGTAAGACCAGTAATCTAATCCGGCTCTTTTGAGGTAGCGATCGCTAATTTCAAATCCCAAAGGCCCCACCAAATGCAACTCTGTACCCGTAGCAGCACAAGTACGGGCAATATTACCTGTATTAGGAGGAATTTGTGGGTTAACTAAAACTACCTGGGGCATTGACCGTATAATCTACGTATTGTATAAAAAAATTTCTTGTCAATGTTAAATCTACCAAAGGGTAGAGGCGATTCATAGGTTTTGTTAATAATAATCAAACATCCTCCATTAATTAGATTTTTAAAACGAAGCCCAAGCGCTTCCAGAGCAATGTCTAAGAGGATGTTTAGTTAAAATCAGTAAATATTAAGTTTTGTGTAGAAATAAAAAGAGCTTGTGTCCTTTAAGGCTAGTACCGCAAGGCGGAAGTCGGCCCTTGCGGGGAAGTCAAAAGTCAAAAGTCACGCATAATTGTATTCCGAGCTTCTTGCGCCATTTGAAATGGTATGTTTATTTCCGCGTTTGTTGTACTAGTAGTCTGTCCCATTAATTTTGCGGAGTAAATCAGTTTTTAAATTTCTCTTCTTTACTCTTCCTTTGTGTACTTCGTATTTTCTCTGCGAGACGGACTCGCATTCGCGGTTCGTTCTCTTAACCTTCATAATTAATGGGACAAACCACTACCCCCTGCCAAACACACTGCCAAGGGCACGCGCCATATTTTGCGGTTGCATTGCATCCATTGCGGCGGTGGGTTCGTAGCCGCAGTGAACCATGCAATCGGCACACTTGGGATTACCACTGTTCTGGCCGTATTGACTCCAGTCAGTTTGTGCCACTAATTCCTTGAAGGTAGAGTAATAACCTTCGTTTAGCAGATAGCAAGGTTTTTGCCAGCCGAGAACGCTATAACTAGGGCTACCCCAAGGCGTGCATTCGTAGTCCTTTTCACCTGTGAGAAAATCTAAGAACAGGGGATTGTGATTGAAGTTCCAGTTCTTTTCACCAGCTTTGTAAGGAGCCAGAATTTGCCGGAAGAGGGTGCGTGTTTGTTCTCGGTGGAGAAAATGATCTTGATCTGGTGCCCACTCGTAACTGTAACCGGGAGAAATCATCATCCCGTCAGTATTTAGCGTTTCTAGAAAGTCGAAGAACTCTTGCATATCTTTGGGTTGGGTACCCTCAAAGATAGTGGTGTTAGTGGTGACACGAAAGCCTTTAGCTTTAGCGGCACGAATGGCTTTGACAGCAATATCAAAAACACCTTTGCGATCGACACACTGATCGTGCAACTCCCGCATCCCATCTAAATGGACGCTAAAAGTCAGGTAAGGGGAAGGTTGAAACTTATCCAGGCTCTTTTCTAACAACAAGCCATTGGTACACAAGTAAATATACTTCTTGCGCTCAATTAATCCCTGAACAATCTCATCAATCTGGGGATGTAGAAGCGGTTCTCCCCCCGGAATTGAAACAACCGGTGCGCCACACTCTTCCACTGCGGCAAAGCACTGTTCTGGGGTGAGATTTTGCTTTAAAATTTCCTTTGGATGTTGGATTTTACCACAACCAGTACAGGCCAGATTACACCGAAAAAGAGGTTCCAACATCAATACTAAGGGGAAGCGTTTACGTCCTTTCAAACGCTGGGTAACAAGATACTTCCCAATATCCATAGCTTGTTGTAGATTAACTGCCATTCTATTACTCCTCTGTTATCAAAACACCACGTTCTCAACCCCAATATTGATCTGTGGGGTCTTTAATTTTGAATTTTGAATTTTGAATTTTGAATTCCCCAGAGGGGTTGACATACCCCTGAGCAACAAACCAATTCACGGCATCCTTGAGTGCCACCTTTAGCGGAGATTGAGGTAGACCCAACTCTCGTACAGCCTTGGCGGCATTGTAATACATAGGTTGTTTCGCCATCCGAACGCCATCCAATGGCACTGAGGGCGATTTACCCAAGGGTGCGAGAATGTTTTCATCAACCCAGGCAACACTAAAAGGGAGCCAAGCGGGTACTGTTCGTTGAGGTGCTATTAGACCTGTGATATCGGCGAGTTGTTCGAGTAGTTCCTTGAGGCTTAGGTTTTGATTACCTAAGATATAGCGATCGCCTGATTTACCCCGTTGCAAAGCCAGTAAATGTCCCCATGCCACATCCCGCACATCGATAAAATTTAAACCAGTATCTAAGTAAAAGGGCATTTGCCTACGCAAAAACCGCAGAATTATATCACCTGTCGGGGTAGGTTTGATATCCAACGAGCCAATTGGGCTGCTGGGATTGACAATAACTACCTCCTGACCTTTAGCAAAGGCTTGTATGGCTTCTTGTTCAGCGAGAAACTTAGACTTTTTGTAGTCACTCACCAACTTTTCTAAGGGACTCTGATGTGTTTCATCCACAACTTCCCCAGATGATCCTACCCCAATTGCCGCTACTGAACTGGTATAAACCGTGCGCTCAATGCCAGCTTTGCGGGCTGCTGCTAACACATTGCGCGTACCCAGAACATTGTTATGGTAGAGTAACTCCCGGTCTGTTTGCCAGAGGGAATAATGGGCTGCCACATGAAATAGATATTGACAACCTCTCATCTGTTGCCAGAGATTTGGATCGTTCAAATCGCCTTTGACAATTTCCACCTCCAAACCGCGTAGATTCTCCAAATTGCTGCTTGAGCGTACCAGGGCTTTGACATCATATCCCTGTTGTAGTAACAACCGTACTAAGTGGGCGCCAATAAAGCCCGTACCCCCAGTGACAAAAACTTGCATCAACTTCTTTCTCTCGTGCGAAATCGGGGAAACCAATCGTCTAAAATTGCGTAGACTACCGGCACAACTATCAAACTGAGGATAGTTGAAGTCACCAGTCCACCTGCGATCGCTACAGCCATCGGCGATCGCAATTCTGAACCAGCACCAAAACCTAATGCGATCGGTAGCATCCCTAAAATAGTGGAGGCAGTGGTCATCATAATTGGTCTGAGGCGCACTAGTCCGGTGTTGAGGATTGCCTCAGTGCGGTCTAAGCCAGCGTTGCGTAATTGATTGATGTAATCCACCAGTAAGATGGCATTTTTATTTGCCAGCCCCAGCAAAAACACAAAACCGATCAGTGAGATCATGCCAAAGTCGCTTTTGGTAATTAGTAATGCCAACATTGCCCCCACTAGCGCTAAAGGCAAAGAGACACCAATCACCAGAGGGTCTACCCAGCTTTTGAACAGCAAAATTAGTACTATGACAATACACAGAGCAGATAGAGCTAAAGTACTGCCAAAACTGTTAAAAACCTTACCTTGGCTAGCAGAGTCTCCTCCTAAATTTAAGGAAACATTAGGGGGTAACACCGCCTTAGCTTCAGCTACCACTTTGTCAGTAGCATCACCCAAGGATAAATCCTTGCCAAGATTAGCACTGACGTAAGCCACGCGCTGATTATTCAGACGCTCGATTTGAAAAACTGTACCCTGTGGATTCGTTTCACCTGTAACTGTGACATCAGCGAATCCCGGTAGTCTCTGAATTCTCTCTTTAATTGCTTTGACTGCTTTGCTTAAGGCTTGGAGATCATTACCGCGTAAAGCTATCTGGAGGGGTTTTTGACCGCCAGAATCAACAAATTGAATATCTTCGACACTAGTAGTTACTCCAGAAAGAGTAGGTAATGAGGAGCGGAATTGGTCTTGTAGTTCGGCAGTTGTGATTGTGCGGTCTTTTTTAAGCTTTACATATAGTATCCCTTTGTTCGGCTCACCCTCACGGGAACCAACAGTGGTAAATACCGTTTCTACTGCCGGTGATTTTCTTACAACCTCTTCTAATTTCTTTGCAACCTCAAGAGAATCGTTCAAGGGATTGGGGATTGGGAATTGGGGATTGGGCACTAGCGATTGGGATGAGGGAATTAATTTTTCTCCCCCTGCTGCCCCTGCTCCCTTACTTGCCAAATCGGGGATACTCGGTAAAGGAGCCGTATAAGCAATATTAAATTCACCGCGATCGAGTTTAGGAATAAAGCCTTTGGGAATTAGTGGAATCAGTGCTATACCTGCGATAAAGCTGAGTACAGCTAATCCGATAACTATCTTGCGGTGATTCAAAGACCAACTCAGCAAGTTTCTGTAAAATTGGCTAAACGCTACCGATATATTTGCTTCTCGACGCGGGGAGAGCGAGGATTTGGGTTTCAGCCAGTAGATAGCTAGGACTGGAGATAAAGTCCGAGCAACTAGCATAGAAGCGAGCATCGCGGCTGAAACAGTAATACCGAAAGGCTTGAAGAACTGACCGATTACCCCGCCCATCAAACCTATGGGCAGAAAAACCGCTACTGCTGTTAAAGTGGCGGCGGTGACTGTCAACCCAATTTCATTTGTAGCTAAAAGCGCTGCTTGGCGAGGAGTTTCCCCATCATCTACGTGTCGCATGATGTTTTCCACATCAACGATCGCATCATCAACAATACTACCAATCACCAAAGCTAAAGCCAGCAGGGTAATTGTTTCCAGGTTAAAGCCGAAAATCGCCATGACGATAAACGTCGCCAACAAAGACGTAGGAATCGCCAAGGCAGAGATTAGAGTGGCTCGCCAATTCCATAAAAAAGGAAAAATTACCACTATCGACAACAAGATTGCTTCCATCAGCGCATCAATTGTTGACCTAGTGGCTTGGCGGATATATTCTGCTTGAGTAGAAGCTAAAGTGAGTTTGACATCCTTCAGGCTAGACCGCAGCCTTTGGACTTCTTTTTCAACTCGACTCACTACTTCCAAAGTGTTAGCATTGCCACGTTTGATTACCTGAAATGCGAGTGCATCTTGCCCATTAAATCGGACTAATGTTGCCCCTGCTTGGGGAATAGCTGCACTCGCATTCAATGGATTTACGGGAGGAGTTGCAGTAGCACCACCCAACAGCGAGACTTTTAGAACTCCTGGCAGTTTAGCGATCGCACTCACAATCTCGTCTTTCGCCAACTCTGTCAAATCTGTAAGATTCCGTGTGGAACTCTCAATGGCATAACTAATGGCGGCTGATTCATTTAAATTCAGGGGAATAATTTTAGAAGTCGCCCCTTGAGGTAGAGTCAACTGCTTGAGGGCAGTTTCAACTTTTTTGGTCGATGTTTCTAAATTCGTCCCAACCGCGAAAGAAAGGGCAACGGCTGTTTGACTAGGATAAGTGGATGAGCGAATATTCTCCAGTCCTTCTAGGGAGCGGAGGCGTTCTTCCAGGGGTTTAGTGAGCTTTGCTTCTGTATCCAGGGCAGTTGTCAGGGGGGCTGTAGCATTCACAACCACCACTGGAAATGTAATATCTGGAAACAAGGCATACTTGAGGGAACTGAAAGCCAGAACACCAGCTACTGTTACGGCAATCCAAAAACTCACTGTCAGCCACGAAAATTGAATCGCCAATTTAGAAATATTGAAGACTTCTCGTGCGGATTTGGAGTTATGAAGCTTTACCATCTTGGAAAATTATCGTGTGGGTGACACAATTATTTAGTCATGCTACAGCAATCACCTTCGGTTTGCGAGTTTTGGTTAGTACTAAACAGCAATATTACTTATTGTCACTCAGATATGACCCAATCTTTAATACAAAAAGAAACATCCTTGAGTTAATACCCAAACGTAAACTTGAAACTGTCGAGAGGGCTAGTGCCTAATTTTTTGCCCATTACCACAATTCTGGTACCTCAGGGAGCAGAATAGTGCGATTCGTTGGATAGTGAATCACGGTAATCAATCCGTAAATAACTAACCCAGCCTGACAGCAGATTACTGTCGCCAAAGGCTGAACTCTCGGTCAGATGCAGGTGCAAGTCCTGCCATTCAGACTCAGAATTGACTCCTCATCTGCCCACACCGAACAAGCTCGGTTCTTGTAGAGTGAAGCTGGGAACAGGGCGCAATCAGACGACCGTTGCGGGTTGACACTGGCGCTAATAGGGAGTTCCTACGATGAAACAGAGCCTAGAAAAGCGACTTACTCCCAGGCAGGGCGCAACCAAAAAACCCCTGACCCCACTGGAGTCTATTCCCGCCGAATACTTACTCTAATATCGGCAAGAGTCCAGGGAATCCAGTAGTCGAAATGGCTGCATCTAACGGAACAATCAATCTCTCCGAGGGAACGAATAAAAACGAGTTGTGGGTCTAGGGGCTTTCGTTCCCCAAGTAGCCCAGACGAGCGGAGGAATCCCCACAATTCGGGTAGGACAGACCGTAATTGGTCTGAGGTGTTCAGAAAATACAAACTCTAGAAGAGAAAATGATTAGACACAGTTATAAAACTAGTGAATCTTGGAGAGCTTTACCGTGGAAGAAATTCCGCCGTAACCTTTTCCGCCTTCAAAAGCGCGTATTTAAAGCTGTTCAAGTTGGAGACAAGCGGAAAGCTCGGTCACTCCAAAAGCTTATTCTTAAATCCACCTCGGCTCGATTTCTTGCAATAAGACTTGTATCTCAGCTAAACGCTGGTAAAAAGACGGCTGGTATTGATGGGAAGAAATCCCTCTCATTTGAAGAACGCTTCAAACTTGAAGAACTACTGAAAATGAACAGTGGAAATTGGAAGCATCAAGGACTAAGGGAAATCCCCATCCCCAAAAAGGACGGGACTACCAGAATGCTCAAGATACCGACCATCGCGGATAGAGCTTGGCAATGCCTAGCAAAATATGCACTCGAACCAGCACACGAAGCCACTTTCCATGCTAGGAGCTATGGGTTTAGAACTGGGCGCTCTGCCCATGATGCACAAAAGTACATCTTTGAAAATCTTAAATCCACATCCAATGGAATAGAAAAACGAGTAATTGAACTCGATATTGAAAAGTGCTTCGATAGGATTAACCACTCAGCAATAATGGACGAACTCATTGCCCCTTTTGGCTTAAAACTCGGAATATACCGATGCCTCAAGGCAGGGGTAAATCCAGAATTCCCAGAACTTGGAACCCCACAAGGGGGAGTGGTCAGCCCATTACTAGCTAATATTGCGCTCAACGGAATTGAGAGTATCCACAGACACCACGTTCAATATAGAGATGGTAAAAGGATTACACCTAAAACATCGGCAGAAAGAATTGCCGAGCCATCAATCCGATACGCGGATGACATGGTTATTATACTCCGACCCGAAGATGATGCAACAGAGATACTTGAAAGAATCAGCGAGTTCCTCCGCAAACGCGGAATGAATGTAAGCCAAAAGAAAACCAAAGTTACCGCCGCGACAGATGGGTTTGATTTCCTCGGCTGGCACTTCAAAGTCCAGAAAAACGGAAAGTTCAGATGTAGCCCCTCAGTGGACAACTTCAAAGCTTTTCGTAAGAAAGTAAAATACATCGTCAACAACTCGAATTATGGTGCTACCACAAAGGCTCTTGAATTAGCCCCGGTAGTTAGAGGTTGGAGGAATTACCATAAGTTCTGCAAGATGGACGGGTCTAGAAACTCGCTATACCACATCGAAACAAGAGCATACAGGGTATTTAACAAGGAAACCAAACAAAACCGCTACTCTAGCAAGAAGTTACTAGACAAGGGATTCCCAGCAGTTTCCTACTCCGAAAATAAACACGTCTCAGTCAAAGGATTAAAATCCCCCTATGACGGAGATATAGCCTACTGGAGCGAACGTAATAGTATGCTCTACGAGGGCGAAACTTCTATTGCTCTTAAGAAGCAAAACCATAGATGTGCTTCCTGCGGCTTAAGGTTCATCAATGAAGAACGGGTTCACCTGCATCACATCGATGGAAATCACGCCAACTGGAAGAAAAACAATCTGGAAGCAATTCATGAGAGTTGCCACGATTATAAACACATGAGCAAAGGCGCAAGCTAAGAACATCGGGAGCCGTGTGCAGTGAAAGCTGCACGCACGGATCTAACTGAGAGGTGCGGGGAATAATATCCCCCATCGACTCAACCTAAAGCTGTCTGTCGCGGATTAAGCGGCGTTACTGGTTCTATCCCAACGGTAGTAGCCATACCTGTCGGGATGAAGCCTTTACTTAAATACCTACAACAAGGACAATTTTTAGGGACTTCCAGAGTGCTGATTATGGGTATCTGTGGCAGCTTGAGCGATCGCTATACAGTTGGTGATATTGTTTTGTATCAAGATTGTATTTATCAAGGGAAGCGGCTAGAGTGCGATCGCACTTTCACAGCACAATTACACTCAGCACTCAGTACAGACGCGATTAATCGCGTTTCTCCCCACTCCCTACCCAATTTAGTCAAGTCACTGACAAGCGATCGTGTAATTTGGTCTGCTGCCGAAAAACGTCGTTTAGGTGAGATGGCGGCTGATGTTGTTGATATGGAAGGATTTACCGCCCTAGAGTTTTTCAATGCAGCTGGAGTTGCAGTGGCAATGCTGCGAGTAGTCAGCGATGATTGTCAGCACAATATCCCTGATCTCACACCAGCAATTAACTCTGATGGTTCCCTAAATCCTTTGCCTTTAGCGATGGGAATGCTTCGACAGCCCCTTGCTGCTACTCGGCTGATTCGAGGTTCATTAACAGCATTAAAGGTGTTAAAGCAAGTTACGAATCGCCTCTTTTCTGGCAATAGATTGTAGTAATAAGTATTAGACGACTAGAAGCCGCTACTACATAAACAAAGTCCACCTCCGTGGACTAAAACAAAATCAAAGGTTTGCTAATCTGCGGAGGCAAATTTTGTCTCATGTAGTCAAGCTAGTGCGACTTATTGCTGCCAGGACTACTGCTTTTGGGAATGGAAAGGACAACCCCCTGCGGTTAATTTTTGAAGAAAGACATTATTATCAAAATAATGCTCTAAAGATTCAATCTTCAAATCATCACTCACGCGAGCAATGCTAATTCCTACGATTTCTATTGTTTCTCCTGTAGGTGCATAGTCTTTATAAGAACCATTAAATGTTCCCCAATGCCGCCACTTAAAAGTAACATTAGGTGGCCCCGAAAGGACTTCTGTTAATTCCCAAAGGAAGCCATTAGGAAAAGCATTATGAAAAACCTGAAATGAAGATTCAAAGGTTTCTGTTTCAGAGCTATATTGCTCACTTTCACCCAGGAAGAGATTATAAGTACCTTCGACTGCAACATCCTGAGCAGTGTATTGTTGCCCTCCATTGGTACTCATCTTAAACTTATCAGTAACAATAGAAAGCCACTGTTGAGGATTAGATTTATTAGAAGCTTCCATCTCAAAATTTCGGACTAAGTTTTGTGCGATCGCTTCTAAAGAACCTTCTGGATGCTGAAATTTACTTTCTTGATGAAGAAATTCATTGGTATAAGAATAATCCGGGCGTTTTCCTTCTCGCCATTGTACTTCTTCATCATGAGCAATGACTATATCTCTATCTTGTAACCAGAGCGGTAATTCTGTAGTTTTTTTGCTACTCATACAAGTTGACTGGCTATAAACATCGTTTCTCAGAATAAAGTTTTATGGATACAAGTCAGTCAAAAAATATATAAAACTAAAAAATATTTATCATTAACTTAAAAAAGTTGACTTTTTGCACAAATCTAAATAATGCCAATTATCTAATACCAATTCGCAATTCGCTTTTTCGCCCATTCGTAATCAAGAAACTTAGATACAGCAAGACTTTCCTGATTTACATCTGTTGCCTCATTTTGGAGAATTGGTATAAGAGGCTGCACAAAATCAGGCTTGTCCAGGCTTGAAGCTTAACCTGTATCACAAAATGAGAATAAAGAGGGGTCAAAAACTAGTTTTGAACCTCAGTATGCTTTCAAAATTCAAGCCGGAATCCTATATTTGCTTTGATATTACATAAAAACAAACTAATAAATATTAATAAAATAACAATCAATCCAGTTACGTATTAATGCTGAAGTTACTTAAAAAATAATTTTTACACAAACTTTATCGTTATATATATCAACTAGAAAACTAAATTGGGAAGCATAATATATAACCTGATCAGGGTTGGGTTACATGAGAGCTAATTTCACTAGAGAATAAAAAATCCTTTTTTGTCAGGATAGCTCGGAACTAATTAGCCAATTATCAAATATTATTTATGAACCTCAATCACAAGCTCTACCTCTACTCGTTCCTAGCTAATTTCAGATGGCTCAAGAAAAGTTACACCGCTAAAATCATGTTGGTGGCATTTTTGGGCACTCACGTACCACTTTTGACCTTACTTTTGAGTTTCGTTATCTCAAACTCCTATTCTTTAGAGATGGCGGCGCGAGTTATGATTATTGCTCTGTTAGCGACGTTAGTGGGTACGGCTATCACCCTCTATGCGCTAAACCATCTCCTCAAACCGGTCATTTTGACATCTGCTACATTGCAAAATTATCTGAACACCAAAGCTCTACCTGAATTGCCCACAGAATTTGCTGATGAAGCGGGTACATTGATGGCGGATACCTCACAAACTCTTCACAAATTAGATGAGTTAATTCACTACATCACTAATTATGATGACCTGACTGGATTACCCAATCGTGATTTATTCTGCGATCGCCTCCGTGAAATTCTATCCCAACCTGAAAACAACCAGCGCCTGGTAGCTGTCTTTTTGCTAAGTATTGATGATTTCACTGGGATAAGTCATGGGTTGGAGCATGAGGCAATAAATTTGTTGTTAAGAGCAGTTGCCCAGAGGTTATCAACCTGCATGGCACAAACAGATATTCTTGCCCATTTGAGCAAAGATGAATTTGCCCTTGTCCGAACAGAAATTCATTCTTTTGAAAGTGTGATTAAGCTATCTCAGGTGCTGTTGAGTACCCTGAGCAAACCTTTTTCTGCTGGGGATAACTTGATTCATATCACTGCCAGCATTGGGATTACAATTAATGACCTAAATGAGCGCAATAGCGTAGACCAACTTTTGCAACAGGCTCATATAGCACTTTACCAGGCAAAGCAGCAAGGGCGTAGCCAATACCAATTCTATTCGCCAGAAATTAATACTCAGTTGCAGGAGCGACTGACATTAGAAAATGAATTACATGGGGCGCTTGAGCGCAACGAAATGGTGGTTTATTATCAACCTCTGATTGATTTACATAGCGGACAAATTACAGCTGTGGAAGCGTTGATTCGCTGGCAGCATCCTACTTTAGGCATGATTTCGCCAGCAAAGTTTATTCCGATTGCAGAAGCCAATGGTGCGATCGTACAAATTGGCGAATGGGTTTTGCGAACTGCTTGCGCCCAAAACCGTGCTTGGCAGCTTGCTGGATTTACCCCAATTAGGATGTCTGTGAACCTGTCATCTCGACAGTTTGAACAACCGTATCTGGTTGAGATCATCAATCAAATTCTTGAAAAAACTGAACTCCAAGCATCCGATCTGGAACTGGAAGTAACAGAAAGCTTCTTAATGGGTAACATTGAGCGATCAGTCAAAACCTTAAAACAATTACGAGAACTCGGTATATGGTTGGCTCTAGACGACTTCGGCACTGGTTATTCCTCCCTGAGCTACTTGAAGCGGTTTCCTGTGAATATACTGAAAATTGATCAGTCATTTGTGCAAGATGTCGTGTCCAATCCTGATAGCGCTGCCGTCACCGATGCCATTATTGCCCTCGCAAAAAGCCTCCGGTTGAGTATCACGGCAGAGGGAGTAGAAACCCAAGAACAGCTTGACTACCTGAAAATGCAGGGATGTGACGAAGGACAGGGTTACTACTTCAGCCGTCCTGTCCCTGCTGATGTAATTGCCCCTATGTTGCAGAAAATTTCTCAGCATATTGAGGCAATTGCACTATAGGTGGATGCCTAAGCCAAAGAGTCACCCGAATACGGTTCTGATAAGTAATCTTCATCTTGCTTGTGCTTAGGGAAAAGGTAAAGGATGTCTTCAAAACCTTTTCCTTTTCCCTTTCAGCCGTTTCACCTTAATTTTGATAGAAATGTCACGGGTAAAACTTACCACCCCCACTAACGTATGCAATCATGATTGGCAATAGAGAGGTAGTGAGAGTTACTTGGGATGCTGCCAATATTACCAATAACCGCACCTTTACAGACGGACACCACTACCGTTAGAAAGATTAAAATCTCTTAACCTTTCGTTACACTAAAGACATCGAGAAGGACGAAAGTAAACCTCTCGAAGCTGAAATCAAAGGTGAACGACATGAATGGCACAATTCGCGTTGGTAATCTCTTCGGAATTCCCTTCTATATCCATCCGTCATGGTTTTTAGTTCTAGGTTTAGTAACTTGGAGCTATAGCAGTGGACTGGCGGCACAATTTCCCCAATTGTCTGCGGGATTAGCTTTGCTACTGGGATTGATGACAGCGCTGATGTTATTTGCCTCTGTCGTCGCCCATGAATTAGGCCACAGTTTTGTTGCGATTCGTCAGGGTATTGATGTCAAATCTATTACTCTGTTTATATTTGGCGGTTTAGCTAGTTTAGAAAAAGAGTCAAAAACCCCAGGTGAAGCTTTCTGGGTAGCGATCGCCGGGCCCTTAGTTAGCTTACTCTTGTGCGGTATCGTTACAGCTATTGGTGTTACTACTACTGCATCAGGGCCGTCAGCTGCAATTCTAGGTGTTTTAGCTTCTGTTAACTTGGCATTAGCCCTGTTTAACCTGATTCCTGGCTTGCCATTAGATGGCGGAAATATACTGAAAGCTTTGGTTTGGAAAATTACAGGCAATCCTTATAAAGGTGTGACCTTTGCTAGTAGAGTTGGGCAAATCTTTGGTTGGGTAGCAATTCTTTCAGGTGTACTTCCCCTAGTCTTATTTGGCAGCGCCGGTAACTTCTGGAACTTGTTAATTGGTTTCTTCTTGTTGCGAAATGCTGGTAATTCGGCTCAATTTGCTAGAGTGCAAGAAAAACTCACAGGTTTGACTGCTGAAGATGCTGTAACTCATGATAGCCCGATTGTATCTGGTAATCTTACCCTAAGAGAGTTCGCCGATGAGCGAGTTATAAGTGGGCAAAACTGGCATCGGTTCTTGGTGACTGATGATGATGGACAATTAGTAGGTGCGATCGCTATTGATAATTTACGAACCATCCCAACAGCACTGTGGTCACAAACTCAAGTAAAAGAAGTCATGCAACCAATTACCGAATCTACCACAGTTCAATCCGATCAACCTTTGTTGGAAGTCATGCAGTTACTCGAACAACAAAAGCTATCTGTGCTTACTGTGATTCGTGAGAATGGTGCCTTAGTTGGAATCTTACAAAAAGCTGCAATTATCCAGCTACTTCAAAGCCGAACCCAACCTAACCCTGCATAGTTAAACTGATTGCGGCAAAGATTCCCCCACCAAATTTTTAATTATGGTGGGGGAATCTTTGCAGTTTTCTTACTCTTTACTGGGAAAAAGTTTTTGAAATTTGATGGTGGGTAATGAGTATTTCGGAATGCGTAGGCGCAACCCGCCCCCTGGTTTTATTGCAAATTAACTCATCCCACGGCTTTTTATGAAAACATGGCTTTGCTAGTTTCCATAAAAAGCCGTGGGGAAATCGAATCATTGGTCATTAGAAAGTCGTGTCTCTCCCTGTGCCTATGGCGTTACTGCTAGTAAGCTGTTCAACATTAGTAATTGCAGAACTACTCAAGGGTGACTCACCCACAAAACCTGTGGCTCCGAATAGGACATCATTGTTTGAAGCAATGCTACCCAAGGACAGAACTTGGATGTTGTCAACTATTAGTGCCGAATCAACACTAGCATCGCCAACATCTACAACCCCAAAATTTAAAGTGTAGGTTCCAGTTTGAGCAATGCCAACAGAAATAGTTTGAAACCCTGTTTCTTGACTAAAATTGACGGCTGAAGTGCCGAAAAAACCGCTCGAATTAGTATCTGCTAATTCCAAAGCAAAAGGACTGACGCCAAAAAACGCAAAATCGTTGAAAGAAGATGGAGTTGCCTCATTAGTCAAGAAGTTCCAATCAAAAGTCAAGACATCGCCAGCATTGGCTGTAAAAGTTTGTTTAATTGCAGAACCTTCTGTCGCATCTCCATTACCTAGATTATCCAACAGACCAGATGAGAAATTGAGAAATTCTTCCAAATCTGATTGCTCAACTGAACCCCCAGAAGCGCTAGCACCAGTGGTAAGTAAGGCTTGAAAAGTGCCTTCGCTAGTACCAGTTCCCAAAGCTGCTGTCTCAATCCTGGTATCACCGATAGTTCGCCAATTGCTGAAAGTACCAACCTCAAAATTGCCGTTGACAACTGTCATCTACTTCTCTCCATGACTTGATGTAATTCAATGAAATCATGTAACTAATAGTAAATTATAATACTAATTTTATTTAGGCAATCGCTCTAAGGGGAGATGACAGCAAGCAAAAAACATATAATTAACATGCTATTAACCTGCAATTAGCTAATTAGCAACTTAAACAAGCCCCTAGAGCAATACCGTTCGGTTAAGGAATTTCTTGGTTAAGGCAGGCAGAGGGAGCAGGGGGAGAAGAGAAGCAGGGGAAGAAAAGAATGCCTGAAGATATACCCTATATACCCTCTTGCCTCAAGAGCTTATCCGAACCGTATTGATGCAACAGGAATGTCAATGCATTCATTGCCTGAATAATCAGTGAGAATGAGGCATTGAAGAAGGTAGGAATTTTATCGTTATCACAGCAATTAATCCTTAGCGATAAAAAACCCTTTCCCTTTTTTCTTTTCCCAAGTTTGGAATTAGATGGTGTTGAGAGTAACAGATAAATTCCAACCTCCTCCCTTCTTCACCATCTCTGTGCTGAGAACACGTTGCCAAGTTAATTCTTTTGTAGTCTTATCCCAATGCCAGCGTAATAAATTAGCGGGTTGACTCTTGACAATTTCTGGTAAACCAATCGCTTTTCTAGGTGCATTAGTAGCTAGTAAAATTGCACTTTCTACGTCACAAATTCCCCACTTCACCAAATTCTGCACTCCCACTAACAAAGGTAAAGTCGTCCCCGACAAAGTGCCATTCGCCAGTCGTGCCGTACCATTTTTAACTTCAATTTGCCGACTATCCCAAGGATACACCCCATCGGGTAGCCCTAAAGGTGAAAGGGCATCACTGACGAGGAACAGCCCTTTTTCGTAATTACTAGCGCGAAGTAAAATTTGCAGCATCGTGGGCGAAACGTGTTCACCATCAGCAATAAAACCACACATTACATTAGGATGGGTAATTGCTGCCCCTAATAATCCTGGTTCGCGGTGATGTAGTGCTGGCATGGCGTTGAAAGCATGAGTTACCATCGTTGCACCCTCCTCAAAGGCACGTTGCGCTTGGGCAGCTGTTGCTTGAGAATGCCCTAAACTGACAGTAATTCCCAGAGAACGCAAATATGGAATGACTTCGCCAGTGGGATCTAACTCCGGTGCTAAGGTGATGATTTTCACAACATGAGCATAATTACCCAAAACCCGCTTTACCTGATCGATTGTTAAGGGTAACAAGTACTCTGCTGGATGTGCGCCGCGCTTTTGGAGATTCAAAAAGGGGCCTTCTAAATGTACTCCAAGAATCCTGGCACCAGCATTTTGAGTGGGAATAACCTCAGCAATAATAGCAAGCGATCGCTGAATATTTGCGACTGAAGTTGTGACAAGTGTAGGTAAAAATCCATCTACCCCAACATCCCACAAAAATTGTGAGATTTTTTGGAGTACATGAGCATTTTCAGCCGTCAATTCGGGAAATGCCAAACCCAACGCACCGTTAATTTGCAAATCAACGCCGCCTAGAGAAATCCAGTCACCACCAACATCTAGTAGGGACGTACATCTGTGCATCCCTACCGTACCCATTGGCAAGATTTCTTCAATTATGCCTTCTTGGTTAACCAAGAGCATCTGCAAATCTTTGTAACCAGGTACTCTAGCATTGATAATATCTACAGGATTTTGTGTTGCTTTGGTCATCACACTGGCTAGGGAATAATTAAACCTGACCCGATTTTAGATGGAACAATCGGCAATTAATCCAAAATCCAAAATCCAAAGTCCAAAATCCAAAATTCTATGACTCCCTTAGTTGGTATTATCATGGGCAGCGATTCCGATTTGCCCACCATGAAGGACGCGATCGCAGTTTGTGAAGAATTTGGTGTTGAAATCGAAGTGGCGATCGTTTCTGCTCATCGTACCCCAGAACGCATGGTGCAATATGCTCAATTTGCACACCAACGCGGTATTAAGGTAATTATTGCTGGTGCTGGTGGTGCAGCACATCTGCCGGGAATGGTAGCCTCTTTAACTCCACTTCCTGTTATTGGTGTTCCTGTACCTACTCGTAACTTACAAGGCGTTGATTCTTTGTATTCTATTTTACAAATGCCTGCGGGTATTCCAGTAGCAACAGTGGCGATCGGTAATGCCAAAAATGCCGGACTTTTAGCAGTACAAATCCTCGCAACTCATCAACCAGAATTGTTAGACAAAGTGCAGCAATATCGCCAAACGTTATGTGAATCAGTAATTGCAAAACAAGCAAAACTAGAAGAATTAGGCTATGAGCAATATTTACAGCAAATGTTTTAAGATTAGTGTCATATTGCTCACTTGAAGCAGATTCTTTATTTTTAGGGATCATTTGGAATATCTCAGCTTTCAATTCTAAGATTGAAGCGATCGCTCCAGAATCAATGAGCATTCTGAAGTATCTTGATCCTGAGGCCGTAGTCAAAAATTGAGAGCGACAACATCCATGTGTCAATTGCTCGGAATGAATTGCAATGTTCCAACGGATATTTGCTTTTCTTTTGAAGGGTTTTCTGCACGGGGAGGAAAAACGGATGATCATAGCGATGGTTGGGGCATTGCTTTCTTTGAAGGAAAGGGATGTCGAATGTTTTTAGACGCTCAACCTTCTGTTGCTTCTCCTATCGCAGAGTTTGTGCGGAGTTATCCCATCCACTCAACCCATGTTATTGCCCATATCCGTAAAGCTACTCAGGGTGAAGTTGCCTTACACAACTGTCATCCTTTCCGCAGAGAATTGTGGGGTCAATATTGGGTGTTTGCCCACAACGGTAATTTGCCAAATTTTGAACCAGAAAATTTGGGATTTTATCAAGCCGTAGGTGATACAGATAGCGAAAAAGCATTCTGTATGATCTTAGAAACATTGCGATCGCGCTTTCCTGGAGGTAAGCCTGACATAAAGGAACTGTACCCTGTGTTGCAAGAAATTACTGCTGTAATTGCAAACGTGGGTATATTTAATTACTTATTATCAGATGGAGTCCACTTTTTTGCTTATTGTTCAACCAAACTCAGCTACATTGTCCGCCAAGCGCCTTTTGCAGCTGCCCATTTAATTGACCAAGACATGACTGTAGATTTTCGGGAGGTGACTACAGAACGCGATCGCGTCGCTGTCATTGCCACCACACCCCTTACTGACAACGAAGTTTGGACACAAATCCAACCTGGAGAATTACTAGTTTTTCAGGATGGACTACCCCTGAAATATGCATTTAGTTAAGAATCTGATCCTGTTGGCGAATTCACAAATTAACCAGAAATTTTCCCATTTAGATATAGATACTTTCTAGATGGGTTTTATTTTTGATAACTTTTTGGTACATACCTCGCCCTTTCTAGGCGAAAAAAACCAATGATATCAGACTAATTCAAACTATGTCAAAAAGTGGGCGTGGTTTCTCTGGGACTAATAACTAAATGAAGCAATTTGCTGGATTTACTAGGTAGCGAATTGTGATGATAAATTGATAGTTAAAAGTAAAAGCATTGTAATTGTTCACAAAACTGCTAAAATCACCATATTCTTGATAAAGAATGTGAGGTTTGTTAGTGTTTGCAACTAGATACATGGAATTATCCAGTATGATAAACACTAATAACTGTATTCCCATCAATTATTTGTAGATTTAGCGGAGGAAATAAAATGAGTTTGTGGCAACGCCCACTAAAAAGGTTACAAGCGATGTCTTATGACAAGCTGCTTCTCTGCGAGACGCTCCGCAAACGCATCTACGTTAAACATAGAACGTATCGGTTCAGACTAAATTCGCTCAAAAGCTTTGTATCACTCTTTTTGGTAGGGACTGTATTGAGTTTGGCGCTTGCCGCCTGCTCTGGTGGAACAGCGAGTAATCCTTCCTCTGAAACCCCTGCTGCCAGCCCTGTGGCAGCAAGTAAAGATAATGTTGAACTAACTCTGGTTTCCTTTGCAGTTACCAAAGCGGCTCACGAAGCAATTATTCCTAAATTTGTAGAACAGTGGAAGAAAGATCATAACCAAACTGTCGTCTTCAAGCAAAGCTATGGCGGATCTGGTTCCCAAACTCGCGCCGTTATCGATGGTTTGGAAGCAGATGTTGTTCACTTGGCACTAGCTGGAGACACCTCAAAGATTGAGAAGGCTGGATTGATTCAGCCAGGATGGGAAAAAGAAGTTCCTAATAATGGGATTGTTTCTAAATCAGTGGCAGCATTAGTCACCCGTCCAGGCAATCCGAAAAACATCAAGACTTGGCAAGATTTATCTAAGGACGGTATCAAACTAATTACTGCTGATCCTAAAACATCAGGAGTTGCTCGCTGGAATTTCTTAGCTCTTTGGAATTCAGTAATTAAAACTGGTGGAGATGATGCTAAAGCGACTGAATTTGTTACCAAAGTGTACAGAAATGTGCCCTTGTTAACTAAAGATGCCCGTGAAGCTACTGATGCCTTTTTTAAGCAGGGTCAAGGTGATGCCCTGATTAACTATGAAAATGAGATTATCTTGGCAGAACAAAAGGGTGAAAAATTAACTGCGATCATCCCTGATGTCAATATATCTATCGATAATCCCATCGCAGTGGTAGATAAAAATGTTGATAAGCACGGTACGCGTGAAGTTGCCGAAGGTTTTGTCAAATATCTATATACTCCAGAGGCTCAACAGGAATTTGCAAAATTGGGATTCCGGCCAGTGGATGATACTTTGACCCTAAGTAAGGAAGTAGCAGACAAATTTCCTAAGGTGAAAACTTTAGGTACAGTTGCAGACTTCGGCGGTTGGGATGGAATCAATCAGAAGTTCTTCGCAGAGGGAGCGATTTTTGACCAGATTCAAGCCAAGAAAAGGTAATTAGTCATTTGTCATTTGTCATTTGTCATTTGTTAATGGTCGGTGAACAAAAAGACCAACTAATGACGAAAAACTTCGGTCTTGCTGAATCGAGGTATAAATCGAGATGTAGAGACGTTGCATTGCAACGTCTCTACAAAGATTTTAAAATGACGCAAAATTATTTTTCATATCCCAATCAGCAACGCCAAAACTTCTTGTGAATTTCAATTTTTGAATTTTTGACTATGACAACTGTATCTCCGTCTCTCGAAGTTGAACGCAAAACACCGTTTTGGAAGAAATTGGGGCGGGTTCCTTGGACTTGGCGAATCACCATAGGATACCTGACAGTGATGTTGTTTATCCCCATAATTGCCATGTTCCTGAAAGCAAGTACGGAACCTCCAGCGAGATTTTGGGCGATCGCAACCAGTGATGTAGCATTAGCAACATACAATGTCACTTTTTTTACAGCAATCTTTGCAGCCTTGCTCAATGGCGTATTTGGTACTCTAATTGCCTGGGTTTTGGTTCGCTACGACTTTCCCTTCAAACGCTTGATTGACGCCACAGTGGATTTACCCTTTGCACTACCAACATCGGTAGCAGGGTTAACATTGGCAACAGTTTACAGCGATAATGGTTGGATAGGTTCGCTACTAGCACCACTGGGAATTAAGGTATCCTTTACCCGCACGGGAGTAGCAGTGGCAATGATATTTATCTCACTACCTTTTATCGTGAGAACTGTGCAACCCGTGCTTCAGGAAATGGAACATGAAATTGAAGAAGCCGCTTGGTGTCTGGGTGCTTCTCAATGGCAGACCTTTTGGAAAGTGATTTTGCCACCTTTATTTCCGACAATTTTAACTGGTGTTGCCTTGGGTTTCTCCCGTGCAGTTGGGGAATATGGTTCGACTGTAATTATCTCTTCCAATACGCCATTCCAAGATTTGATCGCACCTGTGTTGATTTTCCAACGGTTAGAGCAGTATGACTATTCTGGTGCAACAGTAATTGGCATAGTTTTACTATCCATTTCATTGGTACTACTATTGGCAATTAATTTCTTACAAGCATGGGCAAGGCGATATGACAGTAGATAAGCCAAGTTTTCACTCATCTGCATCTGATACAGATATAGCCAAACCGAAAGAGCAGAAGAGTTGGGTACCAATACTTTTAATTGGTATAGCGATCACCTATTTAGCTTTAGTTCAATATATCCCGGCAATTAACGTTTTTGTGCAAGCCTTCAGCAAAGGAACTGGGCCGTTTTTATCCAACCTGTTGCGCCCAGCTTTTCTCCATGCAGCTTGGTTAACACTGTTATTAGCTGTGATTTCTCTACCTTTAAATACGGTATTTGGTTTATGTGCAGCTTGGGCGATCGCTCGTCATAAATTTCCCGGACGCGCTGTAGTTTTGAGCATTATTGACCTGCCCTTTTCCATCTCGCCCGTAGTTGCAGGATTGATGATTGTGCTACTTTACGGTCGCAATGGCTGGTTTGGGCCTTGGCTCCAGGCTCATGATATCAAAATTATCTTTGCCTTTCCAGGTATGGTGCTGGCTACAGCGTTTGTAAGTATGCCCTTTGTGGCGCGGGAAGTAATTCCTGTTTTAGAGGAATTTGGCAAGGATCAAGAAGAAGCTGCTAGAACTTTAGGTGCGAAAGATTGGCAAATATTTTGGCGCGTCACCTTGCCTAGTATCCGTTGGGGTTTACTCTATGGTTTAATTTTGACCAATGCCAGAGCAATGGGTGAATTCGGCGCGGTTTCGGTGGTATCTGGCAACATTGCTGACCAAACCCAGAGCCTACCACTGTTTGTAGAAGACGCTTACAAACAATATGAAACCGAAGCTGCCTTCTCTGCGGCTGTACTGTTAGCGTTGCTAGCAGTAGTAACCTTAGTACTGAAGGAGCTTTTAGAACGGAAAACCCGCATTAAAGATGTTGAATAGAAAAATTAAGAGATTATAGTTATCCTGTGAATAGGATACAAGCAAATCATGGGACATGGTACGATCTACTTAGTACCTATCAGGAAATTACCGCTAAGGTTAAGAGTAGTTCTGTACCAATCCCTATCAGGGATTGAAATAATTCAGATATGGCTACTGACAATACACTTACTAACAAACGGATTCTACTAAGAATTCCCAAAGACTATCACCAGGAACCTGTAATTTCTCGCCTGGTATCTGACTATGGACTGACTGTGAATATCACCGCAGCCATGTTGGGAGCGAATGCTGTCGGTGATGGTTGGTTTGACCTGGAATTACAAGGAACAGATGCACAAATTCAGAGCGGGTTAAGTTATCTCCGCGACTTGGAATTGGAAGTCTGGGATGACACTAAAGCAAGTGATTGGTAAACTCAAAGGCAGGTGAAATTAAATTACTTTGGGCTTACTAACGCTTTTTTATGACTCTCACGAGATAAAAATCAGAAACTAATGTTTGTGATTAGTTTTTATAAATCTAAGCGTAGGTTGGGTTTCACTTTGTTTAACCCAACCTACAAATATTTTATTTTTTCATAGTAATAAAAGAAAATATTTAGCGATCGCTCTCTGGAGAAAAACTTTTTGGTTTACTGATATATGCGATCGCCCACTAGCCAATCAATTACTTTCGATTAAAAAACCTTAAAATTGCGTTTCAAGCTGTGGAAACACTTTAATATTATTACGTCATATATATACTACAGATATAGTGAATTGTCAACAGTAGTGCTATAATACTCCAAATAAACTGAGCATAGTTACGTGCATTTACACATTGCTTTTTTGCAAACTTTGTGATACGTTGCTTTGCATAAGAATAAATGCGTAAAATCGATAGTGTTACCGTAGTTTAATAGAAGCCAGAAATATGAAAATCTCTATGAGGCTGACATTCATGGAAGCACAGTTGAGTTGCAGGGGTACGGCATTAGCAAAATTCTCTGCCGAACCTAAAGATTGCGTAGGCACAGTCCCCTGTAGGCATCGCTATTGGGAATTAATCTGATGTCTCAGAGTAAATCTGTAGAACCCGCTTCAGTCCACAGTCGAATTCTTGTGCCTCAGAGGTATCATAGGCAACCTGTAATTTCTCGACTGGTGTCTCGTTATGATTTAACCGTTAATATCAAAGCCGCATCCTTGATATCTGACAGTGACAGCGATGGCTGGTTTGACTTGGAACTTTCGGGAAATCCTCAAAAACTGACAAATAGTCTAACTTACTTGCAAGGATTGGGAGTGAATTTGCTGGAATTAGCGATCGCTAACCACATTCAACCCAACCAACACTCTTTAACTTTCCCACATCCAGCTAGCATGAGTCCCAAAGACTCTGCATGGCTAAAAAATCAATGGCAAGAACAATTCCAGCAATGGATTTCTCTCGGTCAAACCAGTCGATTGCGCTTGCAAGTGTGCGTCTTAAAATCTTATTACGAAGAACCAGTGATTTCCGAGTTAGTTTCTCGTTATGGACTAACAGTCAATATCACCAGTGCTAGACTCCAACCCGATACCGAAGATGACGGCTGGTTTGATTTGGATTTATGGGGGAGAACAAAGCAACTCTACTCTAGCCTGAGTTATTTAGAAAAACTGGGGCTACCAATTTGGCTAGATTTGTCTAGCGTTTATAGCGATGTATACGACGGGCTACGCCTACGCTAATTCACAAAATAGTCACTACCCAATGGCAGCATTAAATAACCGTCACAATTCCCAAACCAGATTATCACTGGTTTCTTCAGTTTACACAAAAAGCCAAATCACCCAGATTCGGCTGCGGATATATATTCCTAAATGCTATCTGCAAGCGCCTGTGATTTCGCAGTTAATTTCTGCTTACGGCTTGGTAGTTAATATTACTAAAGCTATGCTACAACCAAATACAGATCAAGAAGGATACTTTGACATTGAATTGCGGGGAACAGTGTCACAAATCTCTAGTGGTCTGGCTTACCTGGAATCCCTGAATCTGAGAATTGTGGGTAAGCCGAATGCTGACGGCGATGGCTGGTTTTGCTGAAATAATCTAAATTTCATAGTACCAAATTTCTTCTTCTCGCAGCACAATTCGATGCAAGGAAAGACGAGCAATCAGGCCCTCTTGCTCAAACTGTCCAAGAATACGAGTGATAGTCACACGAGTTGAACCGAGCATTTCCGCCAGGTCTTCGTGAGTCAGACGCATATCTATTAAACGTCCTTTTTCAACTTCTGAACCAAACTTTTTGGATAACCATGCCAATAGCTTGAGCAGCATAGTTTCAACTTTTTTATGGCTACGAATAACCATCAATTCTTGAGCCTGTTGGATATGGGTAAGTAGAGTTTCTGTTAGTTGAGTCCATTCCTCTAGAGGTAAGACCGTCGCCTCTACTTTAGTTAGGCATTCCATTTGGTAAGGATCTAATTTTGACAAAGCCTTACCAACGACATCTCCAGGGCCCCACAATCCCAGCGCGACGGTTGTACCATCTTCCAGATAAGTAAAAGTCCTGATAAAACCCGTTTCAATCTTCCAAAGTCCGTTTTCATGCTCTGGTAAAAATGACCTACGGGCAAAAACTTCTTTAGTATTATTACTTGAGCTAGATAAACTTGTGTACAAAGCTACCATAATATATAAGACTATTCTCCGATAAATTAACCGTAGTATTATATTTATATCAGGTTCTCAGAGGCTATGAATATTTTAAAGAGGGGAGTGGGGAGTGGGGAGTGGGGAATGGGGAGATGAGGGAGATGAGGAGAATTAATAACCAATGCCTAATGCCCAATACCCCATGCCCAATGCCCAATGCCCCATGCCCCATGCCCCACAACCAATGCCCCATGCCCAATGCCCAAAATTAAATTCCCGCACCATCAAGAAAATCTTCAATTATCCCATCAGAATTATTGCTCTTAGGGTTGTCGGTTGGTTCGTTGTCAAGCTCAGTTGGGGACAAACTTGATTCTTGCAACTCCTCGA
This sequence comes from Nostoc commune NIES-4072, assembly GCF_003113895.1. NCBI lineage: Bacteria > Bacillati > Cyanobacteriota > Cyanophyceae > Nostocales > Nostocaceae > Nostoc > Nostoc commune. Next base: position 4,744,552 of record NZ_BDUD01000001.1, on the reverse strand, counting down.
ATTGTTTCTCTAGAGCCTTGACGCGTTCAAATAAAGCGCGGATGACTTCAGCTTCTACGTCGCGTACTTTATCATGATCCAGAACATTGGTAGACGAGTTGTTCTGACGAGTCACGCGCCCTGGAATCCCCACTACAGTAGTGTTACTGGGGACATCTCGCAACACCACAGAACCTGCTCCAATACGGACGCGATCGCCAATTTGAATATTTCCCAAGACCTTTGCACCCGCTCCCACAACTACATGAGAGCCTAAAGTTGGATGGCGTTTGCCGCTTTCTTTCCCAGTCCCGCCAAGGGTAACACCTTGATAGATCAAGGCATAATCGCCCACGATCGCAGTCTCGCCAATCACTACTCCCATCCCGTGGTCTATAAACACTCCCTGGCCAATTAATGCCCCAGGATGAATTTCAATTCCGGTTAAAAACCTACTAATATGAGAGATGAGCCTTGGTATAAAGGGAATACCAATTTTATACAGCCAGTGTGCTAATCGATGAAACACTAAAGCTTGGAGTCCAGGGTAACAGAACAATACTTCTAGCCAGTTACGGGCTGCTGGGTCACGCTCAAAAATGGTTCGCAAATCAGTTAGTAGCATACTCTGTTAAGGTTTTCGTTAGTAAGTGAGGTTCTGAAAACAGAAACTCAGAATAATTCCCACTAAAAGATCAGGTCATTTATAGGAATTGTGTAGGATAATAATCTACGGTAAGCCGATAGGATAGAGTGTTTTTGCGGGTAATAAGTGGGATGCTATCACATTCCACACTTTGAGAAAAATAAATTTCGCTTAAACTGCGAGAAGTCCCCCAATTTACCGTAGTATGTTGAGTACAGCCTTGAATAGCCAAAACTACGCTCTCTTGGATTTGTCTTCCAAAGTGGAATACGCGCTGCTGGCACTCTTAGAACTAGCAAGCCACCACGGGAAAAAGCTTCCTCTAACCATGAGTGAGATCACTGCCAAGCAACCCATACCTGAGCGCTATTTGGAACAAATTTTGACCAACCTCCGGCGTGCTGGTGTGGTGCAGAGTCAACGCGGCTCTAAAGGAGGTTTCGTTTTAGCTCGTGAACCTTGGCAGATTACAATACTTGAAATTGTCACTTTGGTAGAAGGCGAGCGGAAAGAGAAAGATACCTCTGACTCTCCGACTCTGGAAAAGACTCTGGTTTATGAAGTTTGGGAGCAAGCTAACGCTGCCTCAATTGAAGTTTTGGGTCGTTATACACTCCAAGACTTGTGCCAGGAAAGAGAGACTCGCGCACAGCAAAGTCCAATGTATTATATTTAGACACGACGGAGTACCTACATGCGGATAGCCAAAGATATCACAGAGTTAATCGGCCGAACTCCTTTAGTTCAATTAAATAAGATTCCCCAAGCTTCAGGAGCGGTTGCTCAGATTGTGGTGAAGCTAGAAAGCATGAATCCAGCATCTTCTGTCAAAGACAGGATTGGTGCGAGTATGGTGGAAGCGGCGGAGGAAGCAGGCTTGATTCACCCTGGAAAAACTGTTTTAGTAGAGCCGACTTCTGGAAATACAGGAATTGCGCTGGCGATGGTAGCAGCCGCCAAGGGGTACCATCTTATTCTAACAATGCCTGACACAATGAGCCATGAAAGACGATCCATGCTCAAAGCTTATGGCGCTCAACTAGAGTTAACGCCAGGGGTAGAAGGGATGCGAGGAGCGATCGCTCATGCAGAGGAAATTGTCGCTAAAACGTCCAATGCTTATATGTTGCAGCAGTTCCGCAACCCCGCTAACCCGAAAGTTCACGCCCTAACCACGGCAGAAGAAATTTGGGATGATACCGATGGAGAGGTAGATATTCTCGTGGCGGGAGTGGGTACTGGTGGGACGATTACCGGAGTTGCCGAAGTTATTAAAAAACGGAAGCCAAGTTTTCAAGCGATCGCAGTTGAACCAAGCAATAGCCCAGTATTAGCAGGCGGTAAATCAGGGCCTCACAAAATTCAAGGTATTGGCGCGGGATTTGTCCCAGCAATTTACCGTTCAGAATTGGTGGATGAAGTGATTCAGGTAGCGGATGAGCAAGCGATCGCTTACAGCCGTCGTCTAGCAAAAGAAGAAGGATTGCTATCGGGGATTTCTACTGGTGCTGCGTTGTATGCTGCTATTCAAGTAGCACAACGGCCAGAAAATGCAGGTCGCCTAATCGTGATGATACAGCCCAGCTTCGGTGAACGCTACCTCAGTACTTCACTGTTTAAAGACCCAGAGGAGAATGAGTGGTTGAGCAAAGTTTAACTAATTTCAGCAGAAGTCCCACGTCTCACTAGACGGAGCGTGGGATGAATGCGAGTGAGTTGACGACTGTCAGTAGACCGATATTGAGCGTAAGCCAAATCAAGTTCATAATTTTTTGTAGCTATAGCCAAATCAGCGTATACTAAAAGAGTAACACTTATCTAGTCGAACAAGTGAGAACATCCTATCAGTACCGATTAAAACCAACTGCATTGCAAGCTCAGGCTATTGACAACACGTTAGATATGCTGCGTTGCCAGTACAATTATCAACTTGCTCAAAGGTTTGAATGGTACGAGATGAACCGATGTCCAATAGATAGATGTTCTCTAATTGTTTGTCATATTCGAGAACTTAAAGATAAGCCTAATCGCTTTAGTCAACAGGCAACGCTAACCCAGCTAAAGAAAGTCCGTCCTTGGTACAAAAATATTCACTCTCAAGTACTACAGGAAGTACCAAAAAAAGTTGAGATAGCTTTTGACCGATGGCTAAAAGGTGACGCTAATGGTAAGCGTAGCGGTAAGCCTAGATTCAAGGGTAAAGGTCAATATAAGACTTTCACTTATCCACAATTCAAACCGACCTGTACTCAGGCGGTGTAGGTAGGTCACTTGTAAGAATTTAGGAGCAAAGCCGCAGAAGCTCCGCCGAGGCGTCAGAATTCAGGATTGAGAATAGTTAGAGAATCAGAAGAATTTTCAGCGATCGCAATTAATAAGTCGAATGCGAGATGCTATTATAGGCATCTCGTATTTGCATAATTTCTTATTTTTATCTGGCTAGAATCATCAAACGCTCATCACGATCAAGCAATCACATAAAAATCGTTGTTAGTTAGTGACACTCCACCAAATAGTTGTGCAAATTTTACCTGAGTAAACCCACCTCGACTGCCATCTTGGTCAAAGTACAATGCACCTGTAGTGTCATCATAGATAAATCGGTGAGCGATCGTGGTTGCAGATGTTCCAAGGGTAAACTCCCTAGCAGAGAGGAAACCTTTTAATAACCCCCCACCAAAACCAGCAGGCGATACCTGAATAAATTCATTATTTGCGTTGAAGTCATAAATACTATCAACGCCTTCATTATAACTATTGAAAGCAAAGGTATCAGCACCATTTCCTCCATAGAGGGTATCATTACCGTTCCCACCCTTCAGGAAATCACTCCCAGCACCACCCTTGAGAGTGTTATTGCCAGAAGCGCCAGAGGCACTAAGAGAATCATTGCCATTGCCCCCATCCAAGAGATTATCGCCACTTGAATTGTCAATATTCAAGCTATCGTTACCAGCGCCACCGTCGAGGGTGTTATTTCCAGAAGCTTCATAGACGTAGTTATAGATGTCGTTTTCAAGGTAGTAGTTGTAGTAGGAGCGAGAGGCAAAGAGATAATCATTGCCATTGCCCCCATTTAAAAGGTTATCACCTGCTGAACCGTCAACGTTCAAGGTATCGTTACCAGCACCACCGTTTAGCGTGTTATTTCCAAAAGCACCATCATCGTCATTATACAGGCGAGAGAAAAAAAGAGAATCATTACCATCTCCCCCATTTAGAAGGTTATCGCTTCGTGATAGGTTAACATTCAAGGTATCGTCACCAGCACCACCGTTTAGGGTGTTATTTCCAAAAACGCCATCATCGTCGTAATAATACTGGCGAGACACAAAAAGATAATCATTACCATCGCCCCCATTTAGAAGGTTATCGCTTTGTGGTAGGTCAACATTCAAGGTATCGTCACCAGCGCCACCATTTAGGGTGTTATTTCCAGGAACATTATTGAATTCTTGGAAGGATTCAAAGTAGCCATAGACAGAGAGAGAATCATTGCCATCGCCCCCAAAGGCTAGATTATCGCCTGTTCCACCAACAATCAAGGTATCGTTACCATCGCCACCGTTGAGAGTGTTATTACCTGAGGAGTCAAAGAGACTCCCTCTAATTGTGAGGGCATAGGAACTGAGAGAATCATTACCATCGCCCCCAAAGACTAGGTTATCGCCTGTTGAAGATCGAACATCCAAGGTATCGTTACCATCACCACCGTTGAGGGTGTTATTCCCTGAAGTCTCATATCTCTCGAAGTAGTAGTAGTCGTAGTAACCAGAGGCAGAGAGATAATCATTGCCATCGTCCCCAAAAAGTAGGTTATCACCTGTTGAACCGTCAACATTCAAGGTATCGTCACCAGCGCCACCGTTGAGGGTGTTATTCCCTGAAGTAGGATAAAAGCGGTAGCGATAGTTGGAGGAGGCAAAGAGATAATCATTGCCATTGTCCCCAGAGAGTAGGTTATCGCCTGTTGAACTGTCAACATTCAAGGTATCGTTACCATCACCACCGTTGAGGATGTTGTTGCCACTATTATCAATGAGAGTATCATTCCCCAGATCACCAGTGAGAGTATCATTCCCCGTACCACCGCGCAGCAGGTCGTTGCCACTTTTGCCGTTGATGCTGTCATTACCGCCCTGACCATTGATGACATCATTTGAGTTGTCAAAGCCGATGACATAGTTATTCAGGTCGTTAAAAAAGGTAACTGTGTTCTTGTTGAACGGGTTCTCTTGGATGGAGTTGGCATTGACGACATCAAAGCTATCACTGATGCTGGTTTGCCCAGAAAACTGGATATTGCCCAGCGTTGATAGGTTATCTAGGTTTTCCAGGGTAAAGTTTTGCAGGATGACTTTCGTCTCAACGAAATATGGATCGCTAAAGTAAGCCGGATAGTTATCAATCAGATCACCCACCTCTTCAAAGGTAATTTCCAGATTGTTACCATTTTGGATGAGTAGCAGATTTTGGGCAGTTATATCTTGGAATATCAAGGTATCCACTTCGGCAATGACTGGTGCCGAGGGATTTGAGCCTTTACCTACGCCACCGAAATCGGTGATAATATCGATGCCGTCGTACAAGTCATAAACAAATTTATCGTTGCCGCTGCCACCAGTCAGGATATCATTGCCTATATCGCCTTTGATGGTATCGTTTCCCCTGCCACCAGTCACGATATCATTGTCTATACCACCTGTAATGGTATCGTTCCCCCTTAGACCGTCAATTGTATTCTCGTCGGAGTAGTCGCCCACTAGAGTATCATTACCGTTGGTTCCAATGATATTTGCCATAACTTTTACCTACCTGAATCGATTTTTGAGGACACAATTAACTCGCCAAGAGTTGAAGCTTTTAGCAATATGATCAATAAATACAAAATATTTACTTAGATATCTATACTTAAAGAGACATCTTTGCTTAGTCTTCACATTATTGATTGATAAATGTATATAAAAATACTGAACTTTGTATAATCTTCACACTTTTATATTGATGGTAGCGATGCCTGGGTTAGGCTACACCTAAGGGATGATGAAGGTTAAACTATCGCTTCACATCATTTTACAATACCTATTTGGGACGAAAAATATGAATGCGATCGCTCCGGTCTAAATTGGTGTTTCGTTAATCTGAAAATCGCTAGAATTTAAATATCGTGTCAATATTGACTCTAATTGAACTACTCGAATTGGTTTGATAAGATAGTCGTTAGCACCAGCTTGCACAATAGAAAGCTTCTCCTGTGGAAGCTCACTAAAGCCCATCATCACTACCTGCAAATCTGGGAAATAAGGCTCTTGTTTGAGAACATTTAACAAATCCCAGCCACTAGCATTACCTATTAACTGGACATCTAACAAAATTAAATTTGGTTGGAGGTTTTGCACTTGTTCTAAAAAGTTATTTATGTTGTCTATCCACTTAACTTGATAGCCAATTGTCTGGAGATAATCTTGCAATACTATGGCAGCATTTTCTTCTTCTTCCACAAGTAAAATGATTTGATTCTGGGGGGTAGCTGGGGAAGATGTTGTTGCTGTATCTTGCTGTCCTTTATTTTGTTCTGTTTGCATCTCCACTGGATTTGGTAGAAATAGCGTGAACTGACTACCTTCTCCCAAAGTCGATATAACAGTCACATCTCCACCATGCAAACGTGCTAATTTGCGTGTTAACGCTAAACCCAAACCAGTACCTTCATACTGCCTATTTAACCGACTATCAAGTTGTTTAAATGGTTCAAATAAAAATGTAAACTGATTTGAATCTATACCAATTCCAGTATCTGAAACTGTAAATGTTATTCCTTGCGATACATTTTTTACTACTAGCGATACCTGACCGACTGAGGTGAATTTAATCGCATTAGTGAGTAAGTTGAGTAACATTTGCTTAATACGCCGCTCATCACCAATACAAATATTATCTTCTACGTCAATTTTACAGGTGAGTTGCAATCCCTTTTCTAAGGCGCGATCGCGCACTGTCCATATAGCATAATTACATAAATCTGACACTGGCAAAGGTGAGAGTAAAAGTTCCTCTTTATCTGCTTCTATCTTAGATAAATCCAGGATATCGTTAATTAGTGCCAGCAGATGTTCACCACTACTGTATATACAACTTACATATTCGTTCTGCTTTTCATTGAGAGAGCCAACTATTTCTTGTTGCAACAACTGCGACAAACCCATAATTGCATTGAGAGGTGTCCGTAACTCATGGCTCATGGTTGCTAAAAATTCACTTTTTGCCCGACTAGCAGCTTCTGCTGCTTCTTGAGAAACACGAAGTTTCAATTCTGTTTCCTTACGTTCAGTAATGTCCTCAATCATCGCTAGAAAAAACTCAGGTTCACCATTGCTGGCTGGGATAACAGAAACAGAGATATGAGTCCAAACTAAACTACCATTTTGATGCAGGCAGCGTCTCTCCATCTCAATCCGATGTCTTTCGACAAACTGTTCCTGATGTTTGGAGGGTTGGAAGCCTACTCTCGAAGTTCTCTCTAAGTCTGTGTGAATTCCTGACGTCAGTTGTTTGTAAAGTTTTAAATCCCCCCTTTGTGTGCAAATGTAATCTGTAAAGCGCTTGCCGTCTAACTCTTCTCGGCTATATCCTAAAATCTCGCACAGTGCCAGATTAGTATCGACTATCTGCGCTTTCATATCTATAAGTGCAATGCCGATAGAAGAACGCTCAAAAATCGCCCGAAATTGCGCTTCACTCTGTCGCAATGCTTCTTGTGCGAAGTTTCGCTCTTTCGCTTCTATAGCCAGCGTCACAAAATCTGCAATGGAGCCAGCAAAAGTCTCTTCCTCTAAAGTCCATTGGCGTTTTTCGCCTATGTGTTCATGACAGACTACACCTATCAAACAACCCTCTAACCAAATTGGTGCATCCAGCACGGATGTGATGCCCCAAACTGAAAGATAGGACTCGGCTAATTCTTGGGTTCTTTTATCGTTTATGGCATCATCTACGGCAATGGTACGTTCTTCTTCTAAAGCCTGGAAATAAGCTGGATAATTTTTTTCTGAAAGCGAGTTACCAAAGCTATGCTCCTTGGTGCTTACATTATATAAATCGATACATTCAATTTTTGAACGTTCTTGATTATATAACCATACACCAACGCGCTTTACTGAAAGCGTCCGAGCAGCAGCCTTTGTGATTTCCTTTAAAGCTGCATTGAGATCACCTTGCTGAAATGTCTTGCTTCTTGCCAACTGCACCAGCGTCTGACTTTGTTTTCGCCGATGATTTTCTTTGATTTGCAAAGCCTTTTGGGACTGGTTGCGCTCTGTAATATCTCTAGCTGACACCACCTGCATTAGTTGACCTCAAGAAGAAACAATTTTGCCTTGCAGTTTTATGGAAAAAGTAGAACTGTCTTTGTATAACTACAACTACTTAATCTAGTTTTTCATAACCGGAATATATATTTTTTCTAATTAAAATTTCTGATTTTGGATAACAAGTTTTAAACTAAATTTTTATCATCGCTTCTGTTACTTCATACCAGTGATTTTTACCAGGGGAGAATTAGCATTTCAAATAATTTCAATATCAAGTAATTCTACTATAGGAATCCGGTTTGATTTGGAGAAAATATACGTAGGATGTGTTAGCACGGAGAGTACGGCATCAAACCTGTGATAGTAGTGCGTTACGAACTCCGTTCTAACACACTCTACAATACTTAATTTCGTTCAAAAATCAAATAGTAATCCTATATTAAGTAGTATCAGTAGTATAGGATTTTGAATTTGGGTCTAAAGACTGAGGGTTAGGAAAGACTCTTCCAAATACCGAACACTGAGTTTAATTTATTGCTGAGTGTTGACTACTAAAACAAGCTTAATTCTCCTAGAGAAAGATGCCTAATGACTCAAATTTTGCGAAAATTGAAGTAACGGCAGGTTTTGTGGAGGTGGAGCGATGACGGATAGTAATGTGAGAATTGTTTCCCTGATTCCCGGTGGAACAGAGATATTAGCGACACTAGGCTTGGTTGATGCTATTGTGGGGCGATCGCACGAATGCGATTACCCTCCAGAAATCCTCAATCGCCCTATTTGTACCCAAGCACGCTTGAACTCCAATGCCTCTAGCAGCCAAATTCATGATCAAGTGAGCAATTTATTGCAATCTGCTCTTAGTATTTACCAAATCAAAACAGATGTTTTAGAGAAATTGCAGCCTACCCACATTCTCACTCAAGACCAGTGTGATGTTTGTGCTGTCAGCTTACACGATGTTGAAAAGGCAGTTGCTACACTCATTGACAGTAAACCGCAGATTATTTCTTTACAACCCAATCTTCTCCAGGATATTTGGGCTGACATTGAGCGAGTCGGCAACACCTTTAGCGTAGACTCTGTAAAAGTCATAGAAAATTTAGAAGCTCGCGTCAAAATTTGTCAGCATAAAATCCAGGGACTTTCGTTAAATGAACAGCCTACAGTCGCCTGTATCGAGTGGACTGATCCTTTGATGGTAGCCGCCAATTGGATTCCCGAATTAGTTAACTTAGCAGGAGGACAGTCTCTATTTTGTACTACAGGTCAGCCTTCTCCTATTTTGCCGTGGGAAACACTGTTAACAACCAATCCTGATGTAATTGTTTTTATGCCTTGTGGCTTTGATTTAAATCGCACTCGCCAAGAAGCCAATTCATTAACTCAACATTCAGACTGGGAAAAACTGCACGCTACCAAGGCTGGTAGAGTATACATCACTGATGGCAATTCTTACTTTAATCGTCCAGGGCCACGACTGGTAGATTCTCTAGAAATTTTGGCAGAAATTTTGCATCCAGAAATTTTTCAATACGGCTACAAAGGAACCGGTTGGGAGGTTTTGTGAAGAAGAATTCAGGAGTCAGCAGTCAGAATTCAGTATGAATTCGAGTTTGAGTGGGTGATATTATGTCCGCTTGATAGCTTATTAAACCCGGAGAACCCCACTCCGCCAAAGCTTTGCTTTGTCTCCCCTCCCCGCATGTGGGGAGGGGTTCTTTTATTACGGCTAATTTTGCGTAGTTACTTATTAGTTTAAAACCTTGGCGGTTTCCAATTCTACACGAAGAATAATTCTGATTCCTGGATTCTGAATTCTTCTTTAAGGTGTTTGTTCAGAGTCTGCCGATGGTTCATTGTTAAATAACAGCAGGCGTGCAGCAAGGATGGCAAATCCCACAGCAGCGATCGCTTTTAACAAGCGCGTAGGTAATAATTCTGCTACTGCACCTCCTGCTAATGCACCTAAAAGGCTTGTCAACAGCAATGCGCCTGCTGCACCAAAAAATACTGCACGCGGAGAATTACAACGCCCTGAAAGTGCGATCGCCGCTAGCTGACTTTTGTCACCCAATTCTGATAAAAAAACTGTAATAAAGCTCAGTCCTAAAAGATGCCAATCCATATTATTAAGGGGGAGTGGGGAGTGGGAGTCGAGGAGATGAGGGAGCAGGGGAGGCAGGGGGAGAATGACAAATGACTAATGACTAATGACTAGTAAATACATCCCAAAACAGCATTAGGGAAATCACCAACAACATCACACCTGCTGATTTTTCTACAGTTTTTGGGCTGAGTCGGGTGGCTATCCAACTACCTAAAAGCACACCTAATAAGCTGGTGGTTATTAGTGCAGCCGCAGATCCGATAAATACCACCCACGGTGAATGAGATTCTGCACTCATTAACAGCGTGGATAGCTGAGTCTTATCTCCAATTTCTGCTAGAAAAATGGTTATAAAAGTTGTGCCAAAAACTACTAGTGCTGATTGCTGCTTCTGAGGACTATCGGCAACTACAGCCTCAACTGGTTGGGCGATCGCAGGAGTTAAGTTAAAATCATTGCTGTCTTTCAGTTCTAGCTCGATCTCAGTCTGAGATATGCCAGAAATGTCCAAAGGAGCAGAATCAAGTTTCACAGGCAATAGTTTGGTTGCGAGGTTGTTTTCATATTTCTATCATATTCTCAGATTGTTGTAATAAATTGCAATTCTAGATACTAAAACCAGCAGTGGGTGTGTTACAGCCCAACAGTTTGATTGAAGCGTAGTATTTCCAGACTGCGATCGCCGTATACTCCTTCTATTTGCTGGCGACAGCAGTCAATAGCAAAATCGTTGACTTCTTCTGGTTCAACCCCATACATATCTTGAAATACTTCTGATTCCACACGACAAAAACGAGGACGATCTGAGTAAATGCGGCATTCTCGCGTGCTATGGTCGAAGTTAACGCACCATCCGCCTTCGCCTACCATGCTGAGGTAGAGTTCTAGTTCGGGTGGTGAGAGATACTCATCTAAATCTGGACGATCTGCTGGATCGAGATTACAGCAGGCTCCACATTGTTTTACACATTGCCAAGTTGCCATTTTAGATTGGGGAGTAGGGAGATGAGGGAGATGAGGGAGCAGGGGAAGCAGGGGAAGAAGAACTATTGATTCTTGAGCCATGCCCAATGCCCAATGCCCAATGCCCCATTCCCTCATTTTACGTTTTTATGTCTTTTCTTATAATTTTGTTAAGTAAATTAAATCTAACAGGCCATAGCCAGATATGATCGATTGCGGGTTTTGTAATTAAGTTATTGAATTTTTTAAGACTATTGGCAGGAGAAAAGGAAAAATGTTTGACGCTGTGTCTGACTTGTTTAATGCTTTTACCAGTATCAATTGGGAAGTTATTTTCCAATTGTTGTCTGTGGCGCTAATTGTGATTGCTGGCCCAGCAGTAATCTTTGTGCTGGCATTTCGCAACGGCAATCTATAAGAGTTTTGAGTGCTGACTCAGGAGTTAACAGTTAAGAGTTAGGAATGAGAAGTTAATTAAGAATTCATAACTCATAACTCATAACTCATAACTCAGCACTCAATACCGATAATGCCTGAAGGGCAGCTTGAATAATGCTGTCATACTGTGGCTGAGAGATATCAACTTCTTTAGCGTTCTGACGATTAGTGCCTAGTAAACCGATTATATGTCCTGGCTGCATGGCTAAGACTTTGCCCTCAGAGTTTTTAATTCTTAATTCTGCTTCAATACCGTTTTTATAGAAACCACAAGTATAGTGTCGTTGGTTGTATTCAAAAGTGGTGCTTGATGGGGTAGGTGGTGAAGCAAAAACTTGTTGAAGCTGAACTGGCAGTCTGACACCTATTAACTCTAGCTCAATGGTGGTGTTACCGTTAAAGTAATTTTCTCGCAGTTTGTAAGCGACATCCACTCGCGGCGGTAAGCAGAAATAGTCGCCCCAACGCCAAGCGATCGCTTTAATTTTATACTCCTGATTATCAATAGTTTGGGCAATTGTCAGTTTAATGTGGCCTTTCCCGACAATTTTTTGCTCAACCACTTTAACATTAGGTGTCCAAAAAATTGGATCGGGGTTGTCCATACCGCAGGGGTGCAGAGCATTAAGCTGTTGATAAAGCTGCTGATTAATGTGATTGAGGTTGACTTCGGCATCAATTTTGAGCAGAGGCTTGAGATGGTGGGGTTCAAGACAGTGGTTAGCAAACTCAATCAAACGCGATCGCAACATCTCTAAATTCTCTGCTGGTAGAGAGAATCCCCCGGCTGCTTTGTGTCCGCCAAATTTCCCTAGTAAATCGTGACAATATTCCAAAGCTTCAAATACATGAAACTCTGGAATTGAGCGTGCAGAACCGCGTATATGTCCCTCATCCTCATAAGTACCGATGAACACGGGAACGCCGTAGCGTTCTACCAAGCGGGAGGCGACAATGCCAATAACACCATGATGCCAATTTGGTTGAACAACTATTAATACACGGTCATTTTGTAAAGACGCGATATATTGCGTCTCCACATAAGCGATCGCTTCTTGTTCAATTTGCTGACACATCTCCTGGCGACTGGCATTTATTTGTTCACATCGCATTGCAAGTTCCAGCGCCACCCCCATATCATCTGTAGTCAGCAATTCAATTACAGTTTGGGGATTACCAATCCGACCAATAGCATTAATTCGCGGCCCCAAGCGAAACCCGATGTCTTCAGGCTTTAGCGATTTTGGATTTTGAATTTTGGATTTTGGATTATAAATTTTCTCCTCTGCTCCCCTGCTCCCCTGCTCCTCTGCTCCTCCTGCTCCCCTTGCTCCTTCATCTCCCCTTGCTTGTACGCCACCTACCTGAATCAACGCCTGTATACCAGCTAAGTTGGATTTGGGTAAATGCTGTAAACCACGTTTTACCCAACGGCGATTTACACCAGTTAAGGGGGCTAAATCTGCGATCGTTCCTAGCGTAAATAGTGCTAGCATCGGCTGGATCAAGCCCTTAGTCTCCCCTAGCTGTTGTGCTAAAGACACTGCCAAAATGTAGGCAACACCAACACCAGCAACACCCCGATAAGGTGAGGATTCAGCTATTAGTTTAGGATTGAGGATAGCGTTAGCTGGTGGTAATTTTTGGGGTATATCGTGGTGATCGGTGATAATAACTGCAAGACCAAGTTCTCTAGCTCTAGCAACTGGTTCAAACGCAGAGATGCCATTATCTACAGTGAGAATTAATCCCACACCCTCGCTGTGAAATTCTTCAACTATGCGTTTATTGATACCGTAACCTTCGTGCATCCGGCTGGGAATAGCATAATCTACTTGTGCGCCCAAAGTGCGGAGACTACGCAAAAGTAAAGCAGTGCTGGTCATTCCATCAGCATCATAATCACCACAAATAGCAATTTTTGTTTGAGAAGCGATCGCATTTTGCAACAACTCCAAACTAATCGCTAAATCTGGGAAATCTTCTAACGGCGAAGGCAAAACTAAAGACTCTGGATTTAAAAATGCTTGTACCTGTTCTGGTGTTTCCATCCCCCGATTAATCAACAACTGGCTGACAATGGGTGAAATGTTTGTCAAAGCTGCCAGATTTTGGGCAAATTCTGGTTTTTGTGGATAAATTTGCCAGCGCTGATTGGGTAAGCGCCTAGTAGGTTTTGATAGCTCAGATACAGGTCGGTCTAGCACAATACAAGTTAGGAATTAGAAGTTAGGAGTTAGAAGTTATAAATTAGGAGTTTTTAATTAAAAGTTATTTCTTAACTCATAACTCATAACTCCTAACTCCTAACTTTTTTCTTTTAAAACACGTTGATTCTACCATCATCCATAATATATAACGAGCGATCGCCTGGAGAGCGCAAAGTCGGACGCAGTTCCAGCCGCAATGTGCCAAAGTTAGGTTTAGAGACAATTGCTTGTAGTGATAAACCCTTTTCGCTCCAAAATATCAAAGATGTATTTGGCTCAGTACCCTCTATTTGTTCTAGATTTAACTTCTGCCCTGGACTCAAGGATATTGCATCAGTCCCAGAGGGTTTTTGGATTTTAATCAGGTTGGGTGTACTATTTATAACTTCAACTCTGATGTGTTGCCCAGGTGTAAACTGAATTGGGTGCGACCCACACTTAGAGGCACAAGTTCGAGCTAAAGTTGCACCGGGATTATTAATTGATGCAACTACAATAGTAGCTGCAACTAAAGCAAATGACAAAGGCTTAAACATAATACACAATATAAGTACTAGACTTAAATATTACTTTAATTAAGTACTTTCGAGCCTCAGTATATTTTCCAGAATTACTTTGGTAATTCCGAGTTATTAAATTACTAATTACAATTTATTTTTATAAACATCTCCTCTCGCACCAATAGCGTAAATTTCGATGTCTTTGGAATCAATATCGACTGTAAAAATAATTCTGTTTTTACCTATGCGTAGTCTGTAAAATCCCTCCCAATCACCTTTCATCTTTTTGATATCTAGTTCTGTAAACGGGATAATACCTTGGTCTTCGATAGCAATAAAAATTTGCTTTATTTGCTCCCGAATATTCTCAACATCTTCGTGATTTGCTTTTTCTAAAAATTTAATCGCTTTTTTGCGAAATTTTATTACCATATCTTACCCAATCGGTCATATCAATTACTTCATCCTCAGTATCATCTGAAGGTAGACTAAATTCGGCTTCAAGTTCGCGTTGCTCATCATCACTTATGTAAGGAATAAGAATTTGGCACAGGCGAAGTCTTTCTTCTTGCAGAACTTCACGCATAGTTTCTTTAATCAATGCTTTTAATTCTTGAATTTCCACTGTATGCCTTTAATTCATGATTATATGTATATATATTACCTAGCCTCAGCTTGTACTGGGGGGAAAGGTTAAAGAGCAAATGAATAATAGTTGCTCATAACTGAACTTGGCTTTTACCTTTCCCCTTCTGCTGTTATGCCTCTTTAACCGAAGCGTCCACTGATATAATCCTCAGCTTCTTTAGTTTGAGGAGAACTGAACATTTGGGCTGTAGGATTAAACTCAACTAATTTCCCGCGACGTTTACCATGCTCGTCAATTTCTGTATTGAAAAAAGCCGTGAAATCTGCGACTCTAGAAGCTTGCTGCATATTATGTGTCACCATAATGATGGTGTATTGCTCCTTGAGTTCTAAGCAGAGTTCTTCTACTTGGCGACTAGAAATTGGGTCGAGAGCAGAACATGGTTCATCCATTAATAATACATCTGGCTTCATGGCGATCGCACGAGCAATGCAAAGTCGTTGCTGTTGTCCGCCAGATAATGCAGTTCCCTTCTCTTTGAGTTTGTCTTTGACTTCATCCCAGATAGCAGCGCGTCTGAGAGAATCTTCCACCAATTCATCGATGTTACCTTTGTAACCGTTAGCACGCGGCCCAAAGGAAATATTTTCGTATATTGACTTGGGGAAAGGATTCGGTCTTTGAAAAACCATTCCGATTTGGCGGCGTAATTTTACAGAATTTATCTTAGGATCATAAATATTGCGATCGCGGTAATTCAGTCTACCCTCAACTTTAGCTCCAGGGATTAAATCATTCATCCGATTGAAGCAACGCAGTAAGGTACTTTTACCACATCCTGAAGGGCCAATAAAAGCAATAATTTGTTTTGCAGGAATCTTTAAGTAGACATCTAAAAGCGCCAAAAGTCCCCCATAATAGACCTTCACACCTTCAACATTAAAGACGTTATTCTCGTGCTCGATTGTGGCACCATCTAATTTACTTCTACTGTTGCTATAAGTCATGTTGCGTATCTCCTAATAACCGTGAATATATCCAATTAGATATTTAATTATCTAGCGTATTGAAAAGCGTTGACGGATATAAATTGCTATACCATTTAAAACTAAAATCAAGAGTAACAACGCAATAATTGTTGCTGCTGCTGCATTAGCAAAACCTGGTTCAGGACGAGTAATGTAACTGTAAATTTGAATGGGTAATGCCATAAATCTTTGGAACAAACCAGGGTTAAAGGTGAGAAAACCCACAGCACCTACAACAATTAGAGAGGCTGCATCACCAATTGCACGGGATACAGAGATAATTACCCCTGTCAAAATACCAGGAATAGCATAAGGTAAAACGTGACTGCTGATAGTCCGCCATTTAGTGACACCTAATCCATAAGAAGCATTTCTTAGGGAATCCGGGACGGCGCGAATTGCTTCTCTAGCTGTCACAATAATTACTGGTAAGGACAACAAAGATAAAGTCAACGCACCAGAAATTAAAGCGGGGCCGAACCCAAGCAAATAATTGAAAACCCCTAAACCCAGCAATCCGTAGACAATGGAAGGTACACCTGCTAAATTGCTGATATTAATCTCAATAATCACTGTCCACCAAGCTTTAGGTGCATACTCTTCTAGATATAAAGCTGCTCCAACACCAACTGGTACAGTGACTAAAATCACAATAATTCCTAAAAGAATACTACTGACAATAGCCGGACGGATGCCACCTTGGTCAGGAAAACGAGAAGGAGTTTCTGTTAAAAAGCCGGGTGTTAAAAATCTGGCTAATCCATCTCGAAAAATATCGAAAAGTAGCAAAGCCAAAACAAATATACCAATCAGCAACCCTAACAAAAAAAGTATTTCAAATACTTTTCCTAATGTCTCCCTACTCTCAACATTCTCAGTAAATTCTGCCGCCGAATCCAAAGAATCATCTCGTTGATAACTTGTTGTCATGCCTATTACTCGTACTTTTCTTTAAAGCGATTAGCAATCCAGTAACTAACAATATTTAAAGCTAGGGTCATTAGAAATAAAAGAGCGCCCACAGCATATAAAGTCTTGAAATTGAGACTACCACGCGGACTATCCCCACCAGAAATTTGCGCCATGTAAGCTGTCATTGTTTCTACTGATTCTGCAAAGTTAATCGTCAGTTTTGGTTGTTGACCTGCGGCGATAAGGACAGTCATCGTTTCACCCACAGCACGAGAAATACCCAAAATAATTGAGGCTATAATTCCAGAAAGTGCTGCTGGGAGAACTATTTTAAAAATGCTTTCTAGTTTAGTAATACCTAAAGCATAAGCTCCTTCCCGCAAAGAACGTGGAACAGCTTGAATCGCATCTAAGCTAATAGAACCAACAGTAGGAGTAATCATTACCCCCATCATTAACCCTGCGCTTAAGGCATTAAATATTTCTAGAGGAATAATATTTCGCAGCAATGGTGTGAGAAATAACAGTGCAAAGTAACCATATACTACTGTAGGTATTCCTGCCAAAAGTTCTACTGCGGGACGTAAAATTGCTGCTATTTTTGGTTGAGCATATTCACTCAAATAAATTGCAGAAGATAAACCCAAAGGAATAGCAACCGCCATAGCAATAGCTGTAGTTAAGAAAGTGCCAGATATCAAGGGCCAAACGCCAAAATGTCTCTCTGCAAATAGAGGTGTCCATTTAGTATCAAGAAAGAATTCGGCAAAGGAAACTTCTTGGAAAA
The DNA here is from genome assembly GCF_003113895.1 of Nostoc commune NIES-4072. Classification (NCBI taxonomy): domain Bacteria; kingdom Bacillati; phylum Cyanobacteriota; class Cyanophyceae; order Nostocales; family Nostocaceae; genus Nostoc; species Nostoc commune. Next base: position 4,727,080 of record NZ_BDUD01000001.1, on the reverse strand, counting down.
AACCAAATGCCTCCTGAAAGATAATTACGACAATACCAAAGGTTGTTAGAACCGAAACTAAAGCACAACTAAATAAAATTACCGCAATAATCTTTTCTGAGATATCTTCAAATGCATTTTTCTCTAATGACTGTCTGAACAGCAGAGAAGGATCGTCTTGAGAATTAGGATTTTGCATAAATAAATTAGTTAAGCCTTTACTAAATTCATACTACAAAAACTGGTCTTTATTTAAATAAAGTTGGTGATTGGTTCACCTGGTTTTGCTTTTTTGAATTTTGTCCCAGTTTCACCACTAGCCAATTTTTGTTTTACCTTGACGTAAGCTTCATCAGGTAATGCTACATAACCAACGCTATCTACCCACTTCCAAGAATTTTCTAGATAAAAATCTACAAATTCTTTGACTGCTGGCTTGCTATCTAAGGATTTTTTACTAACATAGATAAACAGAGGACGTGATAATGGTGTATAGAGATTTTTAATTACATTATCTATCGGAACTGGTTTCTCACATTTACCAGTGGGGCTTTCTACAGCAACTAGATTGAGTTTATCTTGGTTTTGAATATAGTAAGATATGCCTACATAACCTAAAGCTGATGCTTCACCTGAAACTCCTTGCACAAGTAAGTTTTGATTGTGACTGGGAGTATAATCTGTACGACCATTTTTGGCTTTGCCGGTAACAGCTTGAGTCATATAATCAAATGTTCCAGTATCAGAAGCCGGAGCATACAGTTTCAGTTTTTGGTTAGGAAATTTAGGATTAACTTGATTCCATGTCAAAATTTTGCTGTCTGATTTAGCACCCCAAATCTTCCCTAATTCTTTAATAGTTAGACATTTGGCAAAGTTATTTTGACGATTAGTAATTACAGCGATGCCGTCTAAAGCTACAGGCAACTCGATAAATTCAATATTTTTACTTTTACATTTTTTAATTTCTTCATCTCTAATGGTACGGGAAGCACCAGCTATATCAATATCGCCATTACAAAATTTACTAAAACCGCCACCAGTACCACTTGAGGCAACACTAACTTTTGCTTCAGGTTTCACTTTACCATATTCTTCTGCAACTGCTAAAGAAACAGGAAAACCTACTGCTGCACCATCAATACTTACCTGACTTTTCAATTCCTGTCCACTGTTGCAAGCACTTATACTGCTGGCAATAAGCATTAAAGATGTCAGAAAAAAGCTATCCTTAAATCGGCTACGAAAGCTCATAATTTATCAATTGAGATAAGTGATCAGAATTTCTTATGTTTGACTATCTGTAAGTAGCTCATGCGGCATTAAAAAAAGATATTATGCTTTGCTTGCAGCTTGAACTTTATCAAAAATTGCCCCATTTCCAAAAAACTTTTTCTGGATAATATCCCAACCACCTAAATCTTGAGATGTGAATAGAGTTTTAATTGGCGGATGTTGTGAGGCTACTTCTTGGGTAACGGTGGGATTAACAGGACGATATTGTAATTTTGCAAATTCCCGTTGAGCTTCTGTTGAGTAAAGAAAATCAACAAATGCTTGTGCAACTTCTCTTGTACCGTGCTTATCAACGTTTTTATCTACTATTGCTACAGGATTATCAATGGAGATATTCACTTGGGGTACAACATAAGGCAACTTAGCCCCATTTTTACCCGCCAAAATTACTTCATTTTCGTAGTTAATTAAAACATCTCCCTCACCCTTTTGGAAGAATAAATTGCTAGCCTCACGGGCATCTTTAGTTAAAATAGGGGTATTTTTATAAACTTTAGTGATATAATCTAGCGCTGTCGCCTCATCACCGCCTGTTAGAGTTACCGAACCCCAAAAAGCTAAGAATTCCCAAATAGCAATACCAGAAGTTTTTGGGTTAGCTGCAATCACTTTCACGCCATCTTTTGCCAAGTCTGCCCAAGTATTGATACCTTTGGGGTTGCCTTCGCGGGTAACGATCGCAGCAACTGATCTACTAACAATACCACTTCTAGGAGCTTTAATTTCCCAGCCTGATTTAATCAAACCCGCAAGAGCAATTTTGTTGACATCCAGGGGAAGCGCCAAATGTACTATGTCTGCTTCTTGCGAACCGGCAATGACAGCAGCAGCTTGAGCTACAGAACCTCCATAACTTTGCTCAAAAGTTACGTTCTGGTTATGTTCTTGCTTCCACTTTTCGACAAATTTGGGGATTATCTGGTCATGAGCTGCTTTGGTAACAGAGAAAGAAACAAGTTTTAGCTTAACATCATTTTTGCTAGCTGAACTGCTTCCACAGGAGGCAACTGCTATACTCAAAAAAGCACCTATGAGAAACAGACTCACAAAGCTTTGCACAGTGTGTCTATTGAACCAACTCCTAATTGTGTGTTTATACGAGAGTTGTATAGCCTGTAAAGCTTTCATGACATAAGCCTGTATCCCCTCATTTAGTAATTTACTTAATTGTGTTAGTTGTTGCGATTTACTCATCAGAATCACCCCTAAACATACGGTATTTATAGGCAGATACCGTAATTAAGAAAATTATAGGACATATATAGGAATCCGGTTTGATTTATGAAAATATCCGTAGGATGTGTTAGCACGGAGAGTACGGCATCAAACCCTTGATAATAGTGCGTTACGAACTCCGTTCTAACACACTCTACAACACCTAATTTCGTTCAAAAATCAAATAGTAATCCTATAAAACAATAGTTATCATCTGGCTTTAATTATTTTTAGAAGTTTTTACTGAGTGAGGAGTTACTGATTAAAGTAGCAAAAATAGTGTTTAAGCTCTGCGCTTTTCCCACCTCCAAAAGGCTGATTTATTTACAGCATACATAAGTATTTATGTATAAAATTGCCAAAATAATTTATTGCTAAGAATTCGGAAAAAACAAAAACTTTTCCTCTTTTGTCCGTAAGATGCCTCTAAGAGGTTTTGCTATGTAAAATCTGTCCCTCTCGCCTGTCGGTGAGGAATTTGAACTAAAGAATGGGGATTTGGAGATTGCGTATCTTTTATTGTCATGCAATATAGCGGAATCACGGAAGCATTGACTGCTGATGAGCATTTTCAACGAACTTTGGGGGTTTAAGTCCCCAGCAAGATAGGCAGCACGTTTTGTGTCGGGGTCTAAATCCCCGTCACAAAACGTAATTGCGAATTGCGAATTGCGAATTGGTTTAACAAGCAGGCTTTCGAGCATTACTACGAGAAAATTTGCCTTAAAGAATGGGAATTGGTGATTGGGAATTGGGTATTGGTATTGGTTATTCACAAATGACTAATGACAATTAAATATTTCGTTACAATCGGCTTATGCATTAGGCATTTAAGAGTTATCAGCCATGAAATTGATTTCCGATCCACCGATTCCTGTAAAAATTCAAAAAATGAAGGAACGGGTGCGGTGGATGCATCCAAGTTTTGTGCAACGAGGAATTGATCAAACCAGCATAGTTATTGACGATCGCAGAGAAGATAGTCCAGAATTTTCCTTTATGGTTATCGGTGATTCCGGTACCCAATCGCATTATCGGCAACACCCCCAACGAAAAGTTGCTGAACTAATGCTTTCTCACCGCAATGATTGCAGTTTCGTGTTGCACACAGGCGATGTAATTTATGTGGTGGGTTCCCAAGAGTATTATTCAACAAACTTTATTGAGCCTTACCGGGAATTTATTGTCGGTGGCGACAACCCAAAAGACATTCCTTACGATCGCATGGTGTTTAATCTACCATTCTTGCCAGTACCAGGTAATCATGATTACTACGATGTGCCGTTGATGTACCGTTTAGTTACTGGAACAACATCTTCATTACGTCGCCTGTTGCGCTACAAAGATATCGAGATTGGCTGGCATGGATCGTATCAAGGTAATGCCTATGCACGGGCATTTATGGACTATACGGGGGCGATATCTTCCCCAGAATTAGAACGTCATTTAGATCGACACTATACTGCTAAAACCGATACAGGGCACTGTTTGCGTTACGAACCTGGACAGTTTACCCGCTTACCCAATCGCTATTACACCTTTCGTTATGGCGGGATTGATTTTTTTGCTTTAGATTCCAACACCTTTAATACACCATCACCCTTACCTGCTACTCAAGAAGGAGAAATTTACCGCCACCAATTGCAAAAGCGTCGCCAGGAAATAGATCGAGAAGAATTGCAGATATTGGGAATATATGATCGTCTCAACCCAGATAAACCTACTGACGCGGAACAACTTGATGATCTTAGTGCCAAATTAGACCAAATTAATGAGATCAAAATCGACATTGAAAAACAATTAGCATCTCATAAAATGCCTGCGATAGATTTTGAACAACTTGAATGGTTGCGAAGCAGACTAATCGAATCTTGGAACAACTCCGATGTGCGCGGACGTATAATCTTTTTCCACCATCCACCTTATGTCACAGAAGCTACCAAGTGGAATCAAGCACAAACTTTGGCGGTTCGTCACCGCTTGCGCTGGGTGTTTGAACAAGTGGCAGAAACTCTTGGTTCTTTAATTAAAGAACGTCCCATAGTGGATTTGATTTTAAACGGTCACGCTCACTGTTTAGAGCATCTTTGCACAACTGATACCGGATTTGCTGACTCCCACATTAACTGCATTATCTCTGGTGGTAGTGGTCACCGTCCTCGTTATCAAAGGCGAGAAGGGACTGAATTAATGGAGACTTTTACAGAAATTGCAGGTAAACCCACTCGGAAAGTTGCCGATTCAACGCTTTTTGTGGGTCGTCATGATTACAATTTCCAGAGCCGTCTGCCTTACTCATGTGTGCGGATTGATGTTCTAGATGGTTGCCCACCCAAGTTTATCATCAGACCGCTTATTACTGAACGGGTTGAAGATGAGTGGCATAACCGCGAACTTGAACCTTTTGTGATTTAAACAGGATGCGATCGCTGAGTGTCTACTTTTTTGCTGATCTCAATCAATTGTAGCGATCGCCCATATTTACCTTGATCTAAAAATATCTTTACCAAATTTTAGAGACACGCCCGATCTAGCCTTGCACAATTATCTAAAGTTATGGTTATTGCCAGCGTTTATATCCTAATCTTAAATAGAGTTTTGATAATTTCAGATTATGGCAGGACATAGTAAATGGGCAAATATTAAGCGCCAAAAAGCGGTAGTTGATGCAAAAAGGGGAAAAACCTTCACTCAGTTATCGCGGGCGATTATCGTTGCAGCTAGAAGTGGCATACCAGATCCGGCGCTGAATTTTCAACTTCGCACGGCGATTGACAAGGCAAAGGCAGCGAGTATTCCCAATGATAATATTGAACGAGCGATCGCTAAAGGTGCAGGCATTTCTGGCGGTGATAATGCTACCTTTGAAGCGATTCGCTACGAAGGTTACGGCCCTGGTGGTGTAGCGATTTTAATCGAAGCCCTCACAGATAATCGCAATCGCACTGCTGCTGACTTGCGTGTAGCCTTTAGTAAAAATGGTGGCAATCTTGGCGAAGTAGGTTGCGTTAGCTGGATGTTTGATCAAAAAGGCGTTTGTGTAGTCCAGGGTGTGGTTGATGAAGAACAGCTTTTAGAAGCATCCCTTGAAGGCGGTGCTGAGTCTTATGAGATGACTGAAGATGAGATGGCTGAGGTATTTACAGACATTGGCAATTTAGAAACCCTTAGCCAGACACTCAAGGATCAAGGCTTTAAGGTAACTGATGCCGAATTGCGGTGGATTCCTAGTAATAGTGTAGAAGTTACCGATCCAGATCAGGCGCGATCGCTTTTCAAGTTAATTGATACCCTAGAAAGCTTGGATGACGTGCAAAATGTCACAGCTAACTTCGACATAGCAGAAGAATTGATGGCTCTCAGCTTTTCTTAATCAAAATTCATACAGAGCAAAATGTTACATCTAACTTTGGAATACTAGCAACTTTTATGGCTATGAATATTTTTTAACCAAGTATTTTCTATAATTTCGATATTTGACGGTTGTAAAAATAGACATGAAAGATTCATATCAATTACAAACTGACGACATATACCTATTAGATAGTTAGATTGTTGATTCGTTGATGAGGATTTTCAAGTGAATAAATTCGCTAAAGCTTTACTTTTGGCTCTAGTATTTGCTGCGCCTGTAACCGTTTTTGCATCTCAAGCTCAAGCTAAAACTATGCACCATGTTGCTAGCACAAAAGCTAGCAAAGCTAAACAACTGAAACATCACAAACACTACAAGCATAACGCTAAAAACCTAACTCATAAAACCCATAAATAGTTATTATTATGTACAAAACTTTCTAGTAACTATGTAATCAAGTTTAGTATTGGTTTCTCTGAAAAAACAACTGATTCTATGATTTAATCCCGTTGAAATCCCTACCAATCAACGGGTTTTTTTAATTAACTTGCTCATCAGGGCGCGATCGCGTCAAAATAAGAGTAAAAGACGCTGTAACCTAACTTAACAATGACCCTGCTTGAGCAAATTTCCCCTCAACCAACACCGCCAGACTTGCGGGGATATGAATATGATTTGGTAATTGTCGGCGGTGGGATTATTGGGTTAACTCTAGCCTCTGCTTTAAAAGATTCTGGCTTGAGTATCTTGCTGATTGAAGCAAAAGTGGCATCAGCAGCCGTAGCTAAAGGACAAGCTTATGCAGTTCATCAGCTTTCGTCGCTAATTTACCAAGGAATTGGAGTTTGGGACAAAATGTTGCCTCAAATAGCCAAATATTACCGAGTTCGTCTTTCTGATGCCGATTATCCCAATGTGGTGGAATTTACCACAAATGATATAGATACAGCATTGGGTTATGTGGCGGAACACCAAGCGCTGTTGCAGCCTTTGCAAGAGTTTGTTCAAGATTGTGCAAATGTGACTTATCTGTGTCCGGCTGAAGTGGTAAATACGCAATACCAGAAAGATATAGTAGCGATAGATATTAAAGTTGCCGATCAGTTATACTCAGTCAAGAGCAAATTACTGATAGCAGCAGATGGGGCGCGATCGCCAATTCGTCAAGCTGCTGGTATCAAAACCTCTGGCTGGAAATATTGGCAGTCTTGCATCGTGGCATTTGTCAAACCAGAAAAGCCGCACAATAACACCGCTTACGAGAGATTTTGGTCTAGCGGGCCCTTTGCGATTTTACCTTTACCAGGGAACCGTTGCCGCATTGTGTGGACAGCGCCTCACGAAGAAGCAAAAGCTTTATGTGCCTTAGATGATGAGCAATTTTTGGCAGAACTTACCCGTCGCTATGGTGATCAGATGGGGAAATTGGAATTACTAGGCGATCGCTTTGTATTCCAGGTACAACTCATGCAAAGCGATCGCTATGTTCTCCCCCGACTGGCATTAATTGGTGATGCAGCGCACAATTGCCATCCTGTGGGGGGACAAGGTTTAAATCTGGGGATTCGAGATGCAGCAGCTTTGGCGCAAGTAATCCAAACAGCGCACCAAGCGGGTAAAGATATTGGTGACATTCAAATTCTTAAAGATTATGAACGCTGGCGCAAGCTGGAAAACCTGACGATTTTAGGTTTCACAGATTTATTAGATCGGATGTTTTCTAATAACTTCTTACCTGTGGTAGTGGTGCGTCGCCTGGGTTTATGGTTTTTGCAGCGAGTCCCTGTATTAAAAGTGTTTATGCTGAAGTTGATGATCGGTTTGAAGGGACGGACTCCAGAATTAGCAAAACATAAACGCTATACTACAGCAGCCTGAAAAATCTGGTTTGGGGTAAGATTCAATTCAGGAAAAGTTTGGGAAATAATGCGATCATTATCTCGAAACTTACTTATTTGATATTCCTCATCAACCAAGTTACACACGGTAATTGTTGGTTGTTTGGGATTGCCAATAAAATTACGTCCACCCAAGGCAGCATAATCGACAATCCAGTATTCTGGGATACCCATCTCTTCTCTTCGAGACGCTACGCGAACGTAATCAGCGTATTTTAAGTAATAATCGTCCCGCCAGTTGGTTGATACAACCTCAATTGCCAAAGGTATTGATGCACCCAAGCTAACGGTAGATTCTTTTTTCCATAATTTTTCGTTTTCCAGATTTGCACGATTTAGCACCAACACATCTGGTAAATAACCCGAATCTTTTTCAGGAGGTCTAACTATAACTTGGTTGGGCATAAAGTAGGGGAGGTCTAATCGGTCAAATTCAACTGTTACTTTTCTTGCTAAAAAACCCTTTACTTCCTCATGTTCCCCTACTGGTTGCGCCATTTCAACAATTTCTCCTTTATGTAGTTTGTAGCGGACTCGTCGATTTTCGGGTAGCCAATCGACAAATTCCTCAAAGGTTACTAGCTTGGGTATAGCTTGAGTCATGGCTTTTAAGAGTTATTGCTGTTGGAAATATTATCTCTAATTTAGGCGACTGCGGACAGCTTTTTCACCACTGTTAAAAACGCGCTTATATTGGGAGCGCCGCATTTGCTATATTGGCGACTCCATTTGTTATTTCGGCGATCGCATAGTAGTATTTTGGAAGCAATGCCTATGGCGGGCTACGCTTACACTAGTTATTCGACCAAATTTTATTCAATATAATCTTTGATTTACTTGAAGTTCTCAGGGTATTGAGAAGGAATAGTGAAATTGAAAGACAGAGGAAAAAACAATGTCTCCCAAGTTAGCTCAACTAATTCAACAAGCAGAAAATCTTTCAGCAGAGGAACAATTAAAATTAATTGCTCATTTGGCTCAGAAATTGAGTGGAATTACGCAGGTAAATCCAAAACTTCCCCAGCCAGACAGTACTCAAGCGAAGGAGATTCCTGAGAGAGGAAAGTCTATTTGGCAAATTGCAGAAGATTTCGTCAAAGATATCCCTGAAGAAGAACTCAGCAAGCTTCCATCGGATGGTGCAGAGCAACACGACCATTACATTTACGGCACTCCAAAAATTGAGGCATGAGGCTCATATTTGCAGATACTTTTTACTGGATAGCATTTGTTAATCCAGCAGATGCTTGGTACAGAAGGGTTAGACAGGCTTTCAAGCAGCTTGAGCCTTGCAAACTGATCACTACAGATGAAGTTCTAGTCGAACTGCTTGCTTTTTACTCAAAGTCAGGCGTTCAGTTGCGGCAAAGAGTAGCCAATTTAGTCAGAGATATTTTAGACAGCCCAGATATTGAGGTTAAACAACAAACTCACGAATCTTTTTTGGCTGGTTTAACTTTGTATGAGAATCGGCTTGATAAAGGTTACAGCCTAACTGACTGCATCTCAATGAACACCATGCGACAATTGGGAATTATCGAGGTTTTGACCCATGATAAACACTTTTCTCAGGAAGGCTTTAATATTTTATTTCCTGAATGACTTCTCTGCTCGTCTGACAAATCATTTATGATATACCAAAGATAGATGCAATAGGATCTAATATGTGTTAGCTACTCATTACTGCCAACAGTAGGATTGAAAATTAGTATTTTTCTACATAAAATTAAAAATCTAAAATAAAAAATTGGTAAGACTGATGGTTAAGAGTGTTAAAGTTTCAAGAAATTCATCGGAACTTTTCAGCGGGTATTCATGCTGAAGAAACTACAGAAAAAGCAAATTTCGATAATTGCGGGTGCGGCACTGTTTGCCTTTTTAGCTGGGGCAATGGTATCAGCACCTCAGATTGGCAAGTCTCTGGGTAAATGGCTCAAACTGAGTCAGAATCAAGCAGAGCAAACATCAGAGGGTAGCATTGCCCAATCAGCCGTCCTTCCACTGATATCACAATCGCTACCAGAACGGGCGGCAAAACTAGCAGAGATTGCCGGGCAGTCGCGATCGCTAGATCGAAATCGCGCTCGTTATCTTTTGGCGAGTGATTACGTTGAAAGAACCCAAGCGCAAAAAGCGCTGGCTTTACTCGACGGGCTAGAGAAAGACTATCCTATCCTCGCGCCCTATATTTTGCTGAAACAGGCGCAGGCACAAGATATCCTGGGCGAAGACGGCAAAGCCTCGGATCTCAGGCAAAGTGTGCTGAAACTGTATCCCAAAGAAGCGGCCACGGTGAAAGCACTATATCTGATTGCCCAACCGAAGCAACAGGAAATAGCGATCGCTCAATTTCCTTCCAACCCTCTGACTTGGGAAATAATTCGTAAACGCTTGCAAGCAAATCCTAATCAGCCACAGTTACAATTGATTTTGGCTAAATATGCCTATGACCAACCTGGCATAGTGGGTGTTTTGGATCAGCTAGTAAAACAGCCCACCCTAAAACCTGAAGACTGGGAACTCATTGGTACAAGCTATTGGGAAAATAGTCAATTTCTCAAAGCCGCCAATGCTTATATCAATGCACCCAAAACATCGCGTAACCTCTACCGGACTGCACGGGGGTTACAGGTAGGAGGCAAAGATAAAGAAAAAGCGATCGCCACCTATAAACAACTAGTACAGCAATTTCCCAACAGCGAGGAAGCTGGAACTGCATTACTACGATTAGCAGAAACTGCAAAAACACCTAAAGACGGCTTACCTTATCTTGAGCAGGTAATTAGTAAATTTCCCAAACAAGCTAGTACTGCACTGGTACAAAAAGCTAAAACTCTCCAAGCTCTCAATAATCAAAAGTCAGCTAGCCAGGCGTGGCAATTACTCATAGCCAAATACGGCAATTCTGATGAAGCAGCAGAGTATCGTTGGAAAATCGCTCAAGGTAAAGCCAATGCTAAAGATTACGTCGGTGCTTGGCAATGGGCAGAACCAATAGTCAACAACAACCCTAACAGTATTTTGGCTCCAAGAGCAGGGTTTTGGGTAGGGAAATGGGCAGCTTCACTAGGCAAACAGCAGGAATCTCAAACTGCTTATGAGTATGTGATTAGCCAGTTTCCCTACTCATACTATGCATGGCGAGCCGCAACGATGCTGGGGCTGAATGTTGGCAACTTTGACAACGTGCGCGTCATGAACCCAGAAGTAGTCACACCCCAGCGTCCAGTACCGCCTGCTGGTTCTGATACTTTCAAAGAATTGTATCTGCTGGGTCAAAACCGCGATGCCTGGTTACAATGGCAGACAGAATTTCAGAATAAACTTCAGCCAACTGTAGCAGAGCAATTTACTGAAGGGTTGATGCGACTGGCAAAGGGAGAAAATCTCATCGGAATCGATAGAATTTCTAAATTGGAAGACCGGGAAACACCAGCAGAAATTGCCCAATATCAGGCTCTGAGCAAACAGATTAGCTACTGGCAAGCGCGTTATCCATTTCCCTATTTGCAGGAAATTGAAAAGTGGTCTATTGAGCGTAAACTGAATCCTCTGCTAGTAACTGCTCTGATGCGTCAAGAATCGCGGTTTGAACCAAAAATCAAATCCGTCGCTGATGCTACTGGCTTAATGCAGGTGTTGCCAAGTACAGCTAAATGGATCGCCCCACAAATTAAGGTAGATTTCAAAACCATAAACCTAGAAAATCCCAACGATAACATCATGCTGGGTACATGGTATTTGGGTCACACCCACGATCAATATAACAATAACTCACTGTTAGCGATCGCCAGTTACAATGCTGGCCCCGGTAATGTCTCCAAATGGCTGCAAACTCAAACTACACAAGATCCAGATGAGTTTGTTGAACAAATTCCCTTTGATGAAACTAAAAATTATGTGCGGCAAGTATTTGGCAACTATTGGAATTATCTGAGACTTTACAACCCAGAAATTTCTGGAGTCGTAGCAAAGTACTCGACTACACACCCAAAATTGCCGACGCAGTGATTTTGCCCAATGAGATGATCGAGTTGGATACGTGAGTTTGCTCTCTCCCTACCTAAAAACTCCATCCCGAAAGTGGTGTGGAGTTTTTTATCTGTACTTAACTACCTGTATCATTACCATTGATCATTGATGTGAACTGCGACTCGACTGCATTAACATAACCTTCATCGTTCAAAACTTGTGCTGGTAACCTATTAGCGTTGATAGCAGCCTGAACCACATCTTTCGCTGTTAGTTTTCCTATTTGAAATTGAAATATCAAATTACCTGCACTGGGAATACCCTGCTCTTTGAAAGCACCTTGATAAGCTAGAAAGGCAATATTGAAAGGTTGAAGATACCGGGTATTAGGCGAATTTCTGTTGATTTGTCCAAGACTGTTGCTATTATTAACTGTTTGAGCGTCAACTCCAGGTACAAAAGCAATACAAGCAACAATAAGTGCAGAATTTATCAAATTTGTAATTTTCATAATTTTCTCCTTAATTGAGCTAGGTTAATTAGTTTTACCTAGTAACAAAATCCAATTTTTTAGCAATTTTAGGCTCTTGATATTAATTCACTATCTTCTAAATTATTCTTTAATCAAAATTACTCAGACCCATCATTTGATATGCAATAAAAGCAGTATCAAAGGATTGGAGATAATTTACCTTCTTGGAATAGCTAGATAAAATGTCAGAGTTGACGGTTGTGTTCATTGATGCTCCACTTTCTTTATTTTTAACTGTATGAATATGAATGCTAGTGATTTTAGGCATAAAATTAATCTTTTTATACATACTTTTTACTTTCAGCTATAAACTGAAATTTATTTTTTTGCTAATTAAGTTTCCATACCAATATGCTAGGAAATATTCATGAGGGAAGCAAATACTTTTAATTTTTAATTTGATAAACAAAAGTGATACCAATTAATACTGGTATTGCAAAATTTTCTATAAACCTTACTGACTATTTGCTTGAGCTTGGATAAATTCTGATATCAGTCAGCCGTTAAGGAAGATAAAATAAGCCGATCGTGTCAAAATGTTAAGTGTTGTAAATATTAATTGATTTTATACCCATATATACCCAATAAATGTAATATGGGTATATGAAATTATCTGATTACGCAAAGAAAGTTGGAGTAAGCTATAAAACAGCACATCGTTGGTGGAAAGCTGGGCAACTAAATGGTTATCAAATCCCATCGACAGGGACGATTATTATTGAGTCTGATAATCCAACAGAAAAAGAGCAAATCGCTCTAATTTATGCCAGGGTTTCATCGGCAGAAGCAAAACCAAATCTAGATCGCCAAGCCATTAGATTAACTGATTATTCTATCGCAAGAGGTTATCGTATTTACAAAGTTGTCAAAGAGATTGGCAGTGGACTTAATGATAATAGGAAACTTTTCTCGAATGCTTTGCAAGATTCCAATTATAATATTTTAGTTGCAGAGCATCGAGATAGAGTGACTAGATTCGGGTTGAACTACATTAAATTGTTATTAGAGGCAACAGGTAAAAGATTAGAGATTGTTAATGATGCTGATAATGGTGAGCAAGTCCCAGTCTTGCCGGTTCCCGGCGATTGGGAACTTGCTCACCCGGAGGGGAAAGATGAATTGATGCAGGATTTGGTTTCAGTAATTACATCGTTTGTACAGCGTATTTATGGCTTGAGGAGAGCTAAACGTAAGACTGAAAAGTTAATTGCAGAGTTGAAAAAAAATGGGGTTGAAGAATGAGATTAGTAGAACGCCATATAATCAAGATAAGTCATCAGTTTTACAAAGAAGTTGATGAATTAGCATGGCGTTCCAAGAATCTATACAATTATGCTAATTATTTAGTTAGGCAATCATTTATCAAGGATTCTACTTACTCACTTATGCCGAAAGCAATTTGGAATGGCGCAGTTTTAGCCGAGAGTGATAATACCGTAGTTGTGGAAAACAACCATTATTTCCCTGCTGACAGCATTAACAAGCAATACTTCACAGACAGTAGCACCCACAGTACTTGTCCTTGGAAAGGTGTCGCTAGCTACTACAGTATCGACGTTGATGGGCAAATCAATAAAGATGCTGCTTGGTATTATCCCAGCGCCAAGGAGAAAGCTAAGAATATTGAGGGTTATGTGGCATTTTGGAAAGGTGTAAAAGTTGAGGCTTAATAAAGGTTCCCAAAAGTACTTTAGTTTCAGGCACATTAATATTATGTCCGACTAATTGCCCATAAAATAATTAGCCCGCGCAGACATAAGCCTGAGCGGGCTTCGTATTTAAACTGTTTGCGGATTTATTTTAATATGTAATTATATCTTCGCCTTGTGAAACGCTGCTTGCTTTCTCTTCGCTAACCAAGCCAGACTACAAGCAAGTATACTACCAGCGATCGCGCTTGGTTCGGGTACTCTTGTCAGTAAAAGGATATCCGTTGTAAGAGTAATGTTCCCTCCTGCTCCTGAATTATTGCTACCAGCAGCGATCGCGCTTGGTTCGAGTACTCTTGTACCGATAATGCCACTGGCTGTAATAGTTACGGTGCCTCCTGCTCCTGAATTATTGCTATCACCAGCGATCGCGCTTGATTCATTGGGTGGTGCGATTATAAAACCATTAGGGAAGTCGATAGTTATGTTGCCTCCTCCTCCGAAATTATTGCTACCACCAGCGCTCGGGCTTATTATAGCTCCTGATCTCAATATAAGAAGATCGGTTTTGAGAATTAGGTTACCTGCTGAACCACTGCTGGTTTGCTCAGAATTGATGTTGGCGCCATTGGAAATCGTTAGGCTACCAGTAGAAATAGTTAAATTGCCGGCGTTGCCGACGTGACCAGTGTTACTTAGATCCCTAACCTCACTCTCACTACCATTGGTCACCGTCACCTCATTAGCATTGATATTCACACTATTTTTACCCTTAAAAGTGCTATTAATAAGCGTCAGTTTACCAGTAGGGTTATCTATTTTCAGATTGTCGCCGTTGATGGTGCTATTAATAAACGTTAGGTTACTAGAATTGTAAGCGTTGATATTACCAGCGATCGCTAGCCCAGAAAATGTAACATTGGCGGCGCTAATGTCAAACACGGGGAAGTGATTATTGCCACTGATGGTAAGTAAGTTAGCACCTGGGCCATTAATGGTTAGGTTTTTAGCGATCGCAACTGCCCCACTTGTTAGGTTAATTGTACTAGGATGACTCCCCAATAAGAACTCTACCACGTCATTGCTATTTGCAATGTTGATAGTGTCTCGCAACGAGCCAACGCCACTATCATTGAGATTGTTAACCACAAAGGTAGCAGCTTGTGCTGATTCCACTTGCATTATTACCCAACCCAGAGCAACGGCTGTGGAAATAGCTTGAGCAACAGCCTTTTTTCTATTGTTTTTTGTCATCTGAAACTCCTTGTATTAATTTGCCAAAATTCAAAATTTATCGGATATTCTTCTTACATTTTCTAGCTGAATATTAATCATCTTTATGAATTAATTTTTGTTGCTTTTAGCCATGCAAAAACCTGTGTAACTGTTAAATTAAGTTGCAAAAAATCAGGTACAGGCAATACTTCATCTCCAGTCATCTCTATAGGTTGCTGTCCTGGCAAAAATACCAATACTAAGCGTTCATCTGGATCGATTAACCACCCTAATCTAGTACCATGTTTTAGACAGTGAAGAATATTTATAATTACCTTAGTTGTATTCTGTTCTGGTGAAAGAATTTCAATTGTCCAATCAGGGTAAATTCCAAAGGTATTTTCAATTTCACCATTAGCATCAAAAGGAATCCGT
This sequence comes from Nostoc commune NIES-4072, assembly GCF_003113895.1. Taxonomy (NCBI): domain Bacteria; kingdom Bacillati; phylum Cyanobacteriota; class Cyanophyceae; order Nostocales; family Nostocaceae; genus Nostoc; species Nostoc commune. Next base: position 4,711,534 of record NZ_BDUD01000001.1, on the reverse strand, counting down.
TCCCAAGTAAATACACTCACGTCTGGGACAATCGAACGTCCGCCAAAGGTGCAGCGTAATTCTGGAAAAGCCAAAGCAATTTCTTGTTCTTCAGCAACTTGGCTAATTGCGTTACAAAGTTTTAGTTGTAGCCGGGAATGTTTGCCTTGTGGCATTGGTTTTTGGTAAATACGACCGTCTATAAATTCACTAGCAGGCTTGGTTTCTGGCAGTTTGAGGAACTCTGCTAAGGAAATTGATTTGTGCAGCGTGGTTGTCATAGCTGTGCAAATGCCATATTTGATTGGAATCTTAGCATTTTCTATCCTTGGATTTTAGGGAGCTAGTCTATTAATTCTTGATGTTGCTGCTTGAAATTAGCTAATATTTGTTGAATTTCTTGTGCTGAGATGTTTTCTTGTTCAGATTTTGAATTGTATATCCAACTCCGTGTATATTATCTCCTGGTAATTCTCCTGATTGCAGTTGTTCTATTATTGGTTGAATATCATTACTAATATTTCAGTACTTTTTGGCTAAAATATGCACATTAGTTTAAATTTAGCAGTGGCTTTGACTTGAATCAAAGGTGGTTCACTCTGCATTAATACCTTCCCACAGTTGAGATATAGGTATAGTATTTCGGGTCATCGCATCGTACCAACCTTGACGAAAACTTTCACAGGCAGACTCAACAAGTTCATTATCCTCTTCATTCTCTTCTGTGATTAAGACAATGACTCGGACGCGGCTGTGTTTTGCTATAGTTAACGGCTTGTCTAAAGAAATTTGACCCCATTCGTTCACGGTTCCTTTGACTTCAATTGCTTTCATTGTCGTGAATCTGAGTTGTGCCGTTAATAATATAGGACTTGTATATATAAGTTTTGCTTAAGCTGTGGTAAAGATCGCATAAGCGTTGTCACAAATAGATAAGCGTTCTTAACGAAACAACTTAATTGATAAGCTTTGCTTAAGTGTTGTTAACGAAGGCATAAGTTTTGTCACAAAAACACAAGCATTCTGGACGAAACAACTTGTGTTCTGGACGAACGGACAAGTTTTCTGTAACAACGGATAAGCGTTCTGAACGAAACAACTTGTGTTCTGGACGAACGGACAAGTTTTCTGTAACAACGGATAAGCGTTCTGAACGAAACAACTTGTGTTGTGAACGAACCGACAAGTTTTCTGTAACAACGGATAAGCATTCTCAACGAAACAACTTGTGTTGTGGACGAACGCACAAGTTGTGGTAACGAAAACAACTTTATTCTTAACGTCCGCTTCTGTTTTGATAACAAATTGACAAGCTGTTGCGATCGCGGGAACTTTCTTTGTAACGTAGCTGCTGCAAAAATACTCAAATTATTCGTGTGAAGAGGATTTTTGCCAAGCTTCGCATTGTACGAGTAACAAGATTATGCTGATGCCAAGCTTGATAGAAATCGGGGTAAGGCATATTCTGGGCGCATTCCCAGGCTAAATCGTAGTACTCCCCATTGTAGTACACCCCAGTGTAGTCCTGCCTCTGATACAATAGATCCTCATAGAATAGGCAATAACCACTTAAAGCTTGAACTACCGCAAAGGGATGCTTATTATTCTGTAGAATTTTCCCTAAGATTGACGCTGCCTGCCAACGGGCGTAGTTATTCACAGTAGTTGATTGCAGCACTTGCACCAAGGCAGCAATCGCAATTTCATTGCCAGGGTCGATTTCCCCTAAGCTTTCTGCTGCTTGCCTACGGGCGTAGTTATTCACAGTAGTTGATTGCAGCACTTGCACCAAGGCAGCAATCGCAATTTCATTGCCAGTGCCGATTTCCACTAAGCTTTCTACTGCCGACCTACGGGTGTCGTGATCCACAGTAGTTGATTGCAGCAGTTGCACCAAGGCTG
>NZ_BDUD01000001.1:4702387-4707965 GCF_003113895.1 Nostoc commune NIES-4072 | reverse complement strand
CGATCGTAATTTCATTGCCAGTGCCGATTTCCCCTAAGCTATATGCTGCCTGCCTACGGGTGTAGTCATCTACAGTAGTTGATTGCAGCAGTTGCAGTGTTGACTTAGCTTCCTCTTTGATTGAACTCCGACTATCAATTGTCCACTTGACAATTTGCGCTATTATTTCATCTGCTTTAAAATAATCTCTAAATTCTGCAATTCCTGCGGCAGCTAAAAAATAGGCACGATATTCATAAAATTTACAACATCCATCTTTAAAACTAACTAAAGCATCAATAAACTGTTGCTTTTGCTGTTTGAGGTTTTCTTCTGGTCGTCCTAGCCAAAGCAATATTGTTTGCTTCCATTGCGGTTCAAAGATGCGATAAGTTCCTTGACTGGGATTTTTGGGAACATGGTTGAGAAAGAAATGCCAGTCATCAATTGCTTTAGCAGCAAAGTACTCCTGAAATGAGGCATGAAAGAAAGCGTAAACAGGTTTTCTATTCGTATCTATCCCGACACAGTTCAGCCAGCCGCGATTTAGTGCCAATTTCAGCAGCGAATTTTCATCATCAGCATCACCCAAAAACTGAGTAACAGAATCCTGCCGCAAGCGAAAACGGGTTGCTTCTTTATCTATTGCTGCTTTAGCTAATTCCCCTAGTTTGACATTAAGTTCTTGACGCTGTTTAGGATTTGTAGCAAATTCAGCTTTTTTCCACTTGTCGAAGTCATCAACAAATTGTTGATAGAGTCCCGCTTGAGTATCAGGTAATTTACCATCTCCCGATTGCCAATTTAAACACAGCAGCGTCAACCGCAAAGGATTTTTCACTAAATCCTGAATCCGTTCCTTACCTGATTCTTTTAACGCAGTACATAACTGCTTTCCAGTTTCAGGAATAGTAGCGAACCATTTGTGAATAAATCTCTCTACCTGTTCTGGATAAGAAAAATCTAAACTGCGATAAGTATCAAAATCATCAAGTGCATTAATGTTGCCATCCCACAAATTAACCCGACAGGTCAGCACAATTCGCACTTGAGAAATTAACCCCCCTTCACGAAATTGCCGTGCAATCTCTGTTAGAGGATTAGATGCGGACATTTCATCTAACCCATCTAACAACAGCCAGACATTATTTTGATTAAACAGAGCAACAAAATTATCCTTCAATTGCTTAGTGGCTTCAGCTTTACCTATTTTCTCGGCTACCTGAGTCAACCAAGTTTCAAACAGATAAGATTTTAGTTCCTGACCTCGCAAATCTGCTAAAGATACCCAAATGACAATCGACTGGTGAATCTCACGAGATACCCAATCAGCAATCTGCTGTAATAGTGTTGTTTTTCCTGCTCCTGGTTCGCCAATAATTGCAATTCGCTTACCTTGACTTTTAGGTGTGTTTTTCTGTTTGAGAACTTCATTTAGAAAAGCATTATGCTCAAATGTTTTGGTGATTTCTGTTTCTTTGTATAGTTCTGACCCCCGTTCTGGAGAAATATCACCTTGAGGCTTGGATGGTTTTTTGCGCTCAACTAATCCTAGTGGCACGTAAACATCATCAACTTGCAGGGCGACTCCTTCAGTTGAAGTTAGAGGGTTTGTAGTTAGCTTTCGCCGTTCTACCAGTATTTCACGGCAGATTTTACGCCAGTTATCGGGAGTTAACTTAGTCCCATCCTCCCCTTGAGACGACTGTAGTCAAAAGGTGAAGTTATTAGTTTGGTTATTTATCTGTCCTTGGTTTACAACCCCAATTTTTTCTGCTAGCTGCGTCAGATTTTGAATGGTTGGCTGTTGAGACTTGAGGGTATTTTCGATTTCTTGAATTTTTTGAGTGAGTTTTGGTTCTGCTTTTGCTGCTGCTTCCACTTCCACAACTGCTTGAGCAATTTCTGGGTCTGCATCTGCTGCGGCTTTAAGTTCTAGCACTGCTTGACCATAATCTAAACGCTGCGGTTCATTTGCTTCTACAGCATTGGTGAGTAATGGCGATTTATTCTTCTGGCGGAGCTTTTCTATTAACTTACCACCTAGCGTCCATGTAGCATCACCAATGTTTTCGCCGATTTTCTCCTGCGCTTTAGTCCAAAGCGTAGTTGCGATCGCAGTAGCTACAGATGTCAGTGTTACAGTCACCATAAATTCACTACAAATTGAGTTGATGTAGAGATTATTTCAATTGACACAAATAGTATCACGAAAAAGCTAGCGGATTATTAGTGATATAAATTAATCTAGTTTAGATCAGACCAAAACAATTGTAGAGACGGCGATTTATCGCGTCTCTTTTAACCCGCGCAGACGGTTTTTGTTTGTGTAGCCGCGATTTATAATCGCCGGGTTACTAATACCAATTCAATTAATTATTGCAACACATTCTTGGGTTAAGACGCGATTCATCGCGTCTCTACAAATGGTCTGTTTGTCGCATTCTTGTTTAAAATTGGGATAAAATGGTGCGTTAGACTTTAGCCTAACGCACCATCAAAAAATATATTAAACCTAATTATCAATTATCAATTAGACGCTGCCTTGTCTGCTACATTGCAAATGATTTCCTCTAGCGTTTCCAATAACTCTTGCTCATTATAAGGTTTAGAAAAGTAAGCTCTAGCACCCAATTGCATAGCTAGTTGCCGATGTTTATTACTACTACGAGAAGTCAACATTGCAACTGGAATATTTTTTGTATCAACATCTGAATTTATCTTACCTAAAAAGCCATATCCATCAAGGCGAGGCATTTCAATATCACAAATAACCGCCTCTACTTTCAATCCACTATGAAGTTTTTCTAAGGCATCTTGACCGTCTTTAGCTTGCTCTACTTGATACCCTCCTTTTTCAAGAGTCAGTGCTAAAAAGCGGCGAACATTAATTGAGTCATCTACAATCAAAACTGTACCTTTCTGCTTAATAGAAGCTGCTGATACTTTGTTTTCATCAAATATTAAAAACGGTGTCTTTAACCTTGCTGATGGTAATTGAGTACCTTTGGGAGTCTGCCGATTTGTAGCAATCCAATACAGCAACTCATTGACATTAACTAGTGGCACTACTCGACCATCACCGAGAATTGTACAGTTGCTGAAACCTTCTGGTAAAGGTATATTTCCCTCGACTTGGCGAATAGCAACTTCCTGTTCACCCCAGCAACGGTCTATTTGGATTGCGACTGGCTGATTATTACCTTTGACTACTAAGACGCTGTTAGCATTAATTGCTGCCGGAGTTTCTAATTCTGAGCGATCGTAGCGCAGGCAATTAAACTCTAAATAACGAGTCAAGCGAATCAGTGGCAACATATTTCCTTGCCAATTTATAACTTCGCTACCTGCCATTTGGAAAACTCGCTCGTCTTGGAGTAAAGATATTTCTGAAATGACATCTGTGGGAAATGCCAATAGCATTTTGTTGATTTCTACCAGCAGAACTCGCGCCACAGAAAGGGTAAATGGTAATGATAAGGTGAAGGTAGTACCAACTCCTGGTTCCGTATCAACTTTCACATCTCCTCGAATCAGTTTGAGGTTGTTACGAACCACATCCATACCGACACCTCGGCCAGATAATGCTGTGACTTGTTCGGAGGTGGTAAAACCTGGTTCAAAAATTAGTGATAACAGTTCTTCATCACTAGCATTAGCGAGTAGAGAAGCATCCAATCCCATAGCTAAGGCGCGAGTGCGAATTTTCTCTAAAGAAATGCCCCAACCATCATCACGGATAGTAATCAGGGTGCGATTGCTGCGGTGAGTAGCTGTAATTTCAATTAATCCTTGTTCTGGTTTACCCAGAAGGCGGCGAGTGCTTGAATCTTCGATACCATGATCGAAAGCGTTTCTTACCAGATGCATTAAAGGTTCGTTTAATGCTTCTAAAATGCTGCGTTCAATTAAAGTATTACCACCTTCAATTTTTAACTGGACATTTTTCCCATACTCTACATTTAAATCGCGCAAGGCTCTAGGAAAACGTTCAATTAAATCGGACAGAGGCCGCATTCGGATGTGATTTAACTTTGTTTGTAACTGTTTGGATGTTTTATTTATTTTACGAGCAATTTGGTCTGTATCATCTACGCTGAGTTGAACGTCAGTTGTAACTTCCTGTACCTGAACAATGGTTTCCATAACTTCCTGCGATCGCAGGTTTAAATCGTTATAAAAATTCATTTCTAAAGTATCAAATTCTCTCTCAACGCCCTGCGTTTGTTGACTATTTTCAACTTGCACCTGCACCCCAGCTTGAGTAGAAATTTTGTCATAAGCGATACGTAATTCCTGATTTTCGCGGTCGAGAACTTGGACTCGCTGGTTTAAATTCCGAACCAGTTTGCGTAATCTTTCTAGTTGCGAGTTTAACCCATTTCGCTGGACAATCAGTTCGCCAAATAAATCGTTAATTTGCTCTAGTTGTTTGCTGGGAACTCGGACGCTATTTTCATGAGTTTCCCGCTCTTTAGCAACGCCATTTTGCTCTGCTTTACCTTCGCCAAATTTGGCATCTGGAGGATTATTTTCTTTAGAGAATATTGTATTATGCTCTGTGACATTGACAGTATTAATATCATCGGCGAATTCTACATCTAAAAATGTAAAACTAGCGGCGATACCTGCGGTGGGCTGCGCCAACGCTTCATGATTAGTCCAATTTTCTTTAATGTTTTCTGGTTGCCAAACAGATGTTGACGCTACTTTTGTGTCTGTGGCGATATGTGGTTTTACTTCTGCTGGTAATAGCGGCTGGGATTGCGTATAACTACTATTGAAGTCAAGTTCTGTAGGTAAGTTATCTAGTTGATTTGTCAGTACCAAAGCTTGCGATCGCCGCCATGCTTGCAATGCTAACCGGGCAATTTCGGGAATGCGCGAACTGCTAACAGTTTCCAATTGCTGTGTTATTGACTCACAAAGCTTGGTAAAAGCTGCCAACTGGAGCATTTCACCCAAACCGCCCAATTCTGCTGCCATTATGACAACTTCTTCATGCAATCCGGGCTGTTTGCTATCTGCCAGTATTGATTCTAACCGTTGCAAACACTCTTCTACTTCTGTGCCAAATAGCAAGGAAATAACGTCTTGGCCATCTTCTGGGGATAGCATGGTTGAGGCATCTTCAGGGGTGGGGTCACCCAAGCGATCGTGCAACTCGTCAAAAATTGGGTAACAAAAGGTTGCTAACCACTGATCTTCGACAACATTTCCTTCTGTAAGCAATTCTACAATCTGACGCAGCCAGTCAACTCCAGATAGCAATAAACTTTGCAACTGAGTATCAATTTCGAGAGAATTTTTTTTAGTTTTTAAAACTTTAAAAGAATCTTCCAAACGATGCGCTAAATCACTTAGCGATTTAAATCCCATCATCCCCGCGCCACCTTTGATAGAATGAGCGGCCCGGAGTGCAGCATTGATTTTATCCAAATCAATACGGTTACTAGTATCGATTTCTAGTAATACTCCTTCTAAGGTATTTAAGTAATCAATTGCTTCTTCCAGAAACTGCATCTGGATTTCTAGTTCTTTGTCTTGTAACATAGTTTTTGTTAATGGGCATTGGGGATTGGGCATTGGGGATTGGGCA
>NZ_BDUD01000001.1:4514839-4701940 GCF_003113895.1 Nostoc commune NIES-4072 | reverse complement strand
GGCATTGGTAAAAGGACAAAGGACTAATGACTAATGACTAACGACTAATGACTAATGACAAACTTAACTAACTTTGAAAGCCTCGACAGTCTCTTGTAACTGATGGGAAATCTCTACAGTTTGTTGCAGAGATTCAGAAACTTGGCGCGAAGAATCGCTAGTGCGTTGTGATACAGCAGCGATATCTTTCATCAATTGACTAACACTTTGCGATGTTTCAACCTGAGATGCAGTTGCAGTAGAAATCGACTGCACTAAGGAGTCAATTTCACGCGATACATCCAAAATTTCACTCAGACTTTGTTTAGCCTCCTCCACAATTCGAGTTCCTTCTACAACTTGGGTAGTGCCTATTTCCATCGCTAGTACCACTTCACTGGTTTCTCGTTGGATATTTTCAACAATTTGTTCAATTTCTTGGGTGGCTGCGGCACTCCTAACTGCTAGTTCGCCGACTTCTTCAGCCACTACGGCAAAACCTTGACCTTCTTCACCCGCACGCGCTGCTTCAATACCTGCGTTAATGGCTAGTAAGTTAGTTTGAATAGCGATTTGGTTAATCAACGAAACCACACGAGAAATTTGTTGCGAAGATTCTCCCAAACGTTTCACTTTCTTAGCTGTTTCACCCACAGTTTTCCGCAAAGACAGGATGTTTTGTACTGTTAAATCCATCGCGTGTCCACTCTTAGTAGCAGTGTAAGCCGCATGATTGGCAACGAAGGCAGCTTTTTCGGCGCTTTCGGCTACACCTTGCATAGATAGGGTCATTTGGTCAACAGCATTGAGGGTGCGGTTGATTTCGGCAGCTTGGGTGAGTGCTTCTTCTGCTAAGTGGCGGATGGCTCCTTCGTTAGAGCCAATGGCACTATTAACGTGGGTAGCAGCTGCTTGAACTTGGGTAACAATATCCCGGAGGCTTTCGACAATGGAGTTGAAAAAGTCGGCAACAGTGCCTATTTCCCCAGCCGTTACATCTGCACGTACTGTCAAGTCGCCTCTGGCTGCACCTTCTACTTCATTGAGCAGTTGTAAAAGTTGCTGTTGCAGTGTTTCTTGTTGATGCAGTTCGTCGCCAGAACCGATTACTGTAACATTCCTAGATTGTATCTCTTCTAATAACTTGGCTTGTTCTAAGGCATAGCCGATTTGAGTTGCTATCTGTTGAAACAAGTCAATTTCCGGCTGTTGCCAAACACGAGGAGTTTCGCACTGATGAGCAATTAATAAGGATAAAAGCTGTCCTTCGCCAAGAATTGGTACGATCAAATTACCTTTGACAGCAAATTTTTCCAAAAGTTGGATGTAACCGACGGCATTTTTCAAGCTTTGGTCTTGATGAATGTTTGCAATTGCTTGCACGTGTCCATACTGATCGGTTTCTACATAACGTTCCCGAAAATAAGGATCGTCAATTTTGACTCCGAGCATTTGCGGCCAATTATCAGTTACCGATTCAGCAACGACAACGCCATTCCCATTAGTTTGATTTAGACTATAAATGATTACCCGGTCTGTTTTTAGCGATCGCTGAACTTCTTTTACTGCTGCTCGATAAATATCTTCAGTTTTAAGAGTTTTCCGAATTCGTAGGGTAATATCTGTTAGTAGTTTTGCCCCTTCAACGTCCAGTTCTTGTTCTTTAACTAAAACCTGCAATTGTTCGGCCATCTGGTTGATATTTGCACTCAATACCCCTAACTCGTCTTCTCTTTCGATTTCTAGACGGGTATTAAATTTACCTTGACCAAGCTTTGCTAATGCCGCAGTCGCATTTAAAATTGGCTGTGTAGTAAGTTTAGCTAACCGAGATGCGATCGCAGCTACAATCAATGCTGTAACTGCTGTGCCAATGCCTATAATCCACAACAATTGTCTTTGCGGCTCAAATACAATTGCTGTGTCTGTAGATAAAAGTACTTGCCAGTTTAAATCTGGTAAGCCATCTAACTTAGTAGCTGGTACGTAGCTAACTAGTTCTTCTTTTTTGCCAGTTTTGGGAACTTCTATAAAACTATCTACCTTATTAGCTGCTACTAGTTTAGGTAAATTAGAATACTCTGCCTTTGCCTCTTTTCCTAATAATTCCTTTTCTGGACTCAAGAAAACTGTTCCCGAAGCATCGAGCAAATGGTATTGTTGTCCATTGACTACGTAGTTTTTGATGACTTCTTCTAAAGATTTTACGGGCATCCGCGCTCTTACTACACCAATGGTTTGGCCCGTCCTTAGCTCTTTTACAGGTGCAGCTATATAAATACTCACTACACCAGTATTTTTTGCTGCTTCAGGTTTACTGATAATAGGAGTATCTTTTTGTAAAGCCTCTTGAAAGTAGGTACGGTCTTTTTGGTTGTCTAGGGGTTCGCCTGTGGATTGGACAATCAACTTACCTTGGCGATTAAAAACAGCAACGCTGTCATAAACTTTGTAGGCTTCAATAACTCCATCTAGGATTGCTTGTTTATCTTGGGTGGTAATACTTACACTAGCTTGGGGACTTGTCAAAAAAAGTAAACTTGATATTACCTGAATATCTCCGTAGCGCCCCAACATGAAACGGTTAACTTTATCACTTAAGCCAATGGCTTCAGTTTGTTGAGACTGGGTAATTTCCTTAGTAATTGATTTGTTGGCAAAGCTAAAAGCGATCGCACCGATGCCCAATACTGGTATTGTACCGATTGCGATCGCTACAATAGTTGCTTTCTTAGCCAATCCTAATTTTGTAAAAGAGGCAATAGCCTGATTTAGGAAAGAATTATTAGCCGTTTCACTAGTAGTTTTAGCTGGTAGCTTTATGACACTACCATTTATTTTTTGGGATGAAATCAATGATGCTCGTTTTTGAGCGTCACTACCTTGATTCGTATTGGTTTTATTAAACATAAAAGTAATTCTCCTAACTATGTGAATAAGAACACTAAAAATCCCTTTTAGTAATAAACTCTAATCACTGCGGAGAATAGAAGACTGCACAATTGCCTGAGCATCTAATACCAGTAATATTTCTTCTTGTTGCACAACGCATCCACATAAATAGGGAACTAAACTGGATGCCACTTGTCCGATAGGAGAATGAATATCATCAGAAATAAACTTAGTCGTACCTTTTATTTCTTGCACAACTAAACCTAATGTTAATGATTCCACTTGGATAACGATCGCACTGTATTGTCGCAGTCGATAATCTAAAGATTCTAAATTGAGCATTCTTGGCAAATCAACAACCCAAATTATCCGACTCCGCCAATTCATTAATCCTAATATACAACTGGGCATATTAGGCATTGAGGTTACAGATTCAATAGGTACAATAATTGCTTCTTGTGTATGTTTCATTGATAAAACAGCAGCAGTCTGTTGATTTAGCTGAAACTTTAGATAACCGTCTGCTAAATTATTTTGGGTTTCTTTTGAAGGAAGTGTAATGTTTATACTAGTCATTGATTAAAATTACCACTGATTTAATAGTACGTAGCAGAAGTTCACGGGTGTATGGTTTAGTTATGTAGGCATCTGCACCTTGTCTCATTGCCCATAAACGGTCAATTTCTTGATTTTTGGAACTACAAATTACAATTGGCACTTTTGCAGTAATCGGATTTCTTCTCAGATAACGACACAATTCAAATCCGCTCATTTCTGGCATTACTACATCAGTAACAATCGCATCTGGTTTTTCTAACACAGCTTTTTCTAAACCTTCTTTTGCACCACTTGCCTTAATTACGTTGTAACCACTTTCTTTCAAATAATGGCTCATTAATTCTAATTCGCTGGGAGAATCTTCTACAATTAGAATTGTGCCAAGTAAAGTCAAACTCACTATTAAATCTCCTAAAAAATAACTTAAGGCGATTAAATTTGGTTATAGTTATTGGTTGCTACTAAATTAACCAAGATGTTTGAAAACCATTTTTAGCAACTCTGATTGTGTAAAAGGCTTAGTCAAATATCCTGATGATCTAACTATTTTCGCCTTTGCCCTATCGATAAATCCTGTTCTACCAGTCACCATAATAATAGGCGTATGTTTAAAAGCTGAATGTTTCCGTAATAAGGAACATAGCTCATAGCCATCTAAGCTTGGCATCTCAACATCTAGCAATATCAGGTCGGGTTTACTCCGAAGAATTTGCATTAAAGCCTTCACAGGATCGTTGATCATCACAACTGAAAATGTGTTTTCATCCAAAAAGTGTTTGATGGAATTTAAAACTGTTTGGCTATCGTCAATGCAGGCAATTGTATATAGTTTCTTCCCAACAGGTAGCTGAGTGTTTTTCTTATTTTCAGCAATATCAAAATTGATTGGTAACGAGAACTTTTGCCAAAGTTTTATTTGCAGTTGTGGCTGAACTTGAGACGGTTGTATTTTAGACAAAACTTGGGAACCCCCACCAGCCGGAATTGATGACTGGATATTTTGCCGATTTCGTAACTGCTTTTGACAATGTTCAACAAGTAACCGTAAATCTAGGCGACAGAATTTTGGTAATTCATCCAAAGAGTTTTCTGGGCTGAATTCATAGCTACCTTCTTTTAAACATAGAAATGATTCCAGTACTTCCTTTGCTAATTCGTCTATCAGGCTTGCTGCTTGTACAGAAGTAATATAATCCTGATTTACTAACCAACAAATAGCTTGGTAATCTGCATTTGGTATTGATTGGTGTTCATTCTTCGTCTCAAACATCAGCCGCATCTGTACACGAGCAGCGCTGTTAAGAGCAGGAATTTGCTGGCTTAAGCGTCGCAAGTGACTGTCAAGCCGCTCAAACAGTTTATCTGAATAGGAGGCATAAGTAAGTTTACCGTCCTCTAGATAAATTGACCAAGAAACTATTCCAGTAAATATATTTAAGCACCCTGTAGCACGCCGACTGGTTAATTGTGCCAACAGAGATAGCGGATGTAGTTTCTGGAACAACTTGTAGCTACCTATAGGAGTTGTGCTCATTTTGCTTTTACTTCAGCTATATTCGATACGTGTAAGCTAAATTCGTACAGAGTTATTCCACAATTTAAATCAAGTAAAAAGCATCAAAATTTTGTATTTTCAAGTACATCAGCTTATCTCTAGATTTTGTGGTGGAACTCAACGAAAACAGCGTTATTTTCAAATAATCAAATCTCGGTAAAATCGTAAATTATTATGAACTTACTTTCTGTTACTGAGATTTACAGGCTTTTTGGACAATAAGACATAGAAATGTCAAGACTAGATGAAGCCACTTTCCATTGAGTAACCCCAATCTGACCACAGGAATAATACTGATTTTGTAGATAGTGATATATTTGAACTTCTGTATTTACACTGAAGTTATATTTAGTCTTTAATCAGGTAAGCAGTATATGAAGCTACTTTGCGTCGAGTAGCTTCAACTTGACCACAGTAATAATACTGGTTTATTGATAATAATAAATTGATCTTTTAATATTCACACTTAAAAGCGTAGATAAAACAGAATACAAAACTTATCTTTTGTAGCGACAGCGTAACGCACCGAAAGCACAAGAAATAGTGCGTTAGAGACATAACGTACTCTACCTATAGCAATCCGATTTGATTTCTGAATCAGTCCTAAAGGTAAGGGATTGGGAACTGGGGACTGGGGACTGGGAAGAAGGAATAAAGGTGTACTGAGTTTTGTTCAAAAATCAAATATGAGTCCTATACGAAAATAGTAGGTTATTAAATCCATCTGTTTTATATTTGAACAGAAATCTGCTAATGACAAGCTTTTTAAAGGCAGGATTTCTGAGGTCTAAGTCCTATTTAGGCAATGCAATATTTAAATAGGCTGGCAATTATCCTTGAAATTCTAACTCAAGTTTAAGCACCAGCCTAGATAAAGCAATTTAATTTATTATATAGTGCGGATGAAAGGACTTGAACCTTCACTCCTTTCGGAACTAGAACCTAAATCTAGCGCGTCTGCCAATTCCGCCACATCCGCATCAGTTTATTATCATACCATAAGAAATTATTTTTGGGAATAGGGAGTGGGGAATGGGAGGCAATACTTTTCGGATAAACCTAATCATCTCTCTTTTGGTCTGGGAAATGGTTAAAAGGCAAAGGTAAATTCAAATCCTTTCCCTTTCCCCTTTAACCATTTCCCCTATTAGGGAACTCTTTCCCCCCTGCCCCTCTGCCTCTTCTCCATGCCCAATTACATAACTGCAACACGAGGCAGACGATGCTTAAACCCACAGAGAATTTCCCAAGAAATAGTGTTTAGTTGTTCTGCCCAATCGTCTGCTGAAATTTTTTCTTTTCCCTGTTCCCCTAGCAAGGTGACTACTTCCCCTTCTTGGATATTGGGTATAGCACTTACATCCAGCATCAACTGATCCATTGTAATTGTCCCAATTTGTGAAACTCGCTGACCGCGAATTAACACCTGCATTTTGTTGGAAAGACTGCGAGGCACACCGTCAGCGTAGCCAATTCCGACGACGGCGAGGCAAAGTTCACGGGGGGCAATAAATTTATGCCCGTAACTAACAGCTGTTCCTGCGGCAATTGTTTTAACTTGGGTGACTCTTGCCTTAAGTTGCAAAACCGACTTGAGATTGATCGCATTTTGTAAATGGGTTGCTGGGTAGAGTCCGTAAACGGCTAAACCTACTCGCACAATGTCATAGTGCAGTGCCGGATTTGTCAGTGCGGCGGCTGAGTTTGCCAAGTGCAAGCAGGGTGGCTCAATTCCCATTGCTTTGATTTGAGCGATCGCTTCCTCAAATCGTCTATGCTGTTCTTCCATTGCCGTAGTATCAGGATCATCTGCTGTTGCCAAATGAGAATAAATACTGGCAATAGATAGATGTGGTAAGCGCTGTACTAATTGCACAAATTCACCAGCTTGTTGCCAATTAGTTCCCAACCTAGACATTCCCGTGTCTAATTTGATATGTACGGGCAGTAGAGAACCATGATTCATGGATTCTAGGATATCGGAAAATACCAAAGCTTGTTTAGGGCTACAAAGTGTGGGCTGAAGTTTCCAATGTGCGATCGCATGAATCTGCTCTGGTGTATGAGTTGCTCCTAAAATCAAAATGGGCGCTTGAATCCCGCCTTCTCGCAATTGAATCGCTTCTGGAACTGTAGCGACTCCCAGCCAACTAGCTCCCGATTCGATTGCAGTTTGGGCGACTGTTATCGCTCCATGTCCATAAGCATCAGCTTTTACTACTGCCATCAACTCAGTACGCGGCGATAAAAACTGTACCAATTGCTTTACATTGTACGACAACGCCTCTAAGTCAATTTCTACCCAAGCTCGTTGCGAAAACCACGCGTAGGTGTCGCACTGCTGATTGGGAACTACACCAGGGATTTGTTTGCGACTTAACATTTGTACTGACTCCTATCCCACCACGGCTAAACTTCCAGGTTATCTATACCCGCTTACTAAAGCGAGATCAGATTAAATAGGAAGTGTAACCTTCATATTGGAATTGATACAAGATGTTGTGGTAGTAAAGTAAAAATTAAGAATTATCAGTTGGGAGCAAAGGCAAAGACGCTCCTAACTTCTCAACTTCTTACTCATAACTTAATTGCCGAATTATCCCGAAAGTATAATTTATTCTCATCTCCCTAGTAGGATGTATTTGTGTTAACATTTATGTAAAGCTAATACCCTGAGCGCAGATAAATGGGGAAGGTTTTAGTCTTAAACGCCTCTTACGAACCTCTCAATATAACGAGTTGGCGTCGTGCTGTGGTTCTTTTAATTAAGGGCAAAGCAGAACGTGTGGAACATAACGGGAAATTCCTATACTCGGATTTTCCGTTACCAACCGTAATCAGGTTGCGTCATTACGTGCGTGTTCCTTATAAAGAAATTCCTCTGACTCGCCGAAATATATTGCACCGTGACGGTCATGCGTGTCAATACTGTGGTTATACAGGGGATGAGTTGACCCTAGACCATGTAATACCGCGATCGCGCGGCGGGGGTGATAGCTGGGAGAACATTGTGACTGCTTGTGTGCGTTGCAATGTTAAAAAAGGTAGTCGAACTCCAAATGAAGCTCACATGCCTTTACGTCATCCTCCTCGCCAACCTTATAGCAGCCTCTATTTCGAGGTTAGTAAACATCTTAAGAGTGGACTGCATACAGAGTGGCAAAAGTATGTTATAGGTCTTTGAGTAAAAAAGTAGAGGAGCAAAGGAGAAAGAAGAAACATCTTTTTGCTTTGAGACAGTGCTAATAACTTTAGTTATCGATTGTTGAAAAATTGGTGGCTATATTACTTGCAACGAATGAATGCGATCGCGTCTGGCAAACAGGCGCAATGCCTCAATGCTCAAGCCTCTACATTTATGTATGGGGCTTGCTCCCTAGCTTATGTCTTCCTGCACTAGTACAGGTTGGCGGAAATAAACCTATTATTTTATTACAGCTAGAAAGCCCAAAATTATAGGTTTTTGACGTTTTGAACGCCAGTTGCTTCTCCTGTCGGAGACGCTGCGCGAACAAGTCGGCAGAGCCGCCCAACGCACTGGCTCCTTTTGACTTCCGTCTTGCGGTACTAGACTTTGCTCTAAATTATCAGAATTTTCAAAGGAGATAAAAAACACGCATCATTCAATAAAAATAATTGTTAATTGCTCAATACTCACAAGAATGAGAGTATTGAGCATAAGACTATTTCAAATATCAAGGAGTAGAGCTAAAATACAAGATATAAATTATACCCTAAGTCAGATTAAAATCCCACTCATTGAATTTAAAAAAACAAAAAAGCTCCTTAAACAGATTTATGCTGTCAGATAAAGCCCTATATACTAAACTTTCTTGTTTCCAGCACCTATAAGGTCTAAGAGTAGAATTTACTTCATTAATTGACCATTATTAAGCGCTGCTGTGACTGACAAAAATATACTTAGATGTATAGTGCAATGTCCTGATATTTTTGCGAAGATCAAAATAATGTGGCTGAATTTAGTGAATTGCTGATTGCGGTATTTCTGAACTAAAGAAGCCTCACACTTTAAAAAAGTTCCCTATGTACTTGAATTCTCCCATTACTCAGTTTGAGAGTTTGTCATCGACCACAGAGCCAAACCCAGAGGAACCTGAAATAGAGAAAACGCCAGTGGAAGTTTCATTTAAAACTCCGTCATTACCGCCATCGGTAGGTGAAGGAGCTATATATCTTAATAACCGTGGTAATTCCCTGGCACTACAAAAGTCAGAAGAACTGCAAAGAACGCTTCTGGCACACCGACACGATCGCCAGCTTGTAATTCTGCAAGATTTTCCCGATCCTGATGCCCTTTCTTGTGCCTGGGCTTATCAGTTAATTGCCCAGCAATATGATATCAAATGTGAAATCATTTATGCCGGCGCATTAAGTCATCAAGAAAATATTGCCTTGGTAAGGTTGACTAATTTACCTATCCAACGCTGGACACCGCAAACCTTGAAAACCAAGGATTTGTCATGTTATCAAGGTTTTGTATTAATTGATAACCAGGGAACCACTTCACAGCTACTGTCAGCAGTGCAGCAAGCTGGAATTCCGCTAATAGTCCTCGTCGACCATCACAGTATCCAAGGCGATCTGCAATCAGAGTTTGAGGATATCCGCCCTTATGTCAGAGCGACGGCAACAATTTTTACCCAATACCTGCAAACGGGATTATTGGCATTAGATAGCAGCATAAATCAACACGTCAAATGCGCTACTGCTTTGATGCACGGCTTGCGATCGGATACAGATCGGTTAATGCAAGCGCAAGAAGAAGACTTTATGGCAGCTGCGTATTTAAGCCGATTTTATGACGCTCAACTGCTAAACGCCATTTTACAGGCGAATCGTTCTAAGCGGGTAATGGATGTGATCGAGCGATCGCTAAAAAATCGCATCGTCCAAAATAACTTTTCCATCGCTGGTGTTGGTTATTTACGCTACGAAGACCGTGACGCCATCCCCCAAGCAGCTGATTTTCTTGTTACTGAAGAAAACGTTCACACCGCCGTAGTTTACGGTATTGTTCACGATGAAGATGAAGAACTAGAAATAGTCATTGGCTCCCTGAGAACTAGCAAACTGACCCTTGACCCCGATGAATTCATCAAAGAAGCCTTTGGACAAGATAGTGCAGGGCGCTTTTTCGGCGGTGGAAGAACAAGCGCAGGCGGCTTTGAAATTCCAATGGGCTTTTTATCTGGCAGCAACGAAAATTCCGCTTATGCGAAAATGAAATGGGAAGTATTCGACGCTCAAATTAAGCAAAAACTGCTGAGGTTAGTTAATCCTAGAGATAACCCAATTCAGTCGGAGTAGAGGGAGATTAAGGAGATGGGGAGAACTCCTAACTTATGCAATAGTCAAAGTGTTTGGTTATTATGAGCGCGTTATTATGATCCTAAAGAAAGCAGCGCATATATTATCATGTACCAACTCACTTTGACTATTCCAGAAGAAACTGTATTGGCTCTCAATGTAAAACCAGAACAGTTACAAGGTGAAGTTCTTCTCGCTGCTGCTATGAAGTTATACGAACTTGGCAAACTCTCTTCAGGAGCAGCAGCTAATTTAGCAGGTATTCCCAAAGTTGTATTCCTTTCACAACTAGCAAAATATAACATCAGCACCTTCAAACTCACTGAGGCTGAACTGATTGAGGATTTAGCTCGTGCCTAATGTGATTGTTGATACTTCAGCAGTGCAATATCTCTACCAGCTTAACTTATTTGATTTATTATCTAATTTGTATGCTCAAGTGATTATTCCGCCTAGTGTAGCTTCTGAGATAGCGCAGGGGCTTGCTCTTGGTGTTTCGCTACCTAACTTGAATGCTTTTACATGGGTAAAAACTGTTCCTGTCTCTGCCGAACAACTGATTCCTACTTTACCCAATTTGGGTATGGGTGAGCGTGAAGTTATTTCCCTTGCTGTAAATATGACGGATGCTCTAGCCATTTTAGACGATGGATTAGCTAGGGCTTATGCGAAGGAGTTAAATATTGCATTCACAGGTACTCTGGGTATTTTGCTCAAAGCAAAACAAGCAGGACATCTGAATATACTCTCCCCTTTGCTCGATCAGTTAAATTCTCTTGGTTTTCGTGTAGATTATGAAACACAGCGATTTGTTTTAAAACTTGCAGGTGAAGCTTCCTGATTACTGGATTAAGTAGATATACGGTAAGTTTTCGTATATAAACTAGTTAAGATTCAAGGTAAAAAGGAGTTAAGAATGCCACTAGAAGTAACAGATATTCAGACTTTAAAGAGCTATATCGATGGAGTAATGGAACGCGCTGACCATCATGCTGGAGGTGTAAACGAAATTTCTCTGGCGCTTGCAGGTGCAATTGTCTGGAGAAAAGACAATGAACCTATAAAGGTTATGGTTCGTGACGGTGAAACCAAGAATGTACTCTGGGTCAAAATTAATCACACTCCCTATGCTTTCTCTTATAACCACACCACTGGTGAAATTGAATTGCGTGAGCGTTCTATACGGGGGAAAATTTTACATACCTTCTCGAACAAAACTCCTGTGAGCCAAGTAAAGCAGATTTTTGAGTCTTTATAGTTTTGTCCAGTCTTGACTTGGGTAGCGTTAGCGTAACCTAAGACCAATTTCTCTGAAAACGCTCTAACCTACCATTTTTAAATAAGGTTTAAACCTGTTGTCATATCCGTAACTAGAACACCTAACGCCGCGTTGCACCGGACAGATCACATATCAATGAATACGTAATAATGATTAAGATTAGGATAGGTTAATTCACACCAGACGTAAATCCTAACTAAGCACGGGCCACGCCCCGCTATGCTAAACAAAATTCAAAGTATGGAACTATATTTAATTCGTCATGGCATCGCCGAAGACAAAGGATTAGGCATCAAGGATGAAGAACGCAGCCTTACCAAAGAAGGAAGGCAAAAAACTGAGAAAGTTGCCCAGAAACTTGTTAAATTGGGATTAAACTTTGATTTGATTCTCACCAGCCCCTTAGTGCGGGCCCGCCAAACGGCTGAAATTCTTATAGCAGAAAAACTAAGCTCTAAATTAGAGGAATCTAGCCACCTCGCCCACGATGGTCAAATTTCTAGTTGGCTAAAAGACTGGTTAGAGCCAAGAAATTATTCCCAAAATACGCAACTGGCGCTGGTTGGACACGAACCTGATTTGACCAATTGGGCAGAAATTCTTTTATGGGGAGAAGTCAAAGGAAGCTTAGTCTTGAAAAAAGCAGGTATGATTGGGATAAAACTACCAGAAACAGGTTCTCCTCTGGGTCGGAGTCAGATGTTTTGGTTGACACCACCCAAGTACCTGCTATAACAGTTTTTCAACATTTCCAATTGTTGTTAGAAGGGCTACTGTTATAGCGACAATAATTTCTGGTAAGTTAGCTTGATCAGATATTTCACAAAGCGAATGGTGGTGCCATGATGGTGTGCGAATACAAGCCTGGTTTAGAAGGCATTCCCGCCGCCCAATCAAGTATCAGCTATGTTGATGGGCAAAAGGGAATACTAGAATATCGTGGCATCCGGATTGAGGAACTAGCAGAGAAAAGTACATTCCTAGAAACTGCTTATCTCTTAATCTGGGGCGAACTGCCAAGCGAAGAAGAACTGAAAACATTTGAGCATGAAGTTCGTTACCACAGGCGGATAAAATACCGCATTCGGGACATGATGAAATGCTTTCCTGAAAGCGGTCACCCAATGGATGCGCTGCAAGCCTCTGCTGCTGCTTTAGGGTTATTTTATTCGCTCCGGGATTTACATAACCCTGCCTACATTCGAGATTCGGTAGTGCGCTTGATAGCTACCATTCCTACGATGGTAGCAGCGTTCCAACTGATGCGAAAAGGCAATGACCCGGTACGTCCCCGTGATGACTTAGACTATTCCGCTAACTTCCTGTACATGCTCGATGAGAAAGAACCCGATCCTCTGATGGCGCGGATTTTTGATATCTGCTTGATACTTCAAGTTGAGCATACGATGAATGCTTCTACTTTTAGTGCCAGGGTGACAGCTTCCACCTTGACTGACCCTTATGCTGTGGTTGCTAGTGCAGTGGGAACTTTGGGAGGGCCTCTGCATGGTGGAGCCAATGAAGAAGTAATTCAGATGTTGGAAAAAATTGGCTCTGTAGAAAATGTCCGTCCCTACATAGAGCATTGTCTGCAAACTAAATCTAAGATTATGGGTTTTGGACATCGTGTGTATAAAGTAAAAGACCCACGAGCCATAATTTTACAAGGACTGGCAGAACAGCTCTTTGAAAAGTTTGGACATGACAAATTCTATGATATTGCTCTAGAAATGGAACAAGTGGTAGGAGAAAAACTCGGTAGCAAAGGAATTTATCCAAATATTGACTTTTACTCAGGTTTGGTGTATAGAAAAATGGGAATTCCTACAGACTTGTTTACGCCAATATTTGCGATCGCTCGTGTTGCCGGTTGGTTAGCCCACTGGAAAGAACAACTAGCAGAAAACCGGATTTTCCGTCCTACTCAAGTTTACAACGGTCTGCACGAAGTTACTTATACCCCAATTGACAAACGGTAATTGGGCATAGGGCATGGGGCATAGGGCATGGGGCATTGGTCACAAGACAGAAGCAGAGGGGATAAAACTTACTGTAACTTCTCCCCTGCTCCCCTGCTCCCCTGCTCCCCTGCTCCCCCTCGTCTCCTTGTCCCTCAATAGCCAATCCCAATGCCAATCATAAGTAGAAGTTCTCATATCGCTTCAGAGGGCTAAAACCATCCAAGGATATACTAGGCATGGGAATTAGCGACAAATCTTCTATCAAGCATCATCTGGGCAAAAATTAAAAATGGGTGAATTTACAGGTATTAATTCAACTAATAGTTGTAATTCACTATGACTCGATGTCTTAAAGAGTGGAAACATGAACTCAGGAATTGACCTCCAAGGAACTTTTATTGAATCCCTCCGGGATTTAGGTTTACCAGCAGGAACAGCCAAAGCGATTTGGATGCCACTGCCAATGATACTGATGCTGATTGGGGCAACAGTGGGGGTATTAGTTGCTACTTGGCTAGAACGAAAGATTTCTGCCGCCGCACAGCAGCGAATTGGGCCAGAATACCAGGGGCCTTTTGGGTTGCTGGTACCTGTAGCGGATGGTTTGAAGTTGGTATTTAAAGAAGATATAGTACCAGCCAAATCTGACCCTTGGCTGTTTACCCTTGGCCCAATTATTGTTGTGATTCCGGTGTTTCTGTCATTCCTGATCGTCCCCTTTGGGCAGAACATCGTAATTAGCAATGTCGGCATGGGCGTATTCTTGTGGATTGCCTTGTCAAGCATTCAACCCATTGGTTTGTTAATGGCTGGCTACGCATCTAATAATAAATACTCCCTCTTAGGGGGCTTGCGAGCAGCAGCGCAATCTATTAGTTACGAAATTCCTTTGGCGTTAGCGGTGTTAGCGATCGCTATGATGTCTAATAGCCTCGACACCGTTGATATTGTCAATCAACAGTCTGGCTACGGCATTCTGGGCTGGAACATTTGGCGGCAACCAATCGGTTTCATAATCTTTTGGATAGCCGCCCTAGCTGAATGCGAACGATTACCTTTTGACTTACCCGAAGCAGAAGAAGAAATCGTCGCAGGTTATCAGACTGAATACTCAGGTATGAAATTCGGTCTTTTCTACCTGGGTTCATACGTTAACTTGATCCTTTCTTCCTTACTAGTAGCAATTCTTTACCTGGGCGGTTGGGACTTTCCTATTCCCCTCAACCTCATCGCTGGTTGGCTGGGAGTCAGTGAACTAAATCCTGTGTTCCAGATAGTAACTGCTGCTTTGGGGATTACGATGACCGTGTTCAAAGCCTATTTACTAGTGTTTGTCGCTATCCTGTTGCGCTGGACAGTGCCACGGGTACGGATTGACCAACTATTAGATTTAGGATGGAAGTTTTTGTTACCAGTTGGCTTGGTTAATCTCCTATTAACCGCCGCTCTAAAACTAGCCTTTCCCTTCGCCTTCGGCGGGTAAACCAATTTTAGATTTTAGATTTTGGATTGAATCTGAAATCTAAAATCCAAAATCCAAAAGAGAGAATGAAACACAATGCTAAAGTTCCTGAAACAAGTTGGTGATTACGCCAAAGAAACAGTACAAGCTGCGCGTTACATTGGTCAGGGGCTTTCTGTCACCTTCGATCACATGCGGCGGCGTCCGATTACCGTACAGTATCCTTACGAGAAACTGATTCCTGGCGAACGGTTTCGCGGTAGAATTCACTTTGAATTTGATAAGTGCATCGCTTGCGAAGTCTGTGTTCGCGTTTGTCCAATTAACCTGCCTGTAGTAGATTGGGAATTCGACAAAGCTAGCAAAAAGAAAAAACTCAACCACTACAGCATTGACTTTGGAGTTTGTATCTTTTGCGGTAATTGTGTGGAATTTTGCCCGACTAACTGTCTATCCATGACAGAAGAGTATGAGCTTTCCACTTACGATCGCCATGAATTGAACTATGACAGCGTAGCACTAGGTCGTCTGCCCTACAAGGTAACAGATGATCCAATGGTTACACCACTACGCGAACTAGTTTACCTACCCAAAGGCGTCCTCGAACCACATGGACTACCCGCAGATGCACCGCGTCCTGGTGCGCGTCCAGAAGAACTGGTAGAACAAACGGAAAAATAATGTCATTTGTCCTTTGTTATTTAACTAATGACTAATGACCAATGACTAATGACCATCCAAATTTGTGATTTGTAATTTTGGATTGAAACAAAAATCTAAAATCTAAAATCCAAAATCCAAAATTGATTGACTAAGGACAAAAAACAGTGAATCTAGCGGAAGGAGTACAGTTTGTATCGCTTGGCATATTAGGCGTGATGATGATTGGGGCGGCCATTGGTGTGGTGCTGTTTTCCAACATCGTCTATTCTGCCTTTTTGCTGGGGGGTGTGTTCATTAGCATAGCGGGAATCTACCTGTTGCTAAATGCTGATTTTGTTGCAGCGGCACAAATACTGATTTACGTTGGGGCGGTTAACGTGTTGATTTTGTTTGCCATTATGTTGGTGAACAAGCGGGAGAATTTTGTAGCATTTCCTAACTCCTGGGTGCGGAAAGTATTAACAGGTTTAGTCAGTATAGGATTGTTCGGTCTTTTAAGTACGATGGTGCTGGCTACTCCTTGGGCTTACTCAGCTGCTCCTGTGGCGGGTGGCGAAAGTTCTATAGTTTTAATTGGAGAACATTTCTTTACTGACTTTCTACTGCCTTTTGAATTGGCTTCCATTTTACTGCTGATAGCAATGGTAGGAGCGATTATTTTGGCACGCCGCGAGTATTTGCCAGACTTGTTGACACCATCCAAACTGGGGCAAACTGTTTTGACTTTGCAAGAACGCCCCAGAGAACTAGTATCAACAACCAGCGAAACAAAAGAGTAATATTTGCGACCTGAGTCGTAGATAAATAGCCAGATTTTTCAGGAGGGATATTCAGATTCATGCAACTCCAGTACTTTCTATTACTAGCAGCAGCTTTGTTCTGTATCGGCATTTACGGTTTAATTACTAGCCGCAACGCTGTGCGGGTGCTGATGTCAATTGAGTTACTGCTCAACGCTGTTAATCTGAATTTAATGGCATTTTCCAACTTCCTCGACTCAACATTAATTAAGGGTCAGGTTTTCACAGTATTTGTGATTACCGTGGCCGCAGCCGAGGCGGCGGTGGGTTTAGCGATCGTGCTTGCCATTTATCGCAACCGTGATACCGTCGATATGGAGCAGTTTAATCTCCTGAAATGGTAATTGTGCGTGCAACTCAAGCAGGTAATCATTGCTTATAAAGCGCGGGATGCCCGGAGTAAACAATGGGCAGAAATCTGTGCTAAACAACTAGAAAGCCGCGAGTGCCAGGTGTTGATGGGGCCTAGCGGGCCGAAAGACAACCCCTATCCTGTCTTTTTGGCTTCGGCGGCTCAACCAATCGATCTCGCCTTGGTACTCGGTGGCGATGGTACTGTTTTAACTGGTGCCAGACATTTAGCCCCAGCTGGCATCCCGATTCTGGGAGTGAATGTGGGAGGTCATCTGGGGTTTTTAACTGAGTCGGTGGAAGAGTTTCAGGATACTGAGAAAGTTTGGGATCGACTGTTTGAGGATCGCTATGCTATCCAACGACGGATGATGTTACAAGCTGCTGTGTATGAGGGTCACGGGGCTAATTTAGAACCAGTTAGTGAGCATTATCTGGCTCTGAATGAGTTTTGTGTCAAACCCGCCTCCGCAGATCGGATGATTACTTCAATTCTGGAAATGGAAATTGACGGTGAGGTAGTCGATCAGTACGTCGGGGACGGGTTGATTATTTCCACCCCTACAGGTTCCACTGGTTACACCGTTTCTGCTAATGGGCCAATTATGCATGATGGTATGGAGGCGCTTACCATCACTCCTATTTGTGCAATGAGCCTTTCTAGTCGCCCCCTTGTTTTACCCCCTGGTTCTGTGGTGAGTATTTGGCCTTTGGGGGATTATGATTTGAGTACCAAGCTGTGGACAGATGGGGTTTTGGGGACTTCAATTTGGCCAGGACACCGCGTTGATGTGCGGATGGCAGATTGTCGGGCTAAATTTATTATTTTGCGCGAGAACAATTCCTACTATCAAACGCTGCGGGAGAAGTTGCTTTGGGCTGGTACAAGGGTTCACTACAGCAATAATCACCGTAATTAAGTATTTTAGAGTGCATTTACCGCAGATTGCGATGGCGTAGGCGATCGCATATCGCAATTAGATCACCGCAAGCATCGCAACCAAAATCATCCCAAGCCCCTGGATTCATCCGGGGGCTTTCTGCCCTAATTTGGACTTTGTTTTCTGACATGTATTTATAGCGTACATCAAAGGAAGATTTTGTATCTTATTGCCAGATTTTTTCGGAATTAATGTCGATAATAAAAGCACTCTACCTCTAATCCAAGAGCGTAAAAAAGTTGTCTAGAGGTTTTTTTATCAAAAACCGTCTCAATCACACTTCGACACATTAATGCATAATGTGAGCTATTTATATAGTACCTAAATCCTAGTAGAATATTTTCGCAAATCTAAGTAGGAAGATAGATGGAAGGTTCTGGACGCAACATCAATTACCCACTTAATCCTCCTGCCGCTCTTGAAGATTTTCCCGTCCTTCAAACTGAAAAATATACCCTACGGCTGGCGTCAACCAAAGAAGAATTAGAATCAATTTTTCGGTTGCGCTTTGAAGTTTTTAATCTTGAACTAGGCTTGGGATTTTCTGCTTCTAACTTTACCCGAATGGATATAGATAAGTTTGATGCGGTTTGCCATCATTTAATCCTAATCTCCAAAAAAACGGGTAAAACCATTGGAACTTATCGGATGCAAACCTATACAATGGCTTCTCAAAGATTAGGCTTTGATGCTGCCGATATATTTAATCTTAATGCGATTCCAAATTCTGTGCTTCAGGCATCAGTTGAAGTTGGGCGTACATGTATAGCTAAAGAATATCGCAATAGTCAGGCACTTTTACTACTCTGGGAAGGATTGGCAAATTATCTCATTTGGAGTCAAAACCAATATTTCTTTGGTTGTGCATCATTACTAACACAATGTCCTTGGCAAGCTGCTTGTGCTTATGATTATTTTCGGCAAAATGGTTTGATGCATCCAAGTATTTTGGTTAATCCAAATTCACAATTTTGTCTAGAACTGCCTCCAAATTGTCCAGATTTATGTAATATTGAGATTCCTAAAATTTTGCAGGCATACTTAAACATTGGAGCTAAAATATGCAGTCTTCCCGCTATTGATCGGCAGTTTAAGACTATTGATTTTTTAACTATATCTAATGTTGCAGAGTTTGCCAGATGGCGTTATCCAAATCCTTTCAAAAAACCCTTACCATTGAGCGTTTGTCACGATTAATGCCACTGCTGCGGTGTTATCCAACGGATGTGAGAAAAAATATCCTTGTCCACATTCACAGTTCAACTTTCTCAGAAATGCTAGCTGCTCTTTTGTCTCCACCCCTTCGGCGGTTACATCCATACCTAATTTGTGTGCCAGTGTGATAATTGTCTCAATAATTTCTAAATTCTTGCCATTAGCATCTATCGGGCTGACAAAGGAACGGTCAATTTTCAACACACTAATGGGAAAGTTATGGATACGGCTTAAGGAAGAATAGCCTGTACCGAAATCATCATTCGCGCCCCTTCTACAGACTGTCCTGGATTGTAGGCAAAGAACAATCCTTCGTTTGCCATTAAGTAATGCTCTTTTCACAGGGTAGAGAATTGAGAATTATAACCGACAAAGCGATCGCTCAATGCACGGTAGCTGTAGATTTGGCTTACCACAGATGTGGCCACACTTAGTGTATTTTACACTCCATTGACATCTCGGTTTTAAAACCAAGTTCAGTTTTGCGAGATTTGATACAACCTTGTCCAATTCTTTTCGTAATTAATAAAGAAGAGGTGTTGATTGTCAATCTTCCCAATCAAATAAAAATACGGTTGGCGATGTTTAACAAATAGGCTTTGCTTAAAGTCTTAGCGATGTCTAAGACGGAGCTAGGTACGACACCTTATCTAGTACGCTTAATTAGATGATTTGAGAAAACTTTTTAGGA
The DNA here is from genome assembly GCF_003113895.1 of Nostoc commune NIES-4072. Classification (NCBI taxonomy): domain Bacteria; kingdom Bacillati; phylum Cyanobacteriota; class Cyanophyceae; order Nostocales; family Nostocaceae; genus Nostoc; species Nostoc commune. The sequence continues at coordinate 4,682,265 of NZ_BDUD01000001.1, read as the reverse complement.
AACCTACTTATGCGCCATCTCAAATTTACTCCGAGTTGGTTGCGATTTTTAATTATTTTCTTACTGACGATGGGTATATTGTTTCGCTTTTTTAACCTTGACAACAAAGTTTACTGCCATGATGAAACTTATACTTCATTGCGGATTTCTGGTTACAGAACAACTGAAGTAAAACAAGAAATTTTTAATAATCGTGTCATTACTAGAGAAAGCTTTGCCCAGTTTCAAGGTGCAAATCAACAAAAAAGCTTAAATGACACAATCATGAATTTGGCAAAAGAAGATCCTTATCATCCACCGCTTTATTACATAATAGCCAGATTATGGATGCAAACCTTTGGTAATTCGGTGACGGCGATTAGAAGTTTATCTGCCTGCATCAGTTTGCTGGTTTTTCCTTGTGTTTATTGGCTATGCCGAGAATTATTTAATGTGCCATTATCGGTTCCAGGTGTAGCGATCGCACTTATCGCAATTTCTCCAATTCAACTAGTTTATGCCCAAGAAGCACAAGAATATATTCTCTGGTTAGTGACCATATTACTATCTAGCGCGTCTCTGCTGCGAGTAATGCGGCTGGAATCACAAGATAAAGATGAGCCAGTAAAAGAACAAAAAAGACCAGATTTATTCGCTATCTGGAGCATTTATGCAGTAACTTTAGCTATCAGTCTCTATACATGTCTTTGGAGTGCATTTGTAGCACTTGCTCATGGAATTTATGTAATTATCGCTGCCAAATTTAAGTTGACTGAAACTGTCAGAACTTATCTGTTAGTATCACTGGTAAGTTTTTTAGCTTTCATGCCTTGGATAACAATTGTGATGGGTGACTTTTTTCAATTTTTGATTTCAGCAGATAAAACAATAATCCAGCCACCTTTGATACCTACATTTCCATTTTTAATGATGCAGTTAAGCCGAATTTTTTTTGATATAGACCTTAAGCTAGATAATCCTATAAACTATTTAATTACATCAATATTTTTAATTTTGATAGGATATTCAATTTGTTTTCTTTGTCTAACAACTAACTATAAAGTCTGGTTTTTCCTCATCACATTGATTGTAGTCCCAGCACTACCCTTAATATTGTCAAGTGCAGGTAGCATTCAATTATCTACTGAACCATATTTTATACCATCTTATTTAGGAATCCAAGTAACTGTTGCTTACCTATTAGCTACGCAAATATATAATGGAAGCAGATCACGCCGGAGCATTTGGCAGATAATCATAGCATTAGTGATTATTTGTGGACTGATTTCTTCTAAGGTGAGTTCCCAGGCAGAAACTTGGTGGAATAAGGGTATGAGTTATGGCAATCCACAAGTTGCCCAAATCATCAATCAGACGAGTAGTCCACTTTTGGTTAGTGATGCTTTGGGCAATAATTATGGAAATGTTTTTTCTCTAAGCTATCTTTTGGAACCAAAAGTGCGATTTTTGTTGGTGAACAAACAACAAATTCCTAAAATACCTGATGGGTTTGCTGATGTATTTTTACTCAATCCTTCAGAGAATTGGCGCGAAACAATCGAAGAAAATTATAAATTAAAGACAGATATTGTTTACAGTGATCAATATTATTCGGTCTGGAAATTGGCCAAATCTCCTAAATTGCGCCGACGTAATATCTTAATTAAGAATAAATTAGTTAGCAGTTTATAGTGTTGGCTATTTCATTCTCATCTAGCCCGCCTCAGAATAAATTCACCAGTCTAATAACCCAAGTTGCTGGTTATCGACTGATATGCACTTGTTATCACTCAATTCATGCGATCGCGTACAACAAAGTTGGTGCCTAGCGCCAACGTGCCGATGCCATTGTTGCCAGCATTCAGCTACTTAAATGCCTATTAGTTGTATAAATTACTTATTCAATAAAAGCTTGTTGAAGAGTAAAAGAAAAAATGAATGCTTGTAGCTTAAGTAAAAACCCTTGATAAGTGACTGCATGTATTGATTTTGGAAAAACACAAGTGATACTACTAAACACAGTTTCGATATAATGCCGAGTATGTTGTTTAATATATTGATTCCAAGGCTGGTCTTGACGCTTGGAGTTCTTTTTCCTCATGACTTTTAAAGAAATGTGACTTGTTTGTTCCAAGTCATCCTCAATCGTGTAGTCGGTGTAAGCTGAATCACCATAAATTTCACTACCAGGTGGTAGATTCAAGGGTAAGGCATTTAAAGCACGTACATCGTTGGCACTACCAGGCATAAACACAAATTCGACAGGAATACCATTTTTGGTTGTTAATAACTGAACTCGAACCCCGTAAAAATATCGTTTTTTCGATGCGATGTAACCTCTATACTGCGCCGACTGTATTATTTTTACATTAAAGATACGGATGTTATCGCAGATGGGCACTGGGAACGAGTCTAAAAGATATTCAGTGGAATCACTAATTTCCTTCAGTGCCATTCCCACTTGATGAAACAAGTCGTTGATTAACATTGAGACACTGTGTAATCTCCGGTTAAATCGTGACTTTTCTAACATATTAGATATCAACTTATGTTCTTTCATATAGGTACAAGCCTTACTATGATTACCATTAAAGAACATCGCCGATGTTATTGCCGTTGTAATAATTTCTGCGTCATTCATCTCTCGACGACAATCTTCATTATGCCCAATCGCCTTTAACAGGTCGTCTATGATAGCATATATGGAAATTATTTCGTTTAGCATTTAGCCCTCCTAATTTTCTCTTCTTGGAGGGCATTTTATTGCTTTACTGTCCCAAAGCGATCGCCCATAAGAGTAACTAGCAACTTGGGTTAATAGCGAAAGTCGTCTAAAGACGACTGAGAAAATGCAAGATTGTCTATAAGCGATCGCTAATTATTTTAAGTTGCTCTTGAGTATTAATTGGCTCTCGCGGTGCTGGTAATTCAGTATTAGGCCAGCTAGGTAAATCATTACAGGGGCATAACAACGCCGGCATCCCGACGTTTCGCGCAGCTACTGGCATACTGCAACGACTGCAAGGTAGCATTTCCCAGGCTGGTGTCAACAGTTCAGCAATGGTTTCATGTGTACCTTCTAGGTAACAATCACCCGATTCTGGTGAGAGAATTTTTTGCCAGCACTCTTCAAATTCTTCACTATAGCGATCGCCATTTAGCACCGATTGGGGCAAAAAGCTTGCCTTACCGTTGCTCGTAATCACTTTCTTACCTAACTGAAACCAGTAGGCAAGGTATCCTCTAACTTCTTGTTTGGTTGCCATATTACAATTTTAGATTTTAAATTTTAGATTTTGGATTAATTTGAATTAATAGTTAAGAATCTTGACTCCTCACTTCTCCTCTATTTGGCAATGGGTAACCAAGCCTGCTGAGATTGAGAACATGACCACCTGTAACTAAATAAACAGTATTGCTAAGTACACCTAGCTGGCGGACTAAAGAACCCAGGCGATCGCGGAACGCCCTCCCAAGGGGATAAGCTGGTATTACACCCCAACCTACCTCTTCTGCTACAAACACCAGATCAGCAGCCACCAGATCCACTGTCTCTAACAACTCTGCAACGATGTTTTCCCAGCTAAATTCGTCCTCTTCTAAAAGATTCGCAACCCAAGTTCCTAAAGAATCAACTAAAAGACAGGTATAAGGTTTGGCATCAGCGAGGGTAGCAGACAGTTCCACAGGTACAGATAAAGTTAGCCAGTCTTGGGGACGACGTTGTTGATGTTCTAAAATGCGTTGATGCCATTCTTCGTCATCTGGGTTATCAGTGGCTGTTGCTACGTAAACAACTGCTTTTCCTGACTGCATAGCCAGAGTTTCCGCCCATTCACTTTTACCAGATCGTGCTGGCCCTGTTACTAAAATGATTTTACCCAAAGTTGTTTCCTGAATATTTTAACAATATGCCTACGGTTGCAATTTATCACCACAGTTTTTTACTTTATCGGCAAAATTTTTAGTTTCAAATAACTTTTAAGAGATAAAATTAGCACCAGCATCATTGATGTGACAATTGGCAAAAGCCGAAAATCCCAACAACCCCATTCTTAATTATCCAACACCATCGGGGACAGCAAACCTTAGGATGTCTTTATGAACGCAGGCTTAAAACGCATAGAAGCAACTCTACATGATTTAGGGAATCGCGGCACTGCCTCTGCCGCCGAAGCTGGTGATTCAACCACAAAACGGCCTTTCTCCTTTAGAATCAGTGTCGGAGCCAACGAATCCACAGAAAGTACACAAACTCCATCCTCTCAGGAAGAACAAACAGTTGACACTAAGAGAGATTATCCTGCTGAACAAGATTTCTTTCCTCACCATGAGTCTGTGCAGACCTTTCAAGCACAAGAGGATGGTAGCAAAACACCCAGCCTACCCAAGTTGAAAACTCCGAGCTTTAGTAGCCATCGCCACGGAGCAAATCCAGGATTGGCGATGAATTTATTGCAAGAAATTCAAGAAACTGTCGCCGGGTGGCAAATAGAACTACAAAATATTTTGAAGCAAATTCAGGATATTTACTTAGAAGGGCCAATTGTCAATGGCTGGTTAGAATCTAATCCCAAGGAACCAGAAGCAGGAGGAACTGCAACACTGCGCCATGCAGAAGTTGACCGCCTGATGAACTACGTAGAAGAAATTTGCGCCACTGGTGGGAAAGTATCTTATCAATCATCTATTACTGGCTACCGTCTCTGTGGTATAGACGATACTGGTAAAGTCTGGTCACGCCCATGTCCAGCAGATCAGATTCCCAATGTTAGCATGGCGATCGCGCGTTACCAAAAGTTACGTCAACTGTTAGGACGCAAGCAATCTTTGGAAACCCGCCTGAGTCAACTGGCCCAAACACTTGTTGTTTTACACGGTCATATTCAACAAACGTAAAGTTTTAAAGATTATTTCCGAAGAAACTCGGTTGGTGGGTCGGTAATTTTTAGTTTAGATTAACTCTCAGCAGGTGTGCCTTGGATTTCAGATTTTTATCTAAAATCCCAAATCTAAAATCCAAAATAAAAGCTATGCCAGACACCCAAATCTCTGCCATTATCTGTACCCACAATCGAGATACCTATTTAGGGGCTGCAATTGATAGTCTTCTAGCGCAGGATTTTGCTGCTGACTTTGAAATTGTGGTAGTTGATAATGGATCTAGCGATCGCACTCGTGAGGTGGTAGAACAAAGGGCCCACAATCCGCGCCTGAAGTATGTATTTGAACCTACCATTGGTTTATCTGTCGCCCGCAACACGGGTGCAAAAGTAGCTAGTGGTGATATTCTTGCTTATCTGGATGACGATGCCGTTGCTAGCAAGGGCTGGCTACAGGTTTTATATTTTGCCTATTACAATAATTCTAAACTGGCGATCGCAGGTGGCAAAGTCACTCTCATTTGGCCTCCAGGAATTCAACAACCACGGTGGCTATCTCCAGGATTAGCTGCAAATCTCGGTGCATACGATTTGGGTGACAATATCATCTACATCGAGCAACCTGGCTTAACACCCAGAGGCTTGAATTACTCCATCCGCCGCAGTTTCCTAGAAGAAATTGGCGGTTTTGATCCTCATCTTGGTCGAGTAGGAAAAAATTTATTATCAAATGAAGAACTGCAAATGACCGAATTTGCCCTACAGCGTAATTGGCAAGTTGCTTATCTTCCTGAAGCGCTGGTTGCTCACAATGTTGCTCCAGAACGCCTCCAACCCTCCTGGTTTTTAAACCGGGGCTGGTGGCAAGGTATCAGTGAATGCTATCGAGAACAACTCGCTGGTAAAGCTGGAATTGCTCAATTACAGCGAGGTAGCGAACGCTTTCTGCGCGGCTTGTATAAGGCATTGCAATATTTTTCTGACCCAGCAGAACGGTTTGACAAACTTGTATATGCTTACGGTCAGATTGGTTACTTAAATGCTGCTATTCAAGGTCTTTTATCCACATCAAATAAGAAATAAAGAAGAATTCAGAATTCTGAATGCTTTACTCCTAACTCCTGTACAGACGCGATTAATCGCGTCTCTACTCCTAACTCCTAACTCCTAAATATATGTCATCTAAAATACCAGTTTCTGTATTAATTCCGGCAAAAAACGAACAAGCAAACTTACCTGCTTGCCTTGCTAGCCTCAGCAGAGCAGATGAAATATTTGTAGTAGATTCTCAAAGTACTGATAAAAGCATTGAAATTGCTAACAGTCACGGCGTAAATGTCGTACAATTCAACTTCAATGGACGCTGGCCCAAAAAGAAAAATTGGTCTTTAGATAATCTACCTTTTCGTAACGAATGGGTATTAATTGTAGATTGCGATGAGCGCATTCCCCCTGAACTTTGGGAAGAAATTGATCAAGCAATTCAAAACAAAGAATATACAGGTTATTATCTCAACCGCCGCGTATTTTTCTTAGGAAAATGGATTCGTTATGGCGGAAAATATCCTGATTGGAATCTGCGTTTATTTCAACACAAAAAAGGTCGCTACGAAAACCTACATACAGAAGATATTCCCAATACTGGTGATAACGAAGTTCACGAACATGTGATTTTACAGGGCAAAGTTGGGTATCTCAAAAATGATATGCTCCACGAAGACTTCCGCGACCTTTATCACTGGTTAGAACGACACAACCGCTATTCTAACTGGGAAGCCAGCGTTTATTTTAATATTCTCACAGGTAAAGATGATAGCGGCACTATCGGCGCGAATCTATTTGGTGATGCAGTGCAACGCAAGCGCTTTTTGAAAAAAGTCTGGGTACACCTGCCATTTAAACCCATTTTACGATTTGTTTTATTTTATATTATTCAACGCGGTTTTTTGGATGGCAAAGCCGGATATATCTATGCACGCTTGCTGAGTCAATATGAATATCAAATTGGTGTTAAACTCTACGAATTACGCAACTGTGGTGGTCACTTAAATACTGCAACTACCGCCAATGGAGCAGGCGAACAGGAGAACAGGGGAGCAGAGGGAGAGCTATTGACCATTGATTCCTAACTAATGACCAATGACTAATGACTAATGACTAATGACTAATGACCCTTTCGTAGATTTACGCAAATATGACCAATCTTGGTTTGATCGGGGGCGTCCAGGTTGGTATATTTTATTATGGTGGCTTGTGCAAGCGATCGCCTTTCCCCTGACTCCTCAACCGTTAAATATTCTGCGTTGTGCTTTGCTAAGACTATTTGGCGCTCGTATTGGTAAAGGCGTATTAATTCGACCCACCGCCCGCTTCACCTACCCTTGGAAAGTTACCATTGGCAACCACAGTTGGATTGGCGATAACGTAGTTTTATACAGCCTCGATCAGATCCGCATCGGTGAACACTGTGTAATTTCACAAAAAAGCTACCTATGTACTGGTAGCCATGACATCCAAGACCCTGCCTTTGGGTTGAAAACAGCGAGTATCACCATTGACAATGGTGCATGGGTAGCAGCAGATTGTTTCATTGCCCCAGGAGTGCAAATCGGCGCTAATGCTGTGATTGGCGCTCGTAGTAGTGTTTTTACTAATATGCCTGCTGGGCAGGTTTGTTGGGGAAGCCCCTGTCGTCCTAAAACAGTCCGAATAAAACTTGATCCCTCTACAAACCCTTGATTTGAGTGCGTAAATGAGCAATCGTACAGAAAGTTCCGCACTTGGCTGAAAACTTTACTAAATATACTTTCTATTAATAAATGCTAGGTTAACTAAGTATCGTTTTTACCGTATTGATAGTTTATCTGACAGTATGATTTTTTTGAGCTATTTGCAGTCTACAACAATAAGTGGCTTTTTTGGCTTTTTGGCAAAAAACTGTCCTGAGTATTAATCAATAATTAATTTATGAAAACAAAATAAATCGTGATTTATAGCTTGAAATAACTCTAAAAAAGTTTAATTAATTCATAACCAAAACTTAATAGTAATCTAACTCACACTTGTTGAATTTTATGATTAACTATAGAGCGTAGGTAGAATTGCAGTTTTAAATTTCTTACCAAGAAGACTGTAGTTCCCTGTTATAGCAACTAATGCTAATACTGGCATTTGTAGGGCAGTTTAGATATTGAGAACGTTTTTAGAGCTTTAGAAATTTCAATAAGTAGAGAATTGCCATGACTCTTTACGGCTCTTAACGTCTTATTACATAGTTTCAAGTTTTGCCTTGAATTTGCTATAGCTCTACATTTTTAAGCGTTTTGTGCAAACTTTTGATTTATCAATAACCTTTATTCATGCCAGTTTTTTGAGGTTAAATCAGGTTATTTATAATCACCAGTTTGACACTTGATTTGAATTTGATATGTTGTTGAACCGGAAATTAATTTTAAGGAGTAAGACATGGGTTTATATCCCGTTCGCTTGAATAATTTGACAAATTCAATTTCTGTACTTGCCATCACAATTGGTTTAGTAGTAGGCCAATCCGCTACTCAGAAATCTCTAGCTCAGAACATAGGTAATGGTGTAGGTGCAAGCACTGTAAATACTTTGTTTACAGGTATAAAAACAGTCGCTCCGAGCATCACATTGACATATTCCCCAGTTGGTAGTGGCGCAGGGTTAACAGCTTTTTTTACTCAAACCCCACCAACTGGTACTCCTGGCCCAATCACTTTTGCAGCTAGTGACGACCCCGTAGCAGGAACAGAAACAGTTACTGGCGGTCGTGGTTATGTCCAAGTGCCTGTGATCGGTGTTGGAATCACGTTAGCTTATAACGCTAGTGGTCTTACTGTACCAGCAGGTGGAATTAAACTTTCACGAGCTAGTTACTGTGGTATTTTGAACGGTAGCATCACAAATTGGAACGATGCGAGCATTAGTGCAGATAACGGCCGCCAAATAGCACTCAATCTACCCATCAAAGTTGTACGTCGTAGTGACTCAAGTGGTAGCACTTTTGTTGTAAGCAGTCATCTCAATACTGCATGTAAGCCTGCTGCGACTCCAGGTATTCCAGCAGCTAATGTATGGAATAGAGGAGTGGGTACAACTGTTAGCTGGCCAAGCACTTTCATTGGTGCAACTGGTGGCGGAGGTGTAGCCAGTGCGATCGCAAGTACTCCTGGTGCAATTGGTTATGTGGATAGTGCTACCCGTTTAGCTAGAAATCTACCAGCCGCACTCTTACGTAACAAGGCAGGTAATTACATTGCTCCCTCAACAGACGCAATTACAGACGCTCTTTTAGGTGGGACTCTCGTAAAATATGGTACAAATCCCGCTAACAGGCTGATTAGAATCGATAATTTGAACGATCCAACCCGTCCAAATGCCTATCCCATTTCTACAGCAACTTATTTGCTGTTTTATGACATATACTCAGATGCTGCCATAATAAATGGTATCAAAACCTTGAGCAGCTTGGCTTTAGGATCAGCTGCGGATACTTTCGTTGCATCTCTAGGATATGCTCCTCTTCCCCCTTCCATTAAAACTGTGTCTACAGGTGTTGTGAATACTTGCGTAAATACTGTTTTAGGCCCTTCTCCCTGCAATTAGGTTATAAATTGACCTAGCAGCCAGTCGGACAATAGCTGTTAATTCTCTTTTAGGACTTACGCACACTCTACGAATTCTCGGCGCTCTTGGCGTCTTGGCGGTTCGAGAAATTAAGCTTTTTAGCAATTTTTGCGTAAGTCCTATCTTTGCAGACTTTAACAGCTATCGCTAGCCTTGCTGAATTTAAGTAGGACTTACCCACTCAAGCCTGAAAACCTAGATCCCTCCTAATAAAAAGGGAAGAACTCTAAAGCCCCATTTTGGTACTCTTAAGCTGTTCCACATCTAGTTTGCATATCTAAATTTAATCAAAGTCTTGTGGGGTGGGCATCTTGCCCGCCATAATTATGCAAGTTAAATGCATTTCAGCTTAGTAGTGTTTTTACTAATATGCCTTCTGGACAAGTTTGTTGGGGAAGTCCCTGTCCTCCAAAGATGGCTCGGATAAAACTTGATCTCCCGAAAAACCCGTAATTTTAATTTTATAGATAAACATAAAATCAAAGTTTCCTTAAGCAAGACGGTAAGCAGCAATGATAGTATATTTTCATGGCTGCTCTAATCCTTGCTATTGATGAACAAACTATTGGATGAAACGCTGTCAATCAAAATTGCTGAAAGTATAAACAGCAGAGCTAGCACTCCGTTTGATAATGCTTATAAAGCAGCATTATCCACTGAGGGAGCAAAATATATTCAGGGATTTTTAGCTTTTGCAGGGAAACCATACAGACCGATTGAACACGGTTGGATTGAGGTAGGTGACGCTTCCGATGTCCGTATTGTCGATCCCACATTACCGCACCTAAACAAAAATCCCCAAGAACTCTGGTATTTTGCAGCACAAAGGCTGACCGTTAAAAAACTGAAAGCCATCATTGAAGAATCGAAAGAAGATTATCCAGAAGATGATCCATTGCCAATTTATGGCGATCCACCTTATGAATATTACGGTGATGTGATGTTGGGTGGTCAAGACTATTTGGCAGCATATCAAGCCGCAGAGGCTAAATGCCGAGAAATCAGCGAACTCAACCCTGAGAGTAACTAAGAAGAGTGGATTAAATAATTCGTACTTCATAATTCGTAATTACGAATTATTTAATTCGATTTTCCATCGCTGCCAAAGTATTCCCTATAGCTGCAAATTTTGTCTCCACGCACATCAAAAGAAACTGCTACCCGATTTTTGTAAGGCTGTCCGAACAAAAGCCCCTCATCCTGAAACTCAAAGACAGCCGTCGTTTCATTACTAGTAATACGGTCTAGACTAGTCAGGTTCAAACCAGGACTGAATGATTCAGAAACGTACTGGAAAAATTCTCTAGCTCGCTCTTTTCCCACATTCAAACCGTGGAATTTTCCCATTGGGAACCAAAGGGTAAAATCTTCTGTGAGCATATCTAACAATGGTTCCCACTCTCCTGTTGCCATACCATGCGTTAGATTTTCAAATGCCCGTTGAGCAACTTTTAAAGTATTTTCTGAATCTTGTGTCATTTTCACCCCTAACCGGATATAAACTAATAACCCAAGTTGCTGGTTATCGACTGATATGCACTTGTTATCACTCAATTCATGCGATCGCGTACAACAAAGTTGGTGCCTAGCGCCAACGTGCCGATGCCATTGTTGCCAGCATTCAGCTACTTAAATGCCTATTAGTTGTATAAATTACTTATTCAATAAAAGCTTGTTGAAGAGTAAAAGAAAAAATGAATGCTTGTAGCTTAAGTAAAAACCCTTGATAAGTGACTGCATGTATTGATTTTGGAAAAACACAAGTGATACTACTAAACACAGTTTCGATATAATGCCGAGTATGTTGTTTAATATATTGATTCCAAGGCTGGTCTTGACGCTTGGAGTTCTTTTTCCTCATGACTTTTAAAGAAATGTGACTTGTTTGTTCCAAGTCATCCTCAATCGTGTAGTCGGTGTAAGCTGAATCACCATAAATTTCACTACCAGGTGGTAGATTCAAGGGTAAGGCATTTAAAGCACGTACATCGTTGGCACTACCAGGCATAAACACAAATTCGACAGGAATACCATTTTTGGTTGTTAATAACTGAACTCGAACCCCGTAAAAATATCGTTTTTTCGATGCGATGTAACCTCTATACTGCGCCGACTGTATTATTTTTACATTAAAGATACGGATGTTATCGCAGATGGGCACTGGGAACGAGTCTAAAAGATATTCAGTGGAATCACTAATTTCCTTCAGTGCCATTCCCACTTGATGAAACAAGTCGTTGATTAACATTGAGACACTGTGTAATCTCCGGTTAAATCGTGACTTTTCTAACATATTAGATATCAACTTATGTTCTTTCATATAGGTACAAGCCTTACTATGATTACCATTAAAGAACATCGCCGATGTTATTGCCGTTGTAATAATTTCTGCGTCATTCATCTCTCGACGACAATCTTCATTATGCCCAATCGCCTTTAACAGGTCGTCTATGATAGCATATATGGAAATTATTTCGTTTAGCATTTAGCCCTCCTAATTTTCTCTTCTTGGAGGGCATTTTATTGCTTTACTGTCCCAAAGCGATCGCCCATAAGAGTAACTAGCAACTTGGGTTAATACCAATTTAATGTGAAGCTGCACTAAATAAGTAACTCTCTATTCTTGGCGTTCTTGGCGTTCTTGGCGGTTCGTTTAATATTCTATGCATCTTCATAGAGAATTGGTATAACTTTAAACAACTCCTACCTTTTGCCAAGCATTCTGTACAGCTTTTTGCTCATTACTGTCATTACCGTAGACTTCGCCTGCAACTTGAATGGTAACGTCAGCAGCTTTTTTAAAATCTGCTTTAGCATTCAAGCGATCGCGTAAAGCAATATACCAGATTTTGCCAACTGTTTCCCAAGCATAACCACCAATCTCAACAGCCGCTAGATAAAAGGCATGGTTAGGAATTCCTGAGTTGATATGCACACCGCCGTTATCATCAGTACCAGTATATTTATCTTTTATATGGGCTGGTTGCGGATCTTTACCCAATATTGGGTCATTGTATGCTGTTCCTGGTGCTTTTAGCGATCGCAGGGCAACACCTTTGATAGTCGATAGCAAAAGACCTTCGCCGATGAGCCAATCTGCTTCTTGTGCAGTCTGATTTTTGGACTTTTGTTTCACTAAGGAACCGAAGACATCAGAAAACGATTCATTCAGTGCCCCAGGTTCGCCATAATACTGTAAACCCGCTTCATATTGGGTTATACCATGAACTAGTTCATGCCCAATAACATCGATTGATTTCGTAAAGCATTGAAACATTTCTCCATCGCCATCACCATAAACCATTTGGTCACCATTCCAAAAGGCGTTGTCATATTTAGCGCCATAATGCACGGTGGAGTCTAAACGTAGTCCTTTGTCATCAATGGAATTGCGATCGAACATTTCATGAAACAAGTCATAAGTAGCACCAGCAGCATCGTAGGCTTCATTCACTGCTTCATCACTGCTGGGAGGATCTCCCTCACCACGCACTAGTGTACCAGGAAGTTGCTGGCCATATTTTGCATCGTAGATAGTGCGCCGCTTTTCACCTGGAGAAGGTGCAAAGGAGACATTACCTATAACATCTCTCCGTCCACGAAGCTGTGCTGAAATATTTAATGTATGAAAAGCCCAACTACGCTGCTGGGGGTTGCCATTTACAACCACATTTTCCAAGATATGGGGCGGGATAATACAACAAATAGGGCATCTATTAAGTGGATGCTCAGACTTGAACCCGGCTGATTTTTTTTTATTTCGAGCCATCCAAGATATTCTCCTTTTCAAACAGGTATATGGTACATCGGTGGGAGGAACATTTAGTATTAAAATATATGGACTAAAATATACTTTTTCAAAAACAACGTACAATGTTATTGAGAGGCTTTCTAAATTCGTCATAGTGAGGGTAATTCTGTGGGATTGGGGTTTGAATGACATGAAAAAAAAGCCAAAGAAAACCTCAAGAAGCATGGAATTAGCTTTGAGGAAGCAAAAACTGTATTCAATGACCCGTTTTCGATTACTATAGGAATCCGGTTTGATTTCTGAAAATATACGTAGGATGTGTTAGCGACAGCGTAACGCATAAAACTCGTGTTCATAGTGCGTTACGAACTCCGTTCTAACACACTCTACAATACTTAATCTTTGTATTGATCTAAAATCCATTCTAAAGCACAACGGTTGCCAAGGCGATATTCCCAAGCAATTTTGGGGACACCTTCTAAAGTTGTGACATCATCTAAAATAATGGTTCCATTGGCTGCATTGGCTTTAATTCACGCGCAATATTATTTTCTCGATGAAACTGAGATTCATTGAAGATGCTGATAAAGATATCTTCAAGCATTTAAAACAGTCGGTAAGTCTTCTTTAAAGGTTAAGCGATCGCTCTCGCATTTATGCTTAAATAAACTAAAGTAATTAGTTCAGCAATCAGAAGTCTTTTCACTAACCTCCATCTTCCATCAGTTGCCAGCTTGACATCAAATGCACTAAGCTAGCTCTTGCGCAAAGGGCTTGGCGCTGACTCTGTTTGGTTAGGCAAAAGATGGATTTTAGTCAGACTTTAATTGCAAAAAGTGATGCCATTCTTGATCAATGGGTAGAAGCGGTTTACCAAGATGAACAAATTGAAGCTACTAATGAACTTACTTTCAAAGCTGTACGGGATAGCTTACCGCGCGTTTTGAAAGCATTAGCAACAGTACTTTCTGAATCTGAAACGAGCGATTTGCAAACAGTAGTAGATGCAAGTTTAGAACACGGTACACTCCGCGCTCAACAGGGATTTGAACCAGCAGAAATTGCGCGAGAGTATCGTTTACTGCGGTTTGTAATTTTTTCCTTTTTAGAAGAAGATTTATTACAAGGATCTGCACAAGAGGTACTAAGGGCTGTTCGCCTGATTGATACAGTAATTGATGAAGCGATCGCGCGTTGCTTTAACAGTTATACTCAAGGACGATTACAAGAGCTTAAACAACTCCAAAGTCAATTGCGGTTGACTAACCAAGAACTAACTCGTTTGGTTCGCGCTAATAAAGATAGCATCTCTCATTTAGCTCATGAACTGAAAACCCCCCTCACCTCAATTATTGGTTACGCAGACTTATTTCTGCGTCAGCAGCGTCAGCAATCAGAACTCAAAGACAGCTATGCAAATCTTGAAAGTATCGAGCGAGTTCTTAAGAGTGGTAGACTGCTTGTCCGGTTAATCAACGATACTTTGGAAATTTCGCGCTATGATGCCGGACAGATGAAATTGCAGCCTACTCTAACCGATGTGCTTAGTTTAATCAACTTTGTTTTAGAGATGATTGAGCCATTAGCGCGTACTAAAGAATTATCCTTGGTTGTTGAATGCGATCGCGCTCCAAGTCAAGTTATCACAGATCCGCTTCGGCTTCAGCAAATTTTGACAAATCTGCTGAGTAACGCAATTCGCTACACAGAATCTGGTTCAATTCATTTGGAGTGTTGGACGGTATCTCAACAGCAGTGGGCTATCTCTGTTACTGATAGTGGTATTGGTATTTCTTTAGATGCTCAAACACAAATCTTCAATCCTTATTTTCGGGAAGTAACTGCTCCCCAAGTGCAAAGTTCTGATGGTACAGGATTAGGTTTAGCAATAGTCTCTCGATTGGTTCAGTTAATGGATGGTGAAATTAAAGTAGATTCACAGCTAGGAAAAGGATCTACATTTACAGTAATTTTGCCATTAGAAACCATCGCCTATGATCGGGGCTAATTATTCCAAGGAAATTTGAAAGTGAAATGATAACTTAAATTGGTGCGTTACACTGCGTTAACGCACCCTACCAATTGGGACACCTACTCGTCAATTTGACCAATGCGGCGAATATTCAAAATATCGCTCATTTTCTTAATTTGGACAAACACTTGCTCTAATTGCGAGCGATCGCGTATATCTATTCCTAAGTCTATCAATGCAGGTTGACCAGCACAGGTTTTCACCTGAGCATGGCGGACATTAATTCCTTGGTCACTCAAGCGTGACAAAATATCCTTTAGCACCCCTACGCGGTCAAGGGCTTCAATTTGAACATCTACAGGATATGTGTGCGGACGACCACTATTTTCGGCGGCTGGGTTCCATCTAACTGGTACTAAGCGCTCATACTCCACAGTTTCCAGATTATTGCAGCCTTGGCGATGAATCGAAATCCCCCTACCTCGCGTCACCACACCAATAATTGGTTCGCCAGGAATCGGGGTACAACACCCAGCTAAATAATACACCAGCCCCTCTACCCCAATAATTGGCGAATCACTGGCGCGGGAAATAGTTGTAGGTGCATCCCGCAAAGCTTTTGATGTAGTTGGTTCTTTGGGGATGAATGGCGACACGGTGGAAATTGGTTGTTGTGCCTTCGCCACTTCTCGCCAACGATTTAGTACTAAGTTTAATGTCACTTCTCCGTAACCTAAACCAGCGAGTAAATCGTCCACACTGTGGTAGTTACACTTTTGGGCGACAGTCTCCATTGCATCTGACTTTAGCAGGCTATCAAAACCAGTTTTACCGAGTTCCTTTTCTAACAATTCCCGCCCACGGGCGACATTTTCTTCCCGGCGCGATCGCTTGTACCATTGTTTTATTCGATATTTTGCCGCCGAACTTCTGACAAAGTTCAACCAATCCAAACTCGGATGGCAGTTCTTTTGGGTGAGAACTTCTACAATATCGCCATTGTGTAGCCGCGTTGACAAAGATACCATTCGCCCATTCACCCGCGCCCCTGAACAATGGTTTCCTACTTCGGTATGAATACGATATGCAAAATCTACAGTGGTGGAACCTGGGCTTAAAGGAACAACATCCCCCTTAGGGGTGAAGACATAGACATCATCTTCAAATAGATTATCTTTGATGCTATCAAGATATTCTTGGGCATCCTTGAGATCAGTTTGCCATTCGAGCAGTTGTCGCAGCCAAGTAAACTTGTCATCTGTGCCTGTTAAATGGCTAATACCAGAACCTCCTGTTTCTTTGTACTTCCAATGGGCGGCAATCCCATATTCGGCGATATGATGCATTTCGATTGTCCGAATTTGCACCTCTAAAGGCCGGCCAGTTAGTCCAATCACCCCAGTATGTAACGACTGGTAACGGTTAGGCTTTGGCAGCCCAATGTAGTCTTTAAATCTCCCAGGAATTGGGCGAAAAGCATCATGAACCACCGCCAACGCCCGATAGCATTCCTCATTAGTTTGAACAATAATTCGCAGCGCCGCCAAATCGTAAATTTCATGAAATTCCTTTTGTTGGCGGTGCATTTTTTGGTAAATGCTATAAAGGTGCTTGGGACGACCGCTAATATCCTGAAAGCGGATTCCAGCTTGCTGCAAACGCTCTTGCAACATTTTCGTAGCTTTAGCCAATTTCTCTTCTCGCGCCGTCCGTTTCTCGGAAACAAGCTCCTGCATTTGACGGAAAGCTTCCGGTTCCAAATATTTAAAAGCCAAATCTTCCAGTTCCCATTTAATTCGCCAAATTCCCAAGCGATTGGCTAAAGGCGCGAATATATCTCGCGTTTCTTGGGCACTGCGGCGGCGGCTAGCCTCTGACATGTATTGTAAAGTTCGCATATTATGCAAACGATCTGCCAATTTCACCACAATTACCCGAATATCTTGCGCCATTGCCAAAAACATCCGCCGGAAGTTTTCGGCTTGGCTTTCGGTTTTGCTGGTGAAATTGATTTTAGAAAGCTTGGTGACACCTTCAACCAATTGCCGCACTTCTGCGCCAAAGCGTTCTTCTATTTCTTGACTTGTTACTTCTGTATCTTCAACGACATCATGAAGAAATCCAGCTGCTATCATAGCAGCACTGCCTCCCAAGTCATGCAGCAAGTCAGCTACAGCAACAGGATGAGCGATGTATGGTTCTCCCGATTTGCGGTATTGACCTTGATGCAGTTGGTAAGCAAATTCAAATGCGCGACCAATTAAGACTGCATCACTATGCCTTCGTTCATCTTCCGGTGCGCCGCTAGTTGCGGATGACTCCTTCAAACATTTCTTTAACCATTCCGGAATGGTTATATCAATTGATGAATTTATAGCTAGACTGCTCATACAATTGGGTTTGGATAGGATCGGTAGATTAAGTGAATGATAAATAAAACTGGCAGCATCATAGAAGATGCTGTTGCCCAAAGAGGGGTAGAAAAAACAGTGTAAGAATTATTCTCGAATTGCCGACGGTAGTCATCCAGTTTGAGTTTCAAGGATCATAAAGAAAGAAAATCCATTGATGGCAAACAAAGCCTCAAATGCTGATTTGAGGCTTTTGGTGCTGAGAAGTCTTTAAGAAAGTTTATTGTAGAAGAAAAATTACTTGACATTAATACTATCTTAACTAGCACTGGATGTCTTTAAACCGTGAGAAATATTTGGCACTCGTAACCTTACTAGAGCAATTACGCTCCGATGCCACAACTACCCCAATGATTCCCTCCGAACTGCGGCAGCGTGTAGCCTCGTTGCAGCAATTCTTTGGACAGGAAATTGTACCTTTGGCTGATGAGAACTGGCGAGTGCAGTCTTATCAGACAGAAATGAGCAAGCAACTGCGCTTGTTGGCAGTAGATGTGATGTTTTTGCAAGGAGCGCGGCAAGCATCTACTGCACAAACGAGACTTCAAACGATTAGCGATCGCTTGACAACCCTCATTCAATACTGTAATGCCATCTTGCAACCAGAAGCGGAAGGAGAAAAATAACAATTGTTCACCTTTTTCTCTAATTTCTCCATCATCTCATTTATGAACTGTAGTGGAAAGTTATTTTGGTAACAAGTTGGGAATGGGGAATGGGGAATGGGGAATGGGGAATGAGGAATGAGGAATGGGGAATTAAGAGTTAGGAATAAAAATTTTTCTCCCACTCCCTACTCCCTACTCCCCACTCCCTTCATAAGAAGATTTATTGTGCGGCGCATATATGCTTCTACTGGCTCGGTTGTGGGTTTGAATATCAGTGCATAATATAGTGACCCACTCACAAGGTCAATAATTAAGTCTACGTCTGCATCCTGGTGAATTTCGTCTCTAGACTTGGCACGCTCAAGTACTTTAGAAAAGGCTTCACGCCGGAGTTTAGTATATTTTGTCCAGTAAACCTCTGCAAACTGAGGATTGCTAGACGCTGTACTAATTATCAAAGCGAGTGTCTGACGACCAAGGGGACTATCTATTTTTTTGGCAGCATTATTGATCAAAATATCCATGTCTCCCCAAAACCTGCCAGTATCGGGGATCACTAAATCATCTCTCAAACTTTCTATTGCGTCTGCAACTAGTTCTTCTTTGGAAGTGTAACGCCGATAGATGGTCGTTTTACCAACTCCAGCACGAGAAGCGATCGCTTCTATACTCATGCTTTCATATCCTACCTCTGCAAGCAAATCCAAAGTCGCTTGCACAATAGCCTGATTGGCGTGGATGCTGCGTGGTCGTCCAGAGGGGCTGTTGATTTCCTTACTCATAAAATATCATCCCCAAGCAATATCTTCTTGGCCATTTGCTTCTAGCTTTGGGCATAGAACATAGCCTATAGGAAACAAATAAGCCCCATAACCCAATTCTCATGCATGAAAACAGCAGCAGTAACCATCCATCCTTAGCATAGATATTTTTGCCACTTCTCATTAAATTCTCCCTTGACCGTTTTAATATGATACGCTACCGTAGCGTATGTATACAAAATTTAATTTTACCTTTGGCGTCAGTGTCCCAACCAAGGCATTGCTTGATATTTCTCAAACATTATTTATATAACAATGGCTACCAGTATTAAAAGTTCTAGTTTTGACGAATTTGGCTATGTCCACGGGCCATTGAAGTGGGCGATCGCTTTTACGGCTTCCCTTGGTGCAATCTTAGAAGTAATTGATACTAGTATCGTTAACGTAGCTCTCACCGATATCCAAGCGACTTTGGGTGCAACTGTCAGCGAAGTGGGTTGGGTAGTTAGCGGATATGCGATCGCTAACGTGGTATTAATTCCCTTATCTGCATGGTTGGGAGATTACTTTGGGCGTAAAACCTACTTTATCTTCTCACTGATTGGTTTTACGATTTCCTCCGTTTTATGTGGGCTGTCCTTCAATCTACCGATGTTGATTGTTGCCCGAATTCTCCAAGGTTTATGCGGTGGAGGGTTGTTAGCAAAAGCCCAGGCGATTTTATTCGAGACTTTTCCCCCGGCCGAACAAGGTTTAGCCCAAGCAGTTTTTGGTGTAGGTGTAATTGCTGGCCCGGCAATTGGCCCAACCTTGGGAGGATTCTTAGTAGATGGTTTAGGCTGGCGCTGGATTTTCTTTGTTAACATTCCCTTTGGGATCATTGCAGTAGCCATGTCTTTAGCGTTTTTGCCAAAGAATAAAGACAGGAAGGAGGCTCAAAACCAAGCTGTTGATTGGTGGGGAATTGGATTTTTAATCGTGGCTGTGGGTAGCTTACAAACTGTATTAGAGGAAGGGGAGCAAGATGACTGGTTTTCCTCTAGTTTTATTGTCACTCTGGCGATTGTCGGTATTATCGGTTTAGGGTTGTTTATTTGGCGAGAACTGAAAACAGATCATCCGGCTGTAGATTTGAGAGTTTTACGTCACCGTTCTTTAGCTGCGGGAAGCGTTCTCTCAGCAGTGGTGGGTATGGGGCTTTATGGCGCACTTTTTGCTGTGCCAATATTTGCTCAGAGCGTGCTGCAATTTACGGCAACACAAACAGGATTATTATTAGCACCTGGGGCTTTAGCGTCTGCGATCGTTATGGTTTTATTAGGCAAACTGTCTAGTATAGTTGATGCTCGATTTTTAATTGCAATGGGCGCTGTCGGATCATCTGGAGTTATGTTTCAATTGGCGACAATTACTCCACAAAGCGGAACAGACGATTTATTTTGGCCATTGGTATGGCGCGGAGCTTTTACTGTGTTGATGTTTCTCCCTTTGAGTTTGGCAGTTTTAGGGCCGCTACCCAAAAAAGATGTTTCTGCCGGTTCTGGTTTTTACAACCTGACTCGACAATTAGGCGGCAGTATCGGCATTGCCCTACTTACTACTCTGCTTGACCAAAGACAGGCTTTTCATCGAGCCATCCTGTTAACTCAACTTAGCCCCTATGACCCAGAAACCAATCAGCGTCTCGACTTGCTCAATGGGGCACTCCAAAGCCAAGGTATGGATGCGGCAACAGCGCAACAACAAGCACTAGCTTTATTAAGTCAAACAGTAGATATCCAAGCTGCTGTTTTATCTTACGCAGATTGCTTTCGAGTCGTAGGGGTAGGGTTCCTTTGCTCATTACCTCTGTTATTATTCCTGGGTAAAGGCGGTGCAGGAGCGAAAGCGCCAATCGGTCACTAGTACCGCAAGGCGGAAATCAACCCCTACGGGGATGTCAAAAGCCAAAAGTTACGCATAATTTATTCCGAGCTTCTTGCGCCATTTGAAATGGTGAACCAGCGCTGCGAGAGGGAAACCCTTCCGCAGGCGACTGGTGAACCCGAAGGGTATGTTTATTTCCACGCGTGCTGTATTATGGGTAAATAGCGATCGCACCCCAATTTTAAATTCTTTTTGATTCAACTTGGTACTTGTCGTGGTAGCACACAGGGTCAGATATGCCGACTTCTTCTCAGTACCAAATATTTATTCTATTAAATCTTTTATAAATTTTTTATTAAAGTTGTTGACATAACTTAAGGTTGCTGAATGTAGATTAATCATAGTAAAATCCGTAGCGTTTTGACTACCAAATAGTTTTTTGAATGGTGATATTGCGATTGTCAATTTTACCAAATTTCGGATTTTAAATTTTGGATAAAAAAATTGAAGATTCAAAATCTAAAATTCAATGACAGAGCCAGTGGCTTGATTGCTGGGGTCAATCTAAAATCCGAAATCTAAAATCCAAAATTGCCTTACTTGATTAGGTTTGCAAATTATTTGTAAATATCAGCTTTTCAGGCGCTTTTCAAACAATACAAAGTAAATTGAAGGAGACCTTATTAATGGCTTTGACACAAGGCGATATTGCTTTTATCTCTTTCAATGCCGATGAAGATGGTTGGTCTATTGTCACCTTTGTAGACATAGATCCGAATACAACTATTTATTTTAGTGACGGCACAGCTGCGAGTCCGACCGCTATTGGTAGCAGTGAATCCTCGTTTGTATGGAATACGGGATCTCAGAAAATTGTCGGTGGTACTGTAGTTCGCTTTAGTGCAATTGATAGCACTAGTCGCGCATCATCTATTGGTACATTTACAGTTGTTAACTCAAGCGACTTGGGACTCAATACAACTGATGAGACTGTTTATGCCTTTCTGGGAAATAGTGCCACTGCCCCAACCACAATTCTAACTGCTGTCTCAACTGAGGCGAATAATAACAGTCTGACTACTGTTGGACTAACTGATGGAGTTAATGCGATCAAACTCACCAGTAGCACTGACTATGGTCAGTATACTGGTTCCCGTACTGGACAAACCAGTTTTATAGGCTATAAGGCGCTTGTTAACAACAGTGCTAATTGGACAATTGATACCGGAGGTGACGGAGCTGCGATAGTTCCTAACACCACGAACTTAGCCATCACCAGTGGAAATCCCATAGTCAACCTATCTCTCAACACTAACTCAGGAACTGAAGCAGGAACAACCCAAATTATTGTCACCGCTACTGCATCCAGTGCCGTATCTAGTAATCAAACAGTCAATTTAGGTGTAACAGGAACAGGCATCACCACCAGTGATTACAACCTTAGCAACAGTATCATCACCATTCCTAGCGGACAAACCGCAGGTTCTGTCATCTTCAGCGTTATAGATGATGCTGTGGTTGAAGGCACAGAAACCGCGACATTGACCATCAGTAATCCTTCCTCAGGTATTACACTAGGCACTACTTCCCAAAACATCACCATCGCTGATAATGATATTGCTGCCTTTCCAACCGTTAACTTATCCCTCAGCACTACTGCTGGCTTGGAAGCAAACACAACTGCTATCATTGTCACCGCTACTGCATCCAGTGCCGTATCTAGTAATCAAACAGTCAATTTAGGTGTAACAGGAACAGGCATCACCACCAGTGATTACAACCTTAGCAACAGTATCATCACCATTCCTAGCGGACAAACCGCAGGTTCTGTCATCTTCAGCGTTGTAGATGATGCTGTGGTTGAAGGCACAGAAACCGCGACATTGACCATCAGTAATCCTTCCTCAGGTATTACACTAGGCACTACTTCCCAAAACATCACCATCGCTGATAATGATATTGCTGCCTTTCCAACCGTTAACTTATCCCTCAGCACTACTGCTGGCTTGGAAGCAAACACAACTGCTATCATTGTTACCGCTACTGCATCCAGTGCCGTATCTAGTAATCAAACAGTCAATTTAGGTGTAACAGGAACAGGCATCACCACCAGTGATTACAACCTTAGCAACAATATCATCACCATTCCTAGCGGACAAACCACAGGTTCTGTCATCTTCAGCGTTGTAGATGATGCTGTGGTTGAAGGCACAGAAACCGCGACATTGACCATCAGTAATCCTTCCTCAGGTATTACACTAGGCACTACTTCTCAAAACATCACCATTGCTGATAATGATATTGCTGCCTTTCCAATTATCACGGTTTCTAGTAACAATAGCCAACCCGTTACTACAATCTTTGATAATAGTGGCGGAACTACCCCGATAACGGTACTTGATAACAACACTATCAGTAATTTAATATCGACTCCCACAATAGTACAGAATAATACTATTAGTTCTAACACTGGGCAATCGACGATCCCTACCAACAACGTCGAAAACTTTAACCTAGTTAACGATCTAACCAAGTTTAACAACTCCATCGTAGTCAATTCCCTAACTGGGAGCAATCTCGTGGTCGGCACTGACGCCAATGAAAATATCAATGGTAGCGCAGGCAATGACTACCTTGATGGCAAGGGAAACAATGACACCATCCGTGGAGGCGATGGCAATGACACAATTTTAGGCGGACTTGGCAGTGACAGCCTTTTTGGAGGCAAGGGCAATGACCGCCTCATTGGTTGGGGGGGTGGTTCAGGCGAAATTGATCTACTCAACGGTAATCAAGGTGCAGATACTTACGTCTTGGGTGATGCCAGTTCAGTTTTCTATGCCAGTTCCGGTAACGGTGACTATGCCGATATTGCCAGCTTTAAGGCTAAGGATCAAATTGAACTCAAGGGACTTGCTAATAATTACTCACTAGGGTCTGCATCAGCGGTGTCTGACAACGAGTCTGCTGTCGGCATCTTTACCAGCAATGGAACAGAATTAATTGCTGTTGTTAAAGATGGGTTAAGGCTCAATACAAATTTGGCAACTGATACTGGCTTTGTATTTGTTTAACCTGTTTGCGTTCCCATCCTTCTGTAGGGTGGGGATGTAAGCGAGTCAAAAACGAAACGTCCTCAAAGTATTTTTCAGAGTAGCTGGAACAATCTTGAGGACAGTTGAGTTTTTGACACATATTATTAAGTCCTGGTTAAATTCCAACGAGCGAGGTCACGTTAAAAGCAAAAGCCCCACTCAGTTTTGAGCAGGGCTATGTAAAGTTTTATTGCTAAAATTAGAAATGTTTATCTTAGAAAAAGTTCATTATTGTAATAACGCTAACGCTGGTCAACATCATTAAAGCGCCCATGATTATAGATTCACCTAAGCGATTGGGGGATTTTGAAGTGTTCATTTAAGTAAAATCCTTTTTATTAATTGTTCCTTAACCATATCAGAATCAGTATAAATATCTATAAAAGCATTGTAAAACTTAAATTACCGCAAAGTTTCTTAGTAAATACTTAATTTATACTTACGTATTCGTTTTGACTGAATCCTAAAAATAAGACAATGCCCCATTCCCCATGCCAATAATGTAGTAATTTCCGAACAGAATAATTACCTTATCTCCGAGCGGAATATGGCCCTTTGTGGAGTAAAATAAATTTTAGTCAAGGTAAAAATATTTGAACAGAAGATTATCATGACAGTATCCACGGCATCTAGAAACCAAGCGATCGCTTTTGACTTAGAAAAATTAAATCAGCAATTTGAAACTGCCACTCCCAAAGAAATACTGGCATGGTCTATAGAGAATATCCCAACCGGACTGGTGCAAACAAGCGCCTTTAACGTGGATGATATGATAATTACCCATATTCTTTACACTGAACTGAAGCATCCAGTTCCTGTGATCTTTCTCGATACCTTGCACCACTTCCCTGAAAGCCTAGAATTAGTAGCCAAAGCCAAACAAATCTACAACCTAGATTTGCAAACTTTCAAAACTCCAGACGTAGACACCCGCGAAGCCTTTGAAGCCAAATATGGCGACAAACTCTGGGACAAAGATATTGCCAAATTCCACCACATTACAAAAATTGAACCACTGCTACGGGGTCTAGACGAACTTAACAGCGTCGCTTGGATTACTGGCCGCCGCCGTGACCAAGCAGTAACCCGTGCGAATATGCCTATATTTGAATTCGACGGTAAAGGTCGGCTGAAAGTAAATCCTATCGCTACCTGGACACGCAAAGACAGCTGGATTTACGTGGCTGAACACGGAGTCATCTATAATCCCCTCCACGACAAAGGTTATCCCAGCATCGGCGACGAACCAATTACCACCAAAGTAGGCGAAGGCGAAGACGAACGCGCCGGACGCTGGCGGGGAAGTGATAAAACAGAATGCGGAATTCATATTTAGTCATTGGTCAGTAGAGACGCGATTAATCGCGTCTGTACAATGGTGATTAGTCATTAGTATTAAACAAAGGGCAAATGACTAAGGACTAAGGAAAAATATGATTAAAATCCTCCATCTCTCCGACATCCACATGGGAAGCGGCTTCTCTCATGGAAGAATTAATCCCACGACTGGATTAAATACACGATTGGAGGATTTTGTCAATACTTTATCTATATGTATTGACCGAGCGCTGACAGATGTTGTTGATATGGTGATATTTGGTGGCGATGCTTTCCCGGATGCTACACCACCGCCTTATGTACAACAAGCTTTTGCCAGCCAATTTCGCCGTCTCATGGATGCCAATATTCCAACAGTGCTGTTGGTAGGCAACCACGACCAACACTCCCAAGGGCAGGGAGGGGCGAGTTTAAATATTTACCGCACTTTGGGAGTGCCAGGATTTGTTGTCGGTGACACAGTAACTACTCACGGCATCGAAACCCGTAATGGCAAAGTGCAAGTAATCACCCTTCCTTGGCTCACCCGTTCAACTCTGATGACTCGCCAAGAGACTGAAGGTTCGTCTTTGGCAGAAGTCAACCAACTGTTAACGGAACGTCTACGAGTTGTTCTAGAAGGGGAAATTCGCCGTCTTGACCCCGATGTGCCAACTGTCCTTTTGGCTCACTTGATGTCTGACAATGCGACCTTGGGCGCAGAACGCTTTTTGGCAGTAGGTAAAGGCTTTACTCTGCCCTTATCTTTGCTGACGCGACCTTGTTTTGATTATGTAGCCTTGGGACACGTCCACCGCCACCAAAATCTGAATAAATCCAACAACCCACCGGTGATTTATCCAGGGAGCATTGAGCGGGTAGATTTTAGTGAAGAAAAAGAAGACAAAGGCTATGTGATGATAGAACTGGAGCGGGGGAAGGCTGAATGGGAATTTTGTCCGTTAACAGTTCGGACTTTTCGCACCATTGAGGTGGATGTCTCAAAAGCAGATGATCCGCAAGCGGTGTTAATGAAAGCGATCGCTAAGTATGATATTCAAGATGCTGTAGTGCGGCTAATTTACAAACTCCGCTCTGAGCAGATGGATTTAATTGACAGTTCTTCTCTACATACTGCTTTAAGTCCCGCTCACACCTACACCATTCAAGCAGAATTAGTGAGTCAATTAGCTCGTCCTCGCATTCCTGAATTGACTGCAAGTAGCAGCATCGACCCAATGGAAGCCTTGAAAACTTACTTGAACAACCGCGAAGACCTCAAAGACATAGCAGCATCAATGCTGGATGCAGCACATAAGTTGCTAGCAGATGATGTAGAAGTTTGGCTAGAAGCAGCAACTAATGAATAGGATAGATGCCAATTATATATTCATGTTTAACTGAGTCATCCCGATAAAATAAAGTAAAAATTTAAAGTGCCACAGCATATCTCACTTTTTCCATTTTGTGAAAAGTATGACGCAAACACTCCAAGCAAAAGAGATCAATTTACGTTACTTAATCGATAATTTTGGTATTCAGTTAGTTTTCGATGACCAATTTTTCCGCGAATGGCAAGAAGATTTATTAGAAATTAGTGATTTAGATAAACAACTTTTAGATAAAGTAAAAACAGGTTATTTTAATCTTCTTAATTACCCACCTTTACTAGAAGATGTTGTGAGAATGGCAATTATAGACCCAATACTTTTTATTGGGGATTTTTATTTAGTACCCTTATATATCAAAGCTGAGGAACCAATAGAGATTACTGATGAAGATGAAGAAATTATCATCAAAGGCAAAATAGATACATTAGTTCTAAAAGACCAATTCTGGGTAATGGTTATTGAGTCGAAACAAGCAGAATATTCCATTGAAAGAGGACTTGCACAAATTTTAGCTTATATGTTAGGTAATCCTCATCCAAATCAGCCTAGTTTTGGGATGATTAGCAGCGGTGGAGAATTTATTTTTGTCAAATTAGTTAAAGGAAATCCAACTTATTATGCTTTATCAAAGGGGTTTTTAATCCGAAACCCTGGAAATGAATTGTATGACGTACTACGAATCCTGAAACGCTTGGCTCAGTTGGTGAGTGTTTAAAGCTTATCGCTTGATTATATATTCTTCTAGAGGAGCGATATCTGACACCAGCCGATAGGCATCTACGCTACATCAGTTAGCATTAAGTAATGAGAAAATGTCTAATATTTTAATAGCATAACAGGACTTACGCAAAAAAGCAGTGAAAGCCTTGATTTACCGTAGGGGCAATTCATGAATTGCCCCTACATTTCGTACCTGATGCGTAAGTCCTGTTTAATTTCAGTGCGTTTCAACGCAGTTTAGCTATTAGCCCGCAATTTATTGCAGGGCGGGAAAGCAACGCAAAACCAGGATTTTCGGAATGGGGGGTTTAACCCGAAAGTAAATTGACCAATAGTATCCTTTTAGGAGAGAGATTTAGAGAGGTTTTCCAGATGACCTGAATTTTCATCTTCTAAATGGCGTTCTCCAACAAGATGCTAAAACCCTTTGATGGATTGTCCGATATCGGTTAGGATAATCCATCAATTAGAGGAAAAACTTCAAGTACGCTTAATCGCGCTGCAACAAGAAAATCACCCAAATATAAATCTGGACATATTTTCTAGGAGTTTGCTACTCTACTATCAATTGTTGTTTTTCTTCTAGCCAGAGGAAATTTTGGACTCAGTATATAAAGTTATCGAGCCTTGAATAAGCTATTTTTTACACGTAAATCTTTTCATTTTATGGTTTTTGCCCTACCGCTAATCAGCTGGTTGGGATACAAAGAAGTACAAAGCCAAATTGTACAACCGCAAGCAGTTGTAGTGTTGGGTGGTTCAACGAGACGTTTAGAGCGAGAGAAGTTTACGGCAGAATTTGTTCGCCAGCATCCAAATATACCAATTTGGATTACTGGGGGCAGTCCAGCTAGATTCACCCAACAAG
The DNA here is from genome assembly GCF_003113895.1 of Nostoc commune NIES-4072. Classification (NCBI taxonomy): domain Bacteria; kingdom Bacillati; phylum Cyanobacteriota; class Cyanophyceae; order Nostocales; family Nostocaceae; genus Nostoc; species Nostoc commune. The sequence continues at coordinate 4,653,993 of NZ_BDUD01000001.1, read as the reverse complement.
TGTTTACCAAAGCTGGTGTTGATCCCAAACGTTTACACTTGGACTATGAAGCTGTAGATACTGTTACTAATTTTACTACGTTGGTAGATGATTTGCAATCTCGCGGCATCAAGAGCGTTTATTTGATTACTTCAGATTTCCACATGCGCCGGGCTTGTGTTATCGGCGAAATTATTTTGGGAAGTCGAGGTATTTATTTAAAACCAGTGCCCGTTCCTTCAGAAAAACCCCCTGAATCTATCGAAAAATCTGTTCGTGATGGAGCTAGAGCCATACTTTGGTTAGCAACTGGTTACACTGGTGTGAATGTAGTTAAAAATAAACGGTAAATCAAACCAATTTTGGATTTTGGATTTTGGAATTGAAAATCTTCAGATTCAGAAAGTTTATTGATTTGAAACGATACAAACTATTCCAAGTTGGTATCATTTATGAGATATGAGAATTTGCCTGATCTTGACCTAAGCGAATATAAGAAAACTAATGCCAATAATATTGACATTAACTCAGTAATAATAGACACTAAGCTGTTACGCATTTAATTTTTACATTTAGCTGATGACTGAGAACCCGTTAACAGTCAACAGTCAACAGTCAACAGTTAACGACATCAAAAGTGTATATCATATATAGTTTAGACGCGCATCAGCTTATCATTGTCCAATTGCCAAAAACTAGCGCATCACCAACCCTCAAAGAAGACAATATAAAAACCAATTAACAATTTTGCTCATTTGGTTTCCTGGTAAATACTTTGCGTCCATCAAAGTTTTGAGCGGCGGCTTGAGTAACTCGAATTTATCTGTGTAATTCAGGGAAAAAAACGCCCCAACTTATCTCACAATTTGATACCCTAGCTTAAACAGATTTGAGAAAAATTAAAGCGTGGAAATTCAACTTGGGCGGGGAAAAACAGCTCGCAGAGCTTACGGAATAGATGAAATTGCTCTAGTCCCTGGTAACAGAACACTAGACCCCAGTTTGGCAGATACTAAGTGGCGTATTGGTAATATTGAGCGAGAAATCCCGATAATTGCTAGTGCAATGGATGGTGTAGTAGATGTTCGCATGGCTGTACGTTTGTCACAGTTAGGAGCATTGGGTGTCCTGAATTTAGAGGGTATTCACACTCGCTATGCTGACCCAGACCCAATATTAGATCGGATTGCCTCTGTGGGGAAAGATGAATTTGTTGCCCTGATGCAAGAACTCTATGCCGAACCAATAAAGCCAGAATTAATTGAACAACGGATTCAGGAAATTAAACAACAAGGTGGCATTGCTGCCGTAAGTGCGACTCCAGCCGGTGCAAGTAAATACGGTGAGGCGGTAGCAAAGGCTGGGGCAGATTTATTTTTTGTACAGGCTACGGTAGTTTCTACTGCACATCTGTCACCAGAGTCTTTAGTACCACTTGATTTAGCAGAATTTTGTCGTTCCATGCCCATCCCCGTAGTGTTGGGGAATTGTGTAACTTACGAAGTCACTTTGAATTTGTTGAAAGCTGGGGCGGCTGGGGTACTGGTAGGAATTGGGCCTGGTGCTGCTTGTACGTCCCGTGGGGTGTTGGGGGTGGGTGTACCACAGGCGACTGCGATCGCAGATTGTGCCGCAGCACGAGATGATTACTACAAGGAAACTGGTAACTATATTCCCATCATCGCTGATGGTGGTTTAATCACCGGTGGCGATATTTGTAAATGCATCGCCTGTGGTGCCGATGGTGTGATGATTGGTTCTCCCTTTGCTAGAGCCGCAGAAGCTCCAGGACGAGGTTATCATTGGGGCATGGCAACTCCCAGCCCAGTGTTGCCCCGTGGCACCCGGATTCGCGTTGCTACCACCGGTAGCCTAGAGCAAATACTCGTTGGCCCAGCAGGGCTAGATGATGGCACTCACAATCTTTTAGGAGCCTTAAAGACAAGTATGGGCACATTAGGAGCTAAAAATATTAAAGAAATGCAGCAAGTGGAAGTTGTGATTGCGCCTTCCTTGTTAACCGAGGGTAAAGTTTACCAAAAAGCTCAACAATTAGGTATGGGGAAATAGAATTGGGGCATGGGGCACGGAGCATCGGGAATGGAGATGAGGGAGTTATGGGAGAATTCCCAATGCCCAATGCCCAATTCCCAATTCCCAATGCCCAATGCCCAAATTCTTCAATAAATTTTTCCAGCCCCCTAAACAATTGCTGGAAAAATCCGATATGTCGCCTACAATAGAAATAGCGGAGACGAATGTTTCCGTTCACTCCTCACACCACACTCCGCCCGGACTACTGTTCGGGCGGTTCCTTATGTTTATAAATAAAATAAGAGAGCTTCTTTGCAAATGTACATCCTCGCACTTCCAAGCTGAGGTTTTTGCTATGGTAGAATTTTCACCAAGTTCAGATATTATTGACGAAGGTTTTAGGCATGTCAACAGCCGCACAACAAGTTACCGATTCTAGTTTCAAGCAAGAAGTACTCGACAGCGATGTACCCGTTTTAGTTGACTTTTGGGCACCCTGGTGCGGACCATGCCGTATGGTAGCTCCTGTTGTCGATGAAATCTCCGATCAGTACGAAGGTCAAATTAAGGTCGTCAAAGTCAACACGGATGAAAATCCTCAAGTTGCTAGTCAGTACGGCATCCGCAGTATTCCCACATTAATGATTTTTAAAGATGGACAGAAAGTGGATATGGTAGTCGGCGCTGTGCCTAAAACTACATTAGCTTCCACTCTCGAAAAGTATCTTTGAAACTCAATTGGCAATAAACTCATCTTGAGTTATCCATCTTGTTCTCAGTTTAGGTTAATTTTTATAAATAAGTTTGAGAGGCGCGAATTCCTCGTCTCTCAAACTTATTTACATTTGTATACAGTTTCAGAATATTTTTAGGAGTTTTCTAGCTCAAAAACAACTCCTTAATTCCCGTACTACCAATTTCCACCGCTAGCGCCGCCAACAAAAAACCCAAAAGTTGAGTTACAATCACTCCACCTTCTGCACCAATCCACTGGTCAATCACGTTTGCTAAACGCAAAATTAACCAAGTGACAAACATCGCTCCTAAGATACCTACCACGACAGCAATATGCGGACTCTGTGATTTCGACATCAGCAACATCACCGTTGTCAAAGTCCCTGGCCCCGCTAGCAGTGGTAAAGCTAGTGGAGTAATTGCGACATCGCGTCCTTCTTCAATAATCGGCTGATCTAATTCTCCTCGCAGCATTTGCAAAGCAATTAACAGCAACAATAGTCCTCCTGCTACTCGCAAAGAGCCGATACTGATTTCCAAGTAATTTAAAATTATTTGCCCTGCAAAGGCAAATAGCAAAAGAACTACGATCGCAATGACAATTGCTTTGTCTATAACTTTGTTTCTTTGGTCTGGCATCATGCCTTTAGTCAAAACTAAAACAATCGGTATATTGCCCACAGCATCCGCCAAGACAAACACAGCGATAAATGTTTGAATGAGAATAGGAATATCCACAGTAGACAGTTTTTATCAAGGTTTGATCACAACCTAATCTTTATCTTGCTTAGTTTGCTATAACCCAGAGGAAGATTAAGATCAGCATAAAACAAGTCTGGTAAAGAAAATCTTGGCTGAGGCATTTCTAATTAAGTTCCACAGATGTTGAAGTAACGATATATTTTGATAATCACTTTTCCATAAATCAACTGTTCGTTGTTGAATCTATGAAGTCTTATTTAGCCGCCGCTATTCAATTGACCAGTGTGCCCGATTTACAAAAAAATTTGGCACAGGCAGAAGAATTAATAGAGCTTGCCGTGCGTCAAGGTGCTGAATTGGTAGGTTTGCCAGAAAACTTTTCCTATATGGGAGAAGAAAAAGACAAACTCGCGCAAGGTGATGCGATCGCTCTTGAAAGCGAAAAGTTTCTCAAAAAAATGGCTCAACGCTTTCAAATTACGATCTTGGGCGGCAGCTTTCCAGTTCCGGTAGACAATACAGGCAAAGTTTATAACACCACTCTACTTATCGACCCAAACGGTCAAGAACTTGCCCGCTACTACAAAGTACACCTATTTGATGTTAACGTCCCGGACGGCAACACCTATCGGGAATCCAGCACGGTTGTGGCTGGTACGCAACTACCACCTGTCCATTTTTCAGAAAAGCTTGGTAATTTAGGGCTTTCCATTTGTTATGATGTCCGCTTCCCTGAACTGTACCGTCATCTGGCAGATAAGGGAGCTGATGTTATCTTTATTCCCGCCGCCTTTACCGCCTTTACTGGCAAAGACCACTGGCAAGTATTACTACAAGCCAGAGCCATCGAAAATACCGCCTACGTCATTGCTCCTGCTCAAACAGGCAATAACTACGCTCGTCGTCTAACCCACGGCCACGCCGTTATTATCGACCCTTGGGGCGTAATTTTAGCCGATGCCGGAGAAAAACCGGGAATTGCGATCGCAGAAATCAAGCCCACTAGGCTCGAACAAGTCCGTCGTCAAATGCCATCTTTACAACATCGGGTGTTCTAGGGAGTGGGGAGTAGAGAGCAGGGGGAGCAGGGGAAGCAGGGGGAGCAGGGGGAGAATAACTATTGATTGATTATTGACCAATGCCCAATGCCCAATGCCCCATGCCCCATGCCCAATGCCCAATGCCCCATGCCCAATGCCCAATGCCCAATGCCCAATGCCCAATGCCCCATTCCCCATTCCCCGGCCTTATGAATAAAACAAAAAACCGGGTATTTACCCGGTTTCTGACAACATTAAAATCATCAGTTTTTTAGGAGGATAGCAAGACTATGCTCCTATTTATTTGTTGTCAAAATTAAACTTTAGCAGCTGACTTGGTAACAACGTTGAGTTCACCCTTAGCATACTTAGCAGCAAAATCTTCCAAAGAAATTTGTTTAATCTTGCTTGCGTTGCCAGCAGTACCAAATTGCTGATAGCGTTCAGCACAAACCTTCTGCATATATGTAATAGAAGGCTTGAGGAAGTGACGGGGGTCAAATTCCTCTGGTTTTTTAGCTAAAGCTTCACGGACAGCAGCAGTAATAGCCAAACGGTTGTCGGTGTCAATGTTTACTTTACGTACACCGCTCTTAATACCTTTTTGGATTTCTTCTACAGGTACACCGTAGGTTTCAGGAATTGCACCACCATATTGGTTAATCAGTGCAAGCAAATCTTCAGGTACAGAAGAAGAACCGTGCATTACCAAGTGGGTGTTAGGCAAACGGCGGTGAATTTCTTCAATGCGGCTGATTGCCAAAATTTCCCCAGTCGGCTTGCGGGTAAACTTGTAAGCACCGTGGCTGGTGCCAATGGCAACAGCCAAAGCATCTACTTGAGTTGCTTCTACGAAGTCAACAGCTTCATCGGGGTCGGTGAGCAGTTGTGAGTGGTCGAGTGTACCTTCAAAGCCGTGACCATCTTCAGCTTCACCAGCACCAGTTTCTAGAGAACCCAAACAACCGAGTTCACCTTCAACGCTGACACCCAAAGCATGAGCTACATTTACAACTTCGCGGGTAACATTAACGTTGTACTCGAAGCTAGCGGGGGTCTTAGCATCAGCTTCTAAAGAACCATCCATCATCACACTGGTGAAGTTGTTCTTAATTGCTGAGTAGCAGGTAGCAGGCGCATTACCATGATCTTGGTGCATGACAATGGGAATATGAGGATAGGTTTCTACGGCTGCCAAAATCAGGTGGCGTAGAAAGTTTTCTCCTGCATAATTACGAGCGCCGCGTGAAGCTTGCAAAATTACGGGGCTATCTGTCTCGACAGCAGCCTTCAGGATTGCCTGAATCTGCTCCAAATTGTTAACGTTGAAAGCTGGGATGCCGTAACCGTTTTCAGCTGCGTGATCCAACAGCAGCCGCAGTGGTACAAGCGCCATAGATAGTCCTCCTAATGTGGTTGTCAGCTAGTCGGTCTGAGAGAAGCGTAATTATTACGCTAAATCTTAAGAGTTTTTTCAACTTATAGGAAATTATAACTAGTGTCGTGTATCTATGTTGAAAAAGTTTACGCCATCGTTACTATAACTATGTTCTATACTCCTGTACTATGAACCATAGTTGCTCTGTATTGCTGTAGATTTAGTTACCCTACAGTTAGTAGCTCTGGTAGCCCAGTATCCAAAATGGTCATCTCAAAGCGATCGCACTCCTAACTATTTTGGCAAATCTACAAGCGATCGCATCAGGCAAAAGGCTCTAGTCTCTGGACAAATCCTGCGTGTTCAGGAGATTGCAAGCCTGTTTGTAAAACAGTCAACACAGACTGCATATTCCCCGCTAATAACTCTGCAACCCCTAACCACAACCCTGGAAAAATTTGACTTCGCAGAATTCCGTTACTATCAGTAGCCAACTCTACATACTCACCCTGTTCCAAATAGAACCAGGTCAATTTCTGATCGAGTACTTGCCAAACGATATATTCTTTGACTCCATTGCGACGATAGGCTTGTTTTTTAGCATGAAGGTCGATGGCGACACTACTAGCAGCAATTTCGACAATTAACTCTGGTGCGCCTTCAATATAATCATCGTCACTCAGCCTTGCTTGACCACCCGCTTCGGGATTGATTAGAAGTACAGCATCTGGTTGAGGTTCGTTATCTAAGTCTAGGCGCACAGTGGGTTCTACTGCTGACGCTACACCTGGTGTAGCCGCTTCGTAAGTAAATAACCAACCAACAATCCAACCATGCGGTTGACCGTGACTTCTAAAACGTAAAGCAGCAGGCATGATGTAAACAATTCCCTCAATCAATTCGGCTTTTTTCAAGTTAGGCATGGCGTTGTAGCGACGCTCAAATTCATAAAGGCTGAGTTTGTCGCCATTTTCCAAAAGGGGAATTGTCCAATGCTGTGGAAGTGTTTTTACCATGACAATGGTCTTTGGGATTAGTCTATGCCTATCCTACCGAATTGCAGAAATTTATTGAATGCTGCGATCGCCTTGTTTTAATCTAAATAATATTACGTTAATTTTATGGGTCGCCCGGGATTCGAACCCGGAACTAATCGGTTAAAAGCCGAGTACTCTACCGTTGAGTTAGCGACCCTTTCGCTGCATTTCGCAACTTTGCCATCATAGCACAGACATCTGTAGATTTGTAAAGAGGTTTAGAAAAAATTTGCCATTAACCTTATAGATGCTGTATGGCTAGCTCCTGGTGCTAACACAGTCAGGTTATCACCAGTATTGAGAGAGTTACGGGTGGCACTCCACGGTTCTAGACAGTAGAATTCTTTGCCTTTGACTGTCCAAAATACTAGGTAGGTAGAGAAATCATCGTAATCCAAAGTGAGTTTTAACTTACGACTATTATCTATCGCAGTGGCCGATTGACTCGTTAACTGTCCAAAAGCAAAATCAATTTCATCACGGCTAAAGTCAAAATTACCGTCAAAAGAGTGAATTTCCTTAGTTTGATTGTCTTGATACTGCTTAGAGGGAATTTCCAGCTCTAACTGAGTTTTATCACCACACAGAAAGTAGGGATGGAAACCAGCCGAAAAGGGCATTGGTGTAGATGACAAGTTTTTATACTGCTGGTGGACTTCTAGGGTATTACCTTGAAGTTCGTAGCTGAAAGCCAGCTGAAAATCAAAAGGATAAACTGCTTTGGTTTGTTCGTTGCTATCAAGAACGACAGTGAGACTAGCTTTATCTCCAGTTTCTTGTTCTGTTACTTTCCACGGCAATTCACGGGCAAAACCGTGTTGTTTGAGAGTATATTGTTGCCCGTTGTGAGTGTAAGTATTATCTGGTAAATTGCCACAAATAGGAAACAAAATTGGATTCCCACCTCTGACACTCAACTCAGGATGAGTAAAACGTTCAGTGTCCAGGTAAAAAATTTCTTGCCCTTGAATGCGCCAACGAGTGATGATACCACCGCGTTCTGGTACGACTTCTAATTGAGAACCTGCGCCTTCATCAGAAAGAATGTAGGTCTTGTACTGTTGCTGTTGAACTGCAATGCTAAACACAAATTTTAGTCCTGGGTATAAGGATAGTTAGGAGTTAGGAGTTGTGAATTATGAGTTAACAATTCCTAACTCCTAACTCTTAACTCCTAACTTTGTTACTCGTCTTCTGCAAACACGAAACGATATAACTCGCTGGGGTCTGGTTCGGGGCTGCTTTCGGCGAATTTAACAGCTTCGTCGATTACATCCTGAATTTTACGATCAATTGCTTTGATTTCTCCCTCATCCGCCAGGTTTTGCTCCAGCAAATAAGCTGCTAACTTCTTAATTGGGTCACGGGCGAACCAAAATTCTTTCTCTGCTTTGCTTCGCATTTCATCAGGGTCTGCCAAGGAATGACCCCGGAAGCGGTAGGTAAGCGCCTCAATTAATGTTGGGCCTTCACCTGCACGGGCACGGGCTACAGCTTCTTGAGCCACGGCTCTGACTGCTAGTACATCCATGCCATCCACTTCCACACCCACCATGTTAAATACACTGGCTTTTTTATAAATCTCTGGCTGGGAAGTAGCTCGTTCGTGAGACATCCCAATAGCCCACTTATTATTTTCGACTACGAAAATAATTGGCAGTTTCCATAAAGCTGCCATATTTAGCGTCTCGAAAAATTGACCGTTGTTAGCTGCACCGTCGCCAAAAAAGCAAGCTGTCACTTGGTCAGCATTTTTATCTCCCAGCACTTCGCGGCGGTATTTGGTTTGAAAAGCCGCTCCAGCTGCTACAGGAATTCCCTCAGCCACAAAAGCGTAGCCACCTAGCAAGCGATGTTCAGCAGAAAACATGTGCATGGAACCACCGCGCCCTTTGCTGCAACCTGTGGCTTTGCCAAATAATTCTGCCATTACCTCTCTTGCTGGTACTCCGGCACTCAGAGCATGAACGTGGTCGCGGTAAGTACTACAAACATAATCTTCACCCGGTCGCATTGACTGCACAACACCACTGCAAACAGCTTCTTGACCATTGTATAAATGGACAAAACCAAACATCTTGCCCCTGTAGTACATTTCAGCGCACTTGTCTTCAAACAAGCGCCCTAATACCATATCCTCATACAACCGTAACCCTTCTTCTTTAGTAATGTGCGTAGTAGCAGGATTAAAAGTGGGTAAAGTACGCTCTTGAATCATTATTTTTGAGTATCCCTGTTGTACAACTTAAACTTACGGTCTTAAATAAGTTGGTCTGATAACACCTCAGCTTTTAACAGGCTAGCGTTTGCAAGACTCAACAATCAAACTTTATTTATGCACCAAAAAAGGGTCTTAGGGAATAGCTGAATTTTTAATTTTTTGATTTTTAAGTTTTCAGCCCATGTCCCGTAAGGATTCGACTCTAAGGGCAACATCTGCTGCTTTGGATTTTTCTCTCACCGAAACAGCACTCCTAAATATTCCCCTTCATAGACTAGCAATCAAGATAGACTGCTTTCTGCATATCCATTAACAATTTAAAAAAAACTAGGGTGGCAAAAATCTATATACCCAAATAGGTAATTGTAATTAAAGGTAAATTATGATATGATTTTTTTCTCTAGTTATCAGGGTCAAACTTCACAATAGTGGTATTTTATTGACCTCCTAGTGGGAAAGTCCCGAAAAAATCAATCATCAATAGATTCTTGCAACCACAACAATTATGCCGTGATTAAAAGCGGTAGTTGTGGTTTGTGCTATCGAAGGCTGATAATAGTCGTGTTAAACAAAAATACTAAGAATTAAGACAAACAATTGAGGCTTTCTAGGCGAAAGCAAAAAATTAGTACTAGAATGTGACTCAAAATTTTGGGGAGGTACAAAACAAGTTGTTGCAATATACACTTGTAGAGTAAATTCTATACGGCATTGTTATGGCACGGTTTTACAGGCCTGGAACGCTCTAGGTGAATTATGTTGATCACGGTGCAGGGGAAGTAGGCTGTGCGAATTCCGCTAGATTACTACCGAATTTTAGGACTACCGTTGGCGGCAAGTGATGAACAATTGCGGCAGGCATACAGCGATCGCATTGTACAATTGCCTCGACGTGAGTATTCTCAGGCAGCAATTTCTTCTCGTAAACAACTCATAGAAGAAGCTTACGTGGTTTTATCAGATCCAAAACAACGCAGTACCTACGATCATCTCTATCTTGCCCACGCCTATGACCCTGATAACCTAGCTGCTGCCGCAGTAGCAAAGGAAAATCGTCCAGAAAGCACCAAAAGGGGTAGCGACACTCAGAGTCTAGGTATTGAAATTAGCCAAGACGAATTAGTTGGCGCTTTGTTAATTTTGCAAGAGTTGGGCGAATACGAGCTTGTATTGAAACTGGGTCGTCCCTACCTGGTAAATAAAAATGGTGCTAAAAGTGTAATAAAAAGTAATAATTTAGTAGACGAAGAAATATACCAAAGCGCTGAACATCCAGATGTTGTTCTTACTGTTGCCCTTGCTTGTCTCGAATTAGGTCGTGAACAGTGGCAGCAAGGTCACTATGAAAATGCCGCCATATCCTTAGAAACTGGTCAAGAACTCCTAGTACGTGAAGGATTGTTCTCCAGTGTACAGGCAGAAATTCAGGCGGATCTTTACAAATTGCGACCATATCGAATTTTGGAGTTGTTGGCACTACCTCAAGAAAAAACTGCCGAACGACGCCAAGGCTTGGAATTATTGCAAAACCTTTTAGAAGATCGTGGTGGCATTGATGGCACGAATAATGATGAATCTGGTTTAAATATAGATGACTTTCTGCGATTTATCCAGCAGTTACGCAACCACTTAACAGTTGCAGAACAGCACAAGTTATTTGAAGCCCAAAGCAAACGTCCTTCTGCTGTTGCCACTTACTTAGCTGTTTATGCCTTGATAGCACGGGGATTTGCTCAACGGCAACCGGCTTTAATTCGTCAAGCAAGGCAAATGCTGATCCGTTTGGGCAAGCGCCAAGATGTACATTTAGAACAGTCGCTGTGTGCATTACTCTTAGGACAAACTGAAGAAGCAACTCGTGTTTTAGAACTTAGTCAGGAGTACGAAGCTCTAGCTTTTATTCGGGAAAAATCTCAAGACTCTCCAGATTTATTACCGGGGCTGTGTCTATATGCAGAACAGTGGTTGCAATACGAAGTTTTTCCCCATTTTAGAGATTTAGCAAACCAGCAAGCTTTCCTAAAAGATTACTTTGCAAACCAACAGGTGCAAGCTTATTTAGAAGCACTGCCAACTGATGCAGAAACAACTAATGAATGGGCTGTAATTAATCCTCAATATTTTCCTCAGCGCAAGACAAATAATCCTTCTTTCCACAACAATTCAACTAGGACTTCAGAGCAATTTAATCACAGCAGAATACCTGACCCAGATTTGCCAAAAACACCAATAAAAGAAACGTCCGAATATGCAAACTTCTCACCACAGATGTGGAATTCATCTGGAAGTGTGAAATCAGAGATTCCTACTGCGGAACGGATGAGCAGAGGCACTAATCAACATTTGAACGGTTCAGTTAAAAGTGCTGCACCCGGTCATAACCAAAAGCGTAGGCGAAGAAAACCTAATCAATCTACTATCCGAGAGCGTATACCAGATAATCGTCCTTATTCTCGTCGTCCTCGGCGGCGGCGAGCTTTTGCTAATACCATCGAAGGGAAAACACGGCTGGTATGGAGAGTGTTTATTTCTTTGGTGAGTCTATTAGTTCTCTGGGTGGTAGCTACAACAACTTTTGGATGGTTAAAAAATCTGTTTTTCCCTACACCACCTATACGTGGTTCAGAATTATTTGTGGAAATAAATAAACCACCAATATCTATTCCTGATCCAAATAATAAAATAGAATCACTAGAAGGGCCTCTAACAAATGCAACGGCAGAGGAAGTCATTCGGGCTTGGTTATTAACCAAAGCTGAAGCTTTCGGGCCGAATCATGAGATTAATAGTTTAGAGCAGATTTTAACTGGTTCAGCTTTGTCTCAATCGCGGCAGACTGGTGAACAGTATAGGTTAGAAAACCAATACTACAAGTATGACCATAGTCTGAAGATAGAATCTGTAGAGAAAAGTGATTTATTTGCAAATCGTGCCGTAGTGAAAGCTACGGTTAAGGAAGCGAAACAGTTATATGAAAATGGCCAGTACCAAAAGTCTTCTAACGATAATTTGCGAGTTCGGTATGATTTGATTCGAGAACGAGGTAAATGGCGTATTGAGAGTATATCTGCTGTCAATCAGATAATTTAGATAAGTTTGAATTTTTAGCTAATCTCTACGACTTACCCCAGCGCTAAACGGTTCTATTGTAAGGCTTTAACAATTAATTCAGTAATTTGACAATTAAACAATATAACAAGACAAATTTCTATAGGTTTGGAAAGCCAATTTCTATAAATTGTCGTCCAATTATGATGATTTAACTAAATTATATGGGAATACTTATAAATGGAAACCTAAATATTTATCAAAGAGCATTATGTTTGGAAAGATTACAGCAGCCTTTCAGGAGTCTAGACAACTTATCAAAAGAAGCCTAGAAAAATACATTATCTTTAGCTCAGGTACTAAACAGTTGACTTTGACAAAAAGAATGGTGGTTCTTCTTTGTCAACAAGCTGAATCTAGAGTTGAGCAATTAAAAAGCTTAGAACCACACTCTGAGGAAGGACTTGTTGCAACAATAGAGTACAAGAAAATTCAAGTGCAATTACATTTTACTCCTGAGAAAATAACTCTTCATGAAGATTGCCTTGAAGGGGAACTTCGCTTATTGAAACCCCCTCAGTTTGAGGCAGAATCGATAGTTTACCGTTACCTGATTGCAGGTTGGACAACATTTTTGGGAGGTAAACTTCCCAATGGAGCTTTACCAAAAGAGGTTAGAATTGAAAATAATAAAGTTTACTATACTCTTCCTCGAAATCAATTGCAGCTTTTAGATGACCTTTTCCATAGTCTTGAAAATGGTTCTGCTTTGATGACTAACCTTAAAGAAGGAGATTTAACTATTGAAACTTCAGTAGCTTTGAGTTGGAATAATTTCAAGCTTCAAAATCTGCTTCAACTTCTGAATCTCAAATAGTTTCCAATACAGATAACAAACTCTTCAACATCAAATAAGCAGAAGTCCCTCCCGGATCTGGATGTCCGATACTCCGTTCCCCCAGGTAGCTAGCCCGTCCCTTTTTCGCTTGCATTGGTATAGTTTCCTGCAACCCCCTTTGGGCTGCTGCTACAGCCTGTTGCATAGCTTCTAGCGTTACCTTACTTTCTCCTACAGCTTGCCCAAAAGCTTCTACAGCCGGAGATAACACATCCACCATTGTTTTGTCTCCTAATTGCGCTTTGCCACGTTGCAGTACGCCGTCTAAGCCTGCTTGGAGTAATCTTAAAACATCTTGATCTGTTAATTCTTGCTTACCAACTACTGCTGTACTGGCTCGTAAAAACCAAGTGCCATAAAGAGGGCCACTCGCACCACCAATAGAAGAAATTAAGGTCATACTCACAGCTTTAAGAATACTGCTGATGTCCTTGTCTGTAAGAGTTGGTAATTGAGTACTTACCTTTTTGAAGCCGCGATCCATATTGATCCCATGATCCGCATCTCCGATCGCAGCATCTAATTCTGTCAAATATGCTTTATTCTGCTCTATCTCGGTTGCATAAGCCTGCAACCATTGTAATATCTGCGCTTGAGTTACCATAATAATTCGTAATTAGTTAAATTCCCCAGCGCCAACTTGCTGTTTTTACTGGTGCATCCCATAGGTGGATCATCTCATCATCTAATTTAAGCAGGGTAATGGAGCAACCTTGCATTTCTAGAGATGTAATGTAAGGGCCGATTAAGTTTCGCACAATTTGCAATCCTTGCTGTTCGCAGATTTGGGCGAGTTTGCGGTAAACAATATATAGTTCAGAAATCGGGGTTCCACCCATACTATTGACAAAAGCTAATAAGCGATCGCCTTTAGCAAATGGTAGATTTGTTAGTTCTACATCTACCCATTCTCCTTTGTCTTCATCCCACTCGCGCAGTGTGCGGCTGTATGGTGCGTCTTCAAGGAGCGATCGCGTTAAAATTTCAGTGATCTCGTCTACTGATTTGATATCTGTGCGTTCTATTCCTGGTTCACCGTGGATACCGATACCTAATTCGATTTGGCGATCGCTCAATTCAAATGTTGGTGTTCCATTAGCCGGGACTGTACAAGATGTTAGAGCAATTCCCATACTCCGCCCATTCAGATTTACTCGGCGACATAAATTTGCTATTTGTGGCAAATCGTACCCAGCCTCAGCCGCCGCACCACAAATTTTTTCCGCTAGTATTGTTGTTCCTACACCCCGCCGTCCTTGGGTATAAAGACTATCTTTCACTGCTACATCGTCATCAATCAAAATATTTAGCGATCGAATGCCTTCACTGCGGGCTAACTCCGTTGCCATTTCAAAGTTCATCACATCGCCACTGTAATTTTTGACGATATAAAGGATACCAGAGCCACCATCTACAAGCTTTGCTGCTTCTAGCATTTGGTCAGGAGTCGGTGAAGTGAAAACCTCACCAGGGCAAGCTGCATCAAGCATTCCTTTGCCCACGAAGCCAGCGTGCATGGGTTCATGTCCACTGCCACCACCAGAAATAATTGCTACTTTACCCGGAATAGGTGCATTGGCTCGATAGACAAAAGCGGGATCATAATTTACTTTAATTAAATCGGAATGAGCCGCCGCCATACCTTCTAGACTTTCCCGCACAAAGTCTTCTGGCTTGTTGATCAGCTTTTTCATAATCCGTGTCTGTGTAAAAGGGTGCTAAAACCCAGGTTATAGCGGTTCTGGTTTGTATGCAATCAATATATAGCGGTTCTCAGTTGAGTGCAGTACAGATTTAACCCCCAACGCGTACCCATTTGTTATTTCGGAGTACCCATTTGTTATTTCGGAGTACCCATTTGTCATTTCGGAGTACCCATTTGTTATTTCGGAGTACTCATTTGTTATTTCGGAGTACCCATTTGTTATTTCGGAGTACTCATTTGTTATTTCGGGGTACTCATTTGTTATTTCGGGGTACTCATTTGTTATTTCGGGGTACTCATTTGTTGTTTCGGGGTACTCATTTGTTGTTTCGGGGTACTCATTTGTTGTTTCGGGGTGTCCATAGCGCACCCTATTAGGACTTACGCAAAAATTGCTAAAAAGCTTAATTTCTCGAACCGCCAAGACGCCAAGAGCGCCGAGAATTCGTAGAGTGTGCGTAAGTCCTACCTATGAAACTACTAGAAATCCAAAGATTCCATTAACTCAATACACTTGTGCATCTGCTGGCGCATAGTTTCCCTATCAGCATGAAATCTTCGCCCATGACCTGGTAGCACCCACTCAAAAGAGTAATTAGCCAAGTTACGCATTGATTTAGTCTGTTCTGACCAAGAATACCAGCAGGCATTGTGGAATGCAGCTAGTTGGTGGTAGCTTTCTGACCAAGCAAAATGATCGCCAGTGAAGAGAAACTGATTTTTATAAAGTAAAACTGTGTGTCCTTTAGTGTGACCGGGAACTGGAATAATTAATAAATCTGGTGTCAAGGTAAATGGTTCAGAACCAGTTAGCTGTATTTCCACATTACGAGTATTCGCAGTAATATCATCAACATGAAGGATGCGATCGCACTGAAAATGCTCGGCAAACTTTTGATGATCTGCCACATCATCTTTATGAGTTAAGTACATATAACGAATTGGCCCCATTTCTTCTAAACGCTTGACTAAAGGCGGCGTAAACCGGGGAGAATCCACTAGAATGTTACCTTCTGGAAGTTGAATTAAATAGCTAGCAGCACCATAAGATTTTTCCGAATGATAGCCACAGTGGTAAACATTTTCTGCTACTAATATTGGAAAAGTTTCTTGAACAGCTTTGATATCTTTTGGCTTTTCAACTGTGCCAATGGAACTGGTAGGACAAGCTAAAAGTGCTTGCAGTGCGGCTAATCTTTCCGCCTCATCGGTTGGTTGATGATAAACAGCCGATTGATCATCAACATCATAAAATACTTCAGGAGCCATCCAGCGACAGGTATCACAATCAATACAGGTATTATCTACATAAAAATCGCCGTTGACATTTTGGGGACGACGCTGATTTAAATGAGCCATATTAATTAATCCTTTTGCTTCCAGTAACTTACTGGGGAGCGATAAACCTTATATCGCTACGCTAGCAAAAGTAACTTGAGACTGTAGCCGCCACTAGAAGTAAATCTGCTCAAAAATATAAAGACTCGTGAAACCCAGTAAGCATAAATTGGGAAAACTGAACATAGACACTCTCTGCTGATATATTCTCAAATATGCTTTACTGTTCTAATTCTAGTTGTGCAAATCCCTTTAACCCTGATGACAATAAGTTTTGCATTAAGTGTGGACAAATACTCACACCATTATTTAGAAACCGTTTCCGAGTAATACGACTTTTGGGTGAGGGTGGATTTAGCAGAACTTACGAAGCTAGGGATGTAGATAAGATAGACGAACCTTGCGTTAAGTAGCTGAATGCTGGCAACAATGGCATCGGCACGTTGGCGCTAGGCACCAACTTTGTTGTACGCGATCACATGAATTGAGTGATAATAAGTGCATATCAGTCGATAACCAGCAACTTGGGTTAATATTCTATTTAGTAAACTTGGACTGATGTCTCCCTGATGCGGATTGGGAATTGTCAGCTTTAATTCACCTTTTACCATGTATTGATGCTTACCACCTGGGTAAGGGCCATCAAAACCTGCATCTTTCAGATAACGAATCAGATCCCGCCGATTAACCGATCCAAAGGGTGGCATTAGGCAACCTCTTTGGTGAAATTCAGGTCAAAACTATCAAGTATCGGTAGAGTATGACCTAAACGCAATCCTAAAATAATCCATCCTTCAAGAGCATCTTGCAAATCCTCCCGGCAAGCTTCTAGTGTTTCAGCATTTGCCCACACTCCTTGACACTCTCGAATTTCACCATAGAAAGTCCCATCTTCAAGCAACTCATAAGTTGCTTTGTGCATTGCTGTACGAATGTAATTTGTCAACATTGCCAAGATATCAGCAAGATTAATGAACTTTGGCTAAAGTATAGCAACGGGCGTTTTGGCTTTAGTGTTCAAAGAAAAACCAAAGGATTAGCTATGAAATGGCGCGTGATTCTTGAATCAGACCTAGAGACAGGCGATTGGGCTGTATGGTGTCCAGAATTACCTGGCTGTACTTCAGCAGGAGAAACTGAAGAAGAAGCTTTGGAAAATATTAAAGAAGCAATTCAATTGTATTTACAGCCGGAATCAATTGAGTTAGCCCCTGGTGCGATCGCACGAGAGGTTATTGTCTCATGAGCGACCGTATTCGGCGCATGACCTCTAGAGAAGTTGAAACTATCCTGAGACAATATGGATTTCAATTGATTTCTCAAAAAGGTAGCCACCGCAAATGGAGAAGTGAAGACCTGGGACTACAAGTAATTGTCCCTGAACATCGAGGGCGCACTTTACCTATCGGTACATTACGGAGTATTCTTCAAGGGGCGAAAATTCCTGAATCTGAATGGAAATGTTGATATGCGATCGCGCCCCTTTACCAAACGCGATCGCTAAATTTTCCATCCCCTATCCAATAAAATGCAGATGATTACTCACCGCACTAATTAAATTATGGGTAACGGGAAGACTATCAACTACCATCCCCAGACACAACAGCATCATGTAGGAGATGGAAAAGAGAAACAATTCTTTAGCTACAGCCCGATCCTCTGGATTTTGCAACAAACGCCAAGATTTGTGGATAAATAATCCTCCCAGAATTAGGGCGATCGCAGCATAAAGAATTCCACTCGCGCCCAAGGGATAAACCAATAACACGGTTGCAAATACTGTTACCAGCGTATAGTACCAAATCTGCTTCACGGTTGCCGTATCACCTTCAATCACAGGTAGCATTGGTATCCCTACCTTTGCGTAATCGTCCCGAATCATCAGAGCTAAAGCCCAGAAATGGGGTGGTGTCCACAAAAAGACGATGGCAAAAATTAACCATGCTGACCAGCTTAATGTGCCTGTGACAGCAGCCCAACCCACTAAAGCTGGAATTGCCCCAGCAGCTCCACCGATAACGATATTCTGGGTGCTGTGGCGTTTTAGCCAGTGGGTATAAACCAAAATATAAAAGACGATACCAGAGAAGGCTAGCAGCGCGGCTAACAGATTGGCAAATACTGCTAGGAGTGTAAAGGAAATCGTCGCCAGTGCGATCGCAAAAATTAGAGCATCACGCGGCTGAACCTTACCGGATGGCATCGGACGATGGCGCGTCCGCTCCATGTCATAATCAATATCCCGGTCATAGACACAGTTAATCGTCTGGGCGCTTGCAGCAGCCAAAGTGCCACCAGTGAGAGTTACTAGCAACAGCAATGGGTCTACTTCTCCCTTAGCAGCAATCCACATACTCCCAGCCGTAGTAATCAAAAGCAACGGAATAATCCGAGGCTTCGTTAGCTGGTAGTAACTTTGAATTACTTGTAAAAATGTTCCGTGGTGGCGAGAGACATTAGTCTCAATCATTTTGGCTCTGGTTCCTTATTTTTCAACAACTTATATGCAGCCCCCGCTCAAGCTGGCTCTTTTAGGCAAACGAAAACACAGATTTTCTGCACCTGCATGGGTCGCAATACTCGCCGTTGCGACCATAATTTAGTGCTGAGTTAGGAGTTAGGAGTTGGGAATTCTTCCTCATCTCCCTCATCTCCCTGATCTCCCTGATCTCCCCCATTCCCTACTCAGCACTTAACACTCGTGAATCAGCACTCACTGAGTCACGCAGTGCAAGAACTGTGAAAACCACCAAAGTACCCAGCAAAGTAGCTCCTATAGCTTGGTGAGAGACTGTGAGAGGCTCGACTTGGAGGTGTAATTTAAAAGTGGCGAATCCCAACAAGATTTGTAAGGTTAACAACCCACCAGCTATATTTGCCAGTCGCCGTAAGGCTGGATGTAGTGCTGGTGTCCGCCAACAGATAAATACCATTGCCAAAGTTGCCACTGTTGGCGGCACTAAACCAGCAATATGGCTGTACATTACAGTACAAAGTTGAGAACCGCCGAGGCATTGGTGTAGTGCCCAGCGAGAGCCTACCAAAGCACCTAGCAAACTTTGTAGGTAAACCAGAACAGCAGCAGTTAAACCGACCCAAGGTAACTTACCAACAGTTCCATTTCCCTGATAGGGCGTGAGCGCCGTGCCAATAATCAGCAGGGTGCTAAAAAATAACAGCGCCGTTCCTAAATGGGCGGTAACAATATCAAACCGCAACAGTTCGGTGACGGTGAGTCCACCCAAGATGCCTTGGAAGACAATTAAAAACAGGGCAAATGTTGATGCCCAAGGCAGCCATTTGGGTAAGAAACGACGATGCCACCAGGACAAACCAAAAAGTGCGATCGCGCTTACACCAATTAAAGCTGCATCCAATCTGTGAAACCACTCCAAAAACACTTGGAGATTCATTTGCTTGGCTGGTACCAGTTCGCCATAGCATAAGGGCCAGTCTGGGCAAGCAAGTCCAGCATTCATCACGCGAGTGGCGCTGCCTATTGCCATCAAAATTAAGGTGGCTATGCATATTTTCCACACCAAGCGACGAATCATTTCCTTGGGTTTTTGCTGCTCAACTGCCGCTTCATTTTGTTGTTGTAGGACAAATTCGCTCATGAAGGATACCTTCTGCCCGCTCTTGGTGGATCTCTTAAAATTTTCAATTTTCTTTTAGTGTCCCATCTCCACCCTAGCGTATAGGCTAAGGGTTTATAGATTAGCACTCACTTATACTTTGAATCACTCCAGAAAGGTTTTGCCTGAAGCTTTAGGTATTTTTCAAGATGTGAAAAATTGATTAATCACAATTAATTTAAACATTCTAAATTTTTCCTTAAGTTTTTCCACTGATTTTAGGAGAAGGCAGGAGGAAATAATTATGAATGAAAACTTTAGTTTTGGGTATAAAACCCAGTCGTTAAATCCCATACTTTTAAATGCATCTAGGTTACTCCTAGCTTCTGCCTTCTGCCTCCTGATAGTCACCTTGTACCCAAAATTAGTAAAATAGTTAAAAAAATTAATAAAAATTTCAGACCTTTGTACTCCATGCCTTCTGGCCTAGACTACCTTAGTAAGTGAGCAGCTTTAAGATAACGTAGTAAATTCAATTAAGTAAGCCGTGAAGATTCCAAGTTCAATCTGGACATTACTGATTGGCATCGTGCTAACGCTAGTCAGCCTTTGGTACGGTCAAAATCACGGTCTGTTGCCAGCAGCAGCCACGGATGAAGCCGAATTAGTTGATGGTCTGTTTAACGCGATGATGATCATTTCTACAGGTATATTCCTGCTCGTAGAAGGTATTTTAATTTACTCTGCATTTAAATACCGTCGGCGTGCAGGTGACAATGAAGACGGCCCACCAGTTGAGGGCAATATACCTTTAGAAATTCTCTGGACGGCGATCCCAGCAATTATCGTTATCGGTATTTCTGTTTACAGCTTTGATGTCTACAACGAAATCGGTGGCTTTGATCCCCATGCTATTCATGAAGCGCCGATGATGAATCAGGAGTCAATGGCAATGCCTGGAAGTGCGTTCGCGCAGCGTGCGGGAACCGCTCTCGCGGCAACTTTAAGCGATACTCCTCCCAGCACCGAACCCAACCTCAATCAAGAAAAATCTGATGAGGCAATGCAAGACCCAGCTACCGCAGAAGTTCGTAATGCTGACCAAATTCCTCAAAAGCGGAATGCTCCAGGTGTCGGTAGTGTTGCTCCCACAATTGGGGGAACTCCTGATAAAGCAGGTAAACCAGCAGGATTACAAGTCAACGTCACAGGTCTACAATATGCCTGGCTTTTCACTTATCCTGAAACTGGTATAACTACAGGTGAAATGCACGTCCCCATCGGGCGAGAAGTGCAAATCAATATGACAGCCAATGATGTCATCCATGCCTTCTGGGTGCCAGAGTTCCGCCTAAAACAAGATGCGATCCCTGGTAGACAAAGCGAGATTCGCTTTACACCCAAAAAAGCAGGCGATTATGCCCTGATCTGCGCTGAACTTTGTGGCCCATATCATGGTGCGATGAGAGCATCAGTAGTCGTTGAGACAGAAGAAGCCTTTGAAAAATGGCAGCAAGAGCAGCTAGTTGCCAGCAAAGAAACGCTAAATCAAGCGGTTGCTCTTAACAGTGCTGATCTATCCCCAAATAAATTTCTCGCTCCTTACACCAAGAACATGGGAATTCAGCCAGAAATCCTCCATCAAGTTCACCATTAGTCATTGGTCATTGGTCATTAGTCATTAGTCATTGGTCTAAATAAATGACAAATGACAAAGGACAACTGACAAAGCGCAAAGTCTGAGCGGAGGTTTCCTCCGTTCCCCGAAGGGGTTGCCGCAGGCATCAGAACTTTGTAAGAGAGGACAAATGACAAAAGATAACTAACGACTATGACCCAAGCTCAAGTGCAAGAAACTGCCAACGCCCCTGCTCTTGATGAGGAGCCAGGGATGAGAAAATGGCAAGACTACTTTAGTTTCAACACCGACCATAAGGTGATTGGGATTCAATACCTAGTCACTACATTCATTTTTTACTGTATCGGTGGCGTGATGGCTGACTTGGTTCGTACAGAACTGCGAACTCCAGAAGTCGATTTCGTTACCCCTGAAGTTTACAACAGCTTATTTACGCTGCACGCCACGATCATGATTTTCTTGTGGATCGTGCCAGCCGGTGCGGGTTTTGCTAACTTCCTCATTCCCTTGATGATTGGGGCAAAGGATATGGCATTCCCACGCTTGAATGCTGTTGCCTTTTGGATGATTCCCCCTGCGGGTTTATTGTTAATCGCTAGTTTAGTGGTAGGCGATGCACCGGATGCGGGTTGGACTTCCTACCCTCCCCTGAGCTTGGTAACAGGTCAAGTAGGTGAGGGAATTTGGATTATGAGCGTCCTCCTACTAGGTACGTCATCGATTTTAGGGGCAATCAATTTCCTCGTCACATTGCTCAAGATGCGTATCCCTGGTATGGGGGTTCATCAAATGCCCTTGTTCTGCTGGGCGATGTTTGCTACCTCGGCATTGACTTTGGTATCTACACCAGTGTTAGCAGCAGGTCTAATTCTGCTGGCTTTTGACTTATTAGCAGGAACGACATTTTTTAACCCGACTGGCGGTGGCGATCCAGTTGTGTACCAGCACATGTTCTGGTTTTACTCCCACCCAGCCGTTTACATCATGATTTTGCCCTTCTTTGGCGCAATTTCAGAAATTATCCCGGTGCATTCCCGCAAGCCGATTTTTGGCTATAAAGCGATCGCTTATTCGTCTCTTGCCATTAGCTTTTTGGGGCTAATTGTTTGGGCGCACCACATGTTTACCAGTGGTATTCCCGGTTGGTTGCGGATGTTCTTTATGATCACCACTATGATCATTGCCGTACCCACAGGAATTAAAATTTTCAGCTGGTTAGCAACCATGTGGGGTGGGAAAATCCGACTTAACACTGCCATGCTATTTGCCATCGGCTTTGTTGGCACTTTTGTGATTGGCGGTATTAGTGGCGTGATGTTGGCAGCAGTGCCCTTTGATATTCATGTTCACGACACCTATTTTGTGGTCGCCCACTTGCACTACGTTCTTTTTGGTGGTAGTGTTCTCGGCATTTATGCGGCGATTTACCACTGGTTCCCAAAAATGACGGGACGGATGGTAAACGAATTTTGGGGTAAGGTTCACTTTGCCTTAACAATAGTGGGTCTGAATATGGCCTTCTTACCAATGCACAAGCTGGGATTAATGGGCATGAACCGCCGTATTGCCCAGTACGACCCCAAATTTACCTTTCTCAACGAAATCTGCACTTATGGCGCTTACATACTAGCAGTTTCGACATTCCCCTTCATCATCAATGCGATTTGGAGTTGGTTATACGGCGAGAAAGCTGGTAATAATCCTTGGAGGGCACTTACCTTAGAGTGGATGACAACCTCGCCACCTGCGATCGAGAATTTTGATCAAACTCCAGTACTAGCTACAGGCCCCTACGATTACGGCTTAGAAAAGGCTGACGAAGGTGTACCCTTATCTGATCCCAATCCCGTCTTGTCTGGCGGCCCGAACTCAGTATTAAGAGCAGAACCCGACCCGGCGGTTGCTGCTAATCCCGAAGACCGTAAATAAATAGGGTACTGGGGACTGGGGACTAGGGACTGGTTAATTAATTCTCTTCCCAATTTCCCATGCCCCATGCCCAATGCCCAATGCCCCATTCCCCATTCCCCATTCCCCACTTATAAAAATTCATGCAAAGTCAAACTATTGACCCAGCTAAAACCGAACTAAATCATCACCACGCGGCGGAAGCGTCCGTCGGCCATCACGAAGAACATCCAGACCATCGTATGTTTGGGCTAATTGTCTTTCTGATTGCTGAAGGGATGATTTTTATGGGGTTGTTCGGAGCCTATTTGGCTTTCCGTGCTACCTTACCCGCATGGCCGCCAGCAGGTACTCCAGAATTAGAACTACTGTTACCTGGAGTTAACACTATCAATCTAATTTCTAGTAGTTTTGTCATGCACAATGCTGACACTGCTATCAAAAAGAATGATGCGCGAGGTGCCCAGATATGGTTAGCAATTACGGCTGCAATGGGTGCTATCTTCTTAGTGGGTCAAGTATATGAATATACCCATTTAGAATTTGGTTTAACTACCAATTTATTTGCTAGTGCATTTTACGTTTTGACTGGTTTCCACGGATTGCACGTTACTATCGGCGTTTTGGCAATTGTTGCCGTGTTGTGGCGATCGCGCGTTCCGGGTCACTACAGTAACGAAAAGCACTTTGGCATTGAAGCAGCCGAAATCTACTGGCACTTCGTTGATGTAATTTGGATTATTCTGTTCGGATTACTGTATCTACTGTGAGTATTAATTATTAGTTGTTCATTCCACGCGGACAACTTAATAGGCCCCCACTAGGGGGCTTTTTTCATTAATAGAATACTGCCGTTGCAGCTAACTACCCTAAAATCACATTATTCAATACTGCTCGCTTTGTGCATTTTTAACTTGGCATTGGGTTTAGGGAAAAGGTTAAAGGTTTTTTCTTTCCCCTTCCCCTTTTCCCCAAAACCCGACAAGTATTGTCACATTATTTTATCTATTAGCTGGCAGTAAAACCTAAATTAGGAGTGTTTCTATAAGACTAGATATCTAAGAAGTTATCTAAAACATTTTTTATTTTTTCTAAAATAGTTTTATCCTTGACATAGCAAGAGCTACAACAAATATATTAAAATCAGCCTACACTTTTCCTACTATGAGTTTTGCTAAATGCAACTAAGTTATTGCAAGTCATAGAGCCGCGAATAAAAGGTGGGAAAGGTCGGAAAAGTTGGATGTTTTGTAGAAACTATTGAATCAACCTAAAAAATTGAGAAATTACACCTATTTACGGAAAAACTCATCATTCGATATTTACCTAAAAAGCTTACCTGTTGCTGCTTGCTCTTTTGTTTCGTCAACCTTATGTTAGTTGAGATTACAACGCGATCGCAGTTAGTAAAGGCTAAATGGTAACAAAATTATGGTGAAAGGATACTGATGCCTTTAAATGCCACTATCTAAGGTTTTGCCAGCAATCAGACCCAATATTTAAGTAAATCTCTTGACTCTTGAATGTTGGCGTCTACCGGCAGTTATAACTACTATGGGCTAGTGTTAATTTTACATAAATGATAAAATTGTAGAACTATTACAAAAATAAATTTTTATATTAAGATACCCATATAAGGTATGAAATCAACCAAATTATGCGGTTAAGCATAATAACTGCTCAAAAGCATAAGTCGCCTGAGAAGCTGACTGCCTCAAATACCAACAAATTTAGCGGCGGTGTTCATAACCTCACCCAAGCTCTGAATGGTCAGTAAATTAACGAGTAGTATACGCCACATGAGCCAGAACCCTCTAGTTAGAAAAAAACTCCGAAGTCGCTTTGAGACAGTCAAACTGCTGGGAAGCGGAGGTGGTAATACTTACTTGTTATTAGGTAGTAGGCGTAAAAGACATCAATACTCTCTGGCCAGAAAAACACTTCGGAATCGCTTTGAGATTGTCAAACACTTAGGAAGCGGGGGTTCTGGTGATACCTACTTAGCTGTAGACCTAGATTTACCAGGACGACCCAATTGTGTTGTCAAACATTTCCACCCAAAAGATACCAATCCTGCTGTTCTACCCATCGCTAAAAGCCTATTTGATCGGGAAGCGGAAGTTTTATACCAATTAGGCAATGACCACGACCAAATTCCTAGACTATTTGCCCATTTTAATGAAGATGGGGATTTCTATTTAGTTCAAGAATTTATTGACGGTCATGCATTGACTCAAGAAATTGTACCAGGTCAGCGTCTTAGCGAGAATGTAGTCTTAAATTTATTAAAAGACATCCTAGAAGTTTTGTCCTTCGTCCACCAAAATAACATTATTCACCGGGATATTAAGCCCCAAAATTTAATGCGGCGGCACTCCGATCAGAAAATTGTGCTAATTGACTTTGGAAGTATTAAAAAAATTGGTGCTTTAGGAGCAGGCTTAACAATTTCTGTTGGGACTCCTGGCTATATGCCAAGCGAACAGGCTAAGGGAAAGCCAAAACTTTGCAGCGATATCTATGCAGTAGGGATGATTGGTATTCAAGCTTTGACAGGTTTAATACCTGAGCAACTACAAGAAGATCCCAATACTGGACAACTTCTCTGGCGCGATCAGGCACAGGTAAGTGACGCTCTGGCAAATATTTTAGATACAATGGTTTGCGATCGCTATAACCAGCGTTACCAATCCGCCACAGAAGCTTTGCAAGCGCTTAATTCTGATCTGGCGTTGTCAGAGTCCTTACAATCTACTGCCATAAACCAAGACACTGATGATAGCCATTTTCTAACTTATAAAAATTTTCTTTTGCTTTTGGGAATAGGGCTTGGTGCTATCACTAGTTTGATAGTAATAGTTTTAATTTATACATTTATTAATACAGGTACATCACCTCCAAACCAACCTACTCAATTAAATAATTTTAGAGAAAAATTGCTTGAGCCACGGTTAACTAATATTAAAATTAATCGTCAAGGAGCTAAATAAGTAGCGAACAGAGGAGTCTATAAAAGCAATTACACTATTGCAAAGACTACCAAAGAGGAAATTGAGCCTTAATAGATGAGAAAGACTTACATCATTTATTAACAATCATAAAATTCCCTATTAACTGGCTTATTCCAGATTTATTCTTAACCTAAATATTTATAGATTCCTGTAGGATAAATATAATAAACAACATTTAAAGATATGGACAATACAAATCAAAGAAAAGCTTTAATTAACGGTGAAATTGGCCTCTTTCTTAGAGGTTTGATTATTGGGAAAGTGCTGACACTTATGGTTATTGGCGGACTGCTTTGGTGGTTACTCAAGCCGAATTTATTGTCCCGCAACAGCGTTAGTTCCTCTAATCAAAATGTAAACAGCCTCTCTAGTAATGCATCAACTTTTCAGACAGTTACTGATGTCCCCAATGCCTCATTTAACTACGGAGGCAGTACAGCTTGGGCATCTATCCGGCAATTGGTAGATTCTCAGATCCAGAGCGATCGCCCCGAATTACAATTACGCTATGTAAACCCTGTTAGTGGTAGCCCTGGTTCTAGCTCTGGCATTCGGATGTTGCTTGATGGGAAAATAGACTTTGCTCAATCTTCCCGTCCTTTGACAGGTGAAGAACAAGCGATGGCAAAAGAGCGAGGTTTCACCCTTGAGCAACGTCAGGTGGGTATGGATGGAGTAGCAGTGGTAGTTAACCCATCACTAAATGTGCCTGGTTTAACTGTTGAGCAGTTACAGCAGATTTATTTGGGGAAAATTACTAACTGGAATCAAGTAGGTGGGCCAAACCTAGCCATCACACCTTTGTCTCAAAGACCAGAGGACGCAGATACAGTAATATTCCCTAGCAACAGCAACTTGAAAGGGCAAGCATTTGGCTCTAATGTGCAGTATGTCTACTCTACTACAGAGGCAGTGCGCCAACTCAGTAAAACTCCTGGTAGTGTCTATTACGCTTCTGCCCGTTCAGTATTACCTCAATGTAGTGTAAAGGCTTTGCCATTGGGTAGTACTTCTGGTCAGCTAATTCCTCCCTACCGCGAACCTCTGGTGTCACCTGACCAATGTCTACGTCAGCGCAACCAGCTAAATACTCAGGCTATTAAAGATGGTAGCTATCCCTTAATTGCTAACTTGTTTGTGATTATTAAGCAGAATAAAGGTCGGGAACAGCAGATTGGAGATGCATACACCAAGCTTTTATTAACTGATGAGGGACAAAGAGCAATTGAGCAAGCTGGTTTCGTCGCAGTTCGCTAGTAGAGCGATGTCTACGACGGGCTACGCCTACGCACTTTCCATTACTATTGAGATCCCCGACTTCTTAAGGAAATCGGGGATCTTGGAATACGGTTCGGATAAGGTTTTTTAATGACACGCCCTAGATCCCAAAGACGCGATAAATCGCCGTCTTTACAATAATCTATTATGTATTTATCATCTGAGTTAAAAATATTTACATTCACTCGACAGCATAAGAAGTAAATTGGCGCTTAAAAGGAGAATGAAACCCAATGACAATATCAGAAGGAGGTACACCTAACTCAACCAATCGTTCAGCAACAGACTCTTCTGTACCGTTATACTGAATCCATATTTTTCCATTTTGAATATCAAAATGCATGACTGGGCCAAACACCCGCTTATCTCCTTGCCAGCCAACGTAAGCTAGTTGATAATGGTCGTTTTCATTGTCTAAAATTAATTGTGATTTGACAGTATCGGTCTTAGACGCGATTTGTTGATGTTCACTTAAAATTTGTTTAATAAATTGTCGATAGCATTCTATTTTATCCATAGCCGAATTTCCTCACATTTTGGATCGTAAATTATCAACTTAACTTGGTAACGATGAAGGGTGCGTTGGACAAAAGAAAGTTGGAAAAAGTCTTGATATTTTAGCGTTTAGCTTAACCCAAAATTAGATTTTTGCTCTATGCAGTGCGATCGCACTCTCCATTATTCTGTATTGCTGCGGCGAGTTTTTCGAGATTTTCTCGAACAGCCACACTACGAATATGATCTACACCCCAGACTTGTTCACAAATATCTAAAGCTTGCAAATAAAGCGGTTCTGCTTCGCTGTAACGTCCAGTTTCACGATAAATTTCTGCCAGATTATTCAGACTTTCAGCAACATTGGGATGATTTTCCCCCAATAGATGCTTATCAAGTTCTAAGGCTTTTATACATAAGGGTTCCGCTTCATTGTAACGCCCTTGTTCTCTGTACATATAACCAAGAGCATAAATAGTATCTGCTAAAAGCGGATGCGCCTTTTGCAATAGACGTTCCTTGAGTTCCAACGATTCCAAAAACAAAGATTCCGCTTGATCGTAGCGTCCTTGAGCGCGGTATATCAATCCTAAATTGTGCAAATCTGTTGCAACATCAGGATTTTCTTCTCCCAAAAATCGCTTATCTAGTTCTATTGCTTGTAGCGACAACGGTTCAGCTTCAGTGTAACGTCCTTGATGATAATAAAGTAGCGCTAAATTATTTAGTATAAGAGCCAAAGAAAGATTATTTTCGCCAACCAAACGTTTTTCGAGTTCTAATGATTGCAGATACAGAGGTTCGGCTTCTTCATAACGTCCTTGTTCATCATATAGTAATGCCAAATTGTTGAGACTGGCGGCGACATCAGCATGGTTTTCTCCTAACAGGTGTTTCCTCAGTTCCAAAGCTTGTTGATATAAAATTTCGGCTTTAGCATATTGTCCAGTAGATTTGTACAGTCCTGCTAAATTATTCAGACTAGTAGCAAAAGAAGGATGGTTGTCTCCTAGCAGGCGTTTCCTCAATTCTAAAGCTTGTTGATATAATGGTTCGGCTTCGCTGTAGTTTCCTGTTGCACGATATGTTTTTGCTAAATTGTCGAGGCTAGTAGCTAAATCTATCTGCAAACCTGATTCATTTTGTAGCTCAATCGCCTTACGCCAATACTTTATTGCTAGTTCTTGTTCTTCTTGATAATTCTGAGACTCACCCCGCTCTAATCTGCTGCGGTAAATATCACCTAAGCTTGAGTATAAAGTAGCTAAACTGCGGTCTTTAGTTCCCTGCTCCTGTTCTACTTTCTCAATTAACCCTTGTAAATCTTGAATGGGCAAGAAAAAGGAGTTATCTTCATTAGTATCTGTGCTGGCTAATTCCGTGTCTCTAAAAACAAAGCGTATATGTTCTAATTCTTTACCAGGAATAGCATTCGTCTTTTTAGATTCAAACCGAAATACACCATTACGCCAACTCCAAAAATCAGGCGCTTTTTTAATCAGGTTGACTAATATTTGATTAGTTACCCAAAGCACGATCGCAAACTGAAACTCGCGCAATCCTTCCCTTGTCCACTGTAAGTAACCAAAAAATTTCTCCTGTTCCGATTGCTCTTTTCCCAATCGGAGAAAATAAAGTTGTTCAGCACCTGTCACAGTAATCACCGCCGGGTTCTGCTGACGGAGATATTCTTGTTGTTGTAGCAGTTGATTAAGAGCAGCTTTTAGGCTCGGTTCCTGACGTGCTAAAGTCACTCGATATGAACGGAAAGCGGGTTGTAATTCAGCTTCATACTGGGCAATAATCTCATCACGAAAGCTAGCATCATCGCAAACTGCAATCAGTAAATTTAATCCCCGCTTTTGAGCTTCAATAGAAACAATTAAATCATCATACGCATCTTGATTTTCTCCTTCATCAAACAATTCTTCATTTAACATTAATCGCTCCCTGTCTTTTTAAGCTTTCGATAATAATTGGATGAACATCATACCAAGTTTCATCAGTCCGATATTCTAGAACATACAGCCCATGTAACAAATCCAAAAACTCTGCTTGTTTAGGGTCGTTGGGCATAAATTGTTCGTAAACACTCTGCAAAATATCTGTATCAACTTTTCCTAAACGTATAGAAAAGTCATTGCGAATTTTATTGATTGCCTGAAGGAGAATTTTATCATCAATGATAACTTCGGCTGTCGGATTCCGCCGGATCATTCGCAAACAAATGCGGCAACATTCTTTAGAAATCCGAATTAACTCTCGCAATACGCCACCACTGTAAATTACAATTTTTTCAGCAGTTTCTGCGGTGATTAATTCACTGGAAATTCGCTTTTGTAAAACTTCACCGAGAATCTTTGTTGCTTCCGGACGAGGTTGAGCATTAGGGAAGCGATTTTTACCTTTATCAAAAATTTTTAAGACAGGCATTGCCACAACTTGATCATTGGTTTCAGTGGCAATTATTGTGCTAATAAATGTTTCTCGAAGGACTGCGATCGGGATTGTGTAGATAATTTGAAAGTTAGGTTGACAAAGAGCTTTAATGTTATCTCGATAAATTTCGTTAACTCTGCCTAAATCCAGTTTATCTAAATCATCAATAATTACTAAAACGTTTTGTTTAGTCGCAGCTTGAATTAAAGCAGCTATTTCGTTAATTCTGGCAACTAAATCTGATAACTTACGTTCAAACTCTTGCTTAATTTCATCCCGAACGCTAGCATCAGCTTTTAATTTAGAGCTAATCAATTTTAAGAGGTCAAAGCCTACACTAATTTCTGCTTGCAAATTTGATTCTTCAGTACGAGTGCGGGTAGCAAACCACTTATAAAGAGCTTCTTTAGTCGATTGCGGAATATCAACTTTGCGTGCTTCTGCCTCTGTCATTAAATTAACTGCGATCGCAAACAGTATATTAATATGATTAACCGCCGACATTTCAATTTTGTCAGCAATAGAAAACAGAACTACAAAATATTTATCTTGGATTTGTCGGCTAAACTCAGCTAACAAAGTAGACTTACCACATCCCCGATGTCCTGTAAAGACAATTTTGCCATCTCCATTAGGACTATCTTCCACTAATTGGTTCAGGTCTGCAATCAAATCATCACCATATTCGACTCGAAATCTTTCCATTTCGTTTTGTTCCATCAACGGAAACAGTTCGAGATTACTGTATGCTTCTTGAAAGGAGTTTAATAAGTCTTCAGACATAGACAGTGCCATAAATGTGCTAACTATTCATATAATGGCTCATGATTTTTAAAGCACAAGTTCAGGCAATGTCTAGGATAGAGTATGCCTACATAACTTCTCAAATTCCGTTAAGAAATAACTACTACGTGAGTGGTATGTTATGTCTTAAAAAGAGATGTCTTAATACCCAGATTTCAACCGATCAATAAGTAACAGAGGTCAACAATCAATAAGACTGAATGATAGATTATACATTCGATAATTTAAACTGAATGATAGATTATACAGATAGCATCCTGAAAGCTACCTAACACATAAATAAAATAAAATCTTCAGTTATAAAAATAAATTTTTAGCGTGCTTCGTCTCATCCCCCTATAGCCGATGCGATGAGTAGCTGTTGTTACTATTGCTTAGTAGTCTGTCAAGGAATAATTGACGAGTACATTCTCTGTAGAGACGGCGATTTATCGCGTCTTTCTAACGTGTCAGTTTTTTAGACGCGATAAATCGCGTCTCTACATGAGGGCTTTCTGGCTATACCAAGCGTATTGGGATACCTCACTGGGTCGAGAACCGCTATATCACGTCTTTGTGAACTATATGAAAGCTCCGCAACATCAAAACTAGCTTTTGCGACATCAAAACTAGCTTTTGCGACATCAAAACTAGCTTTTGTGACATCAAAACTAGCTTTTGCGACATCAAAACCTGCTTTTGTGACATCAAAACCTGCTTTTGTGACATCAAAACCTGCTTTTGCGACATCAAAACTTGCTTTTGCGACATCAAAACTTGCTTTTGCGACATCAAAACCTGCTTTTCTCAACAAATTTCAGCAAATATACCCGCATCTATCAAGTTAGCTAATGCCATCCAATGCTCTTAAAATTCTGTAACTTCACTGTGGCTGGTGCATCTGCTTATTGCGTACTTTGATGATATATAAATAACTCAGTGTTTAAGTTCAGGGTTATTTATTTATAATAGGACTTACGCAAAAATTGCTAAAAAGCTTAATTTCTCGAACCGCCAAGACGCCAAGAGCGCCGAGAATTCGTAGAGTGTGCGTAAGTCCTATATAAATTAATCCAAACAGGAAAACTATATGACGCAACGCAAACGAAACTCCATGCCACTAACCAAAGCTGAACGACGGATTGAAGGAATGCAGACAATTAACCCCCAGTTAGACTTTAGTAATGGGTTTTCAATTGCTACTTACAACACTAAAGTCATTCAGTTAAGAGAAAAACTAGCCGCTTATAATCAAGCACAAACAATGGTAGATAAGACACACAATGCATTAATAGAAGCAGAACGTGATTTGAATAGTTATTCTGAGCAAATGCTGTTGAATGTTGCATCTCGCTATGGCAAAAATAGTGATGAGTATGGGATGGCTGGGGGAACACGCAGGTCAGACCGCAAAAAACCACGCCCAGTAGTAAAACAAACAGTCCTAAATCAGTCGTGAACAATAAGATCCCCGATTTCTCAAAGAAGTCGGGGATCTGAGTCTCTCGATATTGCTGGTTTACGGGCTATTCAAGATTATCGTGTCATTAACCTGTGGGAAGTTGATGTAAACATTGCCTTTGCACAACCATTACCATCACTACTTCCATTTGTGCCTATTCTCAAAGGTGGTGATAACGAGTCTACAATTCGAGATGCATTGCGAATCTTACGTGCAGATGAACAATTGAATCAACTAGAAACAGTATTAGGATTTTTTGCTACGTTTGTATTAGATAGTGCAATAGTTCAGCAAATTTTGAGGTGGGATATGGCACTTTTAGAGCAGTCGCCTTGGTATCAAGAAATTTTTAGCAAAGGGGAAGAACGAGGAGAACTGCGAGGAAGAAAGAAGGAATTATATTCAGGGATTGAATTAGCATTAGAAATTAAGTTTGGCAATCAAGGTTTAGAATTGATGCCGATAATCTCTCAAATTACAGATTTGCAGAAATTAAAAGCAATTCAACAGGCAATTAAAACAGTAAATACAGCCAATGAATTACAGCAAATTTTGTCAACCAACTTGACATGAAAGCCCAAAAACATAACCCCTCTCCGCCACCGGAAAGGGGTAAATCACTGCCGAAACCACTATCTTGTACAGACGCGATTCATCGCGTCTCGATTCATCGCGTCTCGATTCAGCAATCTCTAATAAGCGTCTTGCAACTCGTAGAAATCAGGCGAGATGTAATCCTTCCGCAAAGGCCAACCTACCCAATCTTCCGGCATTAAAATCCGCTTGAGATTTGGGTGTCCCTCGTAGATAATACCGAACATATCGTAAGACTCGCGCTCTTGCCAATCTGCGGTCTTCCAAATCCAGTACACAGAAGGCACTACAGGATTTTCTCGTGGTAAGAACACTTTAACGCGAACTTCTTCGGGGCGATCGCTATTATCACCGACTTTAATCAAGTGATACACACTCACTAATTCCTGTCCTGGCCCAAGGTCAACACCGCCTTGAAACTGGAGATAATTAAACCCATAAGCATAAAGGGCTGTAGCTGTAGGAAGCAAGAAATCTGCCGCCACTTTAATTATCTCTACACCATTCTTATCCGGTGCTAAAAACTCATGGTCAAAGCCATTTTCCGTCAACCACTGAGAAATTTTACCCGCTTGTACCAATGCCTCTTCTTTGGCTGCTGGTACTGGTTTAGATTCTTCTTCAGCCACGGGTTTGTTCCTCCTTTTGCGCCTTTTCTGTCAGCAGTGCAGGTGGTATTGGCATACCAATCGCTTCCGTCAATTCCTTCGGTGGTGCAGAGCGAGTTGCTGACTGCAAATACTTACCAGTTAAGATTTCTTCTACTGGCTTCAGGTTATGAGTCGTGCTGTAGTATCGGTGGGTTTGCTTAATTTTATCCCGCTCTTGCATCGATTCATTGGAGATTTTCTTCCGCAGCTTAATAATTGCGTCAATAATTGCTTCTGGACGGGGAGGACAACCAGGCAAGTACACATCCACAGGAATCAGTTTATCGACTCCGCGCACTGCTGTAGGAGAATCAACGCTGAACATCCCGCCAGTAATTGTGCAAGCACCCATCGCAATTACATACTTCGGCTCTGGCATTTGTTCATAAAGACGCACCAGTTGGGGAGCCATCTTCATCGTAATAGTCCCTGCCGTAATAATTAAATCGGCTTGGCGGGGGCTAGAACGGGGAATTAGTCCAAAACGGTCAAAGTCAAATCGGGAACCAATTAAAGCTGCAAACTCAATAAAGCAGCAAGCCGTGCCAAATAGCAACGGCCACAGACTAGAAAGCCGCGCCCAGTCGTAGAGGTCATCAACCGTCGTCAGAATGACGTTTTCTGAAAGGTCTTGAGTGATTGTAGTCCGTTCAATGGGGTTAATGATTCGTTCTTTGCCCTGGGTTGTTAAGTTAGAATTCAAGACCATTCCAAAGCTCCTTTACGCCACGCGTAAACTAAAGCGACTACAAGAATTGCAATAAAGACTAGCGCTTCAATAAATGCCAATAGCCCCAAACGGTGGAAAGCTACCGCCCAAGGATACAAGAAAACAGTCTCCACATCAAAGACGACGAAGACCAGAGCAAACATGTAGTAGCGAATGTTGAACTGAATCCAGGCTCCCCCAATGGGTTCCATACCAGATTCATAAGTGGTGTGCCGTTCTGGGCTGTAACCACTGGGTCGTAGGAGCTTGGATGCTGAGAGCGCTAAGGCAGGAACTAGGCTACAGACTATGAAGAAGCCTAGAAGGTACTCGTAACCGCTGAGGACAAACACAATGAGTATCTACCGCTTATGGAGTATTTTAAGTTGGGAGTGGGGAGTGGGGAATGGGGAGATAAGGGAGCAGGGGAAGCAGGGGAAGCAGGGGAGACAAGGGGACAACGGGACAAGGGGACTTAAATCAGAACTTGCAACAAGTGTTTCCCCTTGTCCCCAATTCTCAAGAGTCCCCAAGTCCTCTTTCCAATGCCCAATGCCCAATGCCCAATGCCCCATACCCAATACCCAATCCCTTGAATTACGTTACTTTCTTTTACATTATATCTGTTTGGTTTTCCTGAAATCTGGGAAACAGATACACTTCAAGTATTTAATTAGCTTTTGATAGTGATAGAAAAGCCAAACAATTATGTCATAATTTGTAACGTATATTTCAGATTTCTCCTCTGCGAGGCCCTAGCCATGAGCGAACCAGCTGTTGAGACTACGGTGTTAGACCGCTACGAGTGTCGCGCCTGCGGTTATGTTTACGAACCTGAGAAGGGAGACGACAAGGATGATATTCCTTCAGGGACATCCTTTGCAGAACTGCCCGTAAATTGGCGCTGTCCAGTTTGTAGTGCTAAAAAAACCGCTTTTGCCAATATCGGCCCTGCGGGTACTGCATCCGGCTTCAAAGAAAATCTCGGTTATGGTTTGGGTGTCAACAACCTAACGCCAACCCAAAAGAATATCCTAATTTTCGGTGCTTTGGCTCTTGGCTTCTTGTTTTTTATCAGTCTCTACGGCTTACAATGACAGCCGTTATCTCAGAAACAGGGAATAGTGAGTAGGGAAAGAGATTTTCATTATTGGTTGTGTGATTATAGTCACACGACTATGTTGTTTTGCCGATTCCCTAAAGCCTTTAATTAAGCTAAAAATACTCACTTTTGCTTACATTGATTAACAGTGTATTCTCTGATAAAATACCAAAGATTCAGGTGAGAATCTGTAACGTCAAGCAACCTCTATACTTACTGATAAGTTGCCTCTGAGGTGTTACAGCAAGTAATTGCAAATATGTTGCTTCTTAAAGCAAGAAGCAAACAAGTAAGAGTGCATAGAACTTGTTTTTATGCATCGATTGATACACCTTAGTTGAGATTGAACTGCTCAACTTATGTATTTGTTAGCAAATGTTAGCAAAAAAGTATCAGTAAACCTTTTAGAGAACAGCTACAGAAATTTAGAAACAAGTTAAGAAATACTAATGGATTCAATTGTGAAAGGTTGGCAACGAATAGCTACCTTGTTGATAGTAGTCCTCATGTGTATAGGTTGTAGCAGAGTTCCTTCTGTTAGCTACAACCCTTGGAAAGTCATTTCTGTGCCAACAGACTCGAATCTCCTGGATATTGCTTTTACTAACAACCCTGAGCATGGCTACTTAGTAGGTAGCAATGCCACCCTATTGGAAACCAATGACGGTGGTGATACCTGGAAACCAATAACACTGCAACTAGATGAGCAAAAGTATCGTTTTGACTCAGTAAGTTTTGCAGGAAAAGAAGGCTGGATTGCCGGAGAGCCTGGACTATTGCTGCACACTACCGATGAAGGTGCTTCTTGGTCGCGTATTCCCCTGAGTGAAAAGTTACCAGGTAGTCCAATCGCAATTAAAGCACTAGCAGACAACACGGCTGAGATGGCTACTGATGTAGGAGCCATATATAAAACCACAGACGGCGGCAAAAACTGGAGAGCTAGGGTGGAATCAGCAGTCGGTGTGGTGCGTAACTTAGAACGTTCTCCTGATGGCAAATATGTTGCCGTTTCCGCCAAGGGTAGTTTCTACTCAACTTGGGAACCCGGACAAGATGCTTGGGTTCCCCATAACCGCAATAGTTCTCGGCGCGTAGAAAACATGGGTTTTGCTGACAATGGGCAATTGTGGCTACTAGCTAGGGGAGGTCAAATTCAGTTTAGTGACCCAACTAAACCTGAAGAATGGCAAGAGGCAAAATATCCAGAGTTATCCACCAGTTGGGGTTTACTGGATTTGGCATATCGTACACCCGATGAAATTTGGATAGGTGGCGGTAGCGGTAATTTGCTACGGAGTCCCGATGGTGGCAAAACCTGGGAAAAAGACCGTGAAGTGGAAGAAGTGGCTGCTAATTTGTACAAAATTGTGTTCTTAGAGCCAGAACGGGGATTTATAATTGGCGATCGCGGCGTATTGCTCAAATATCTACCAAACCCTGAAACAACTTCTCCAGAAGCAGCTTAATGGGTACTGGGATCTGGGGACTAGGGACTAGGTAAGAGTTTTCTCAATCCCCAGTACCCAATCCCCAATCCCTAATTTCTGAGAAGAACTTTGCAACTTGTAACTCTTTCTTAACTTTGTAGGATAATAAACTCAATAACACTCTATGTATAGGATAGGGATCTAAATGTCAGGTACCACTGGAGAACGTCCGTTTTCGGACATTATTACTAGCGTTCGTTACTGGGTAATTCACAGCATCACCATTCCGGCATTATTTATTGCCGGTTGGCTATTTGTCAGCACCGGACTGGCTTATGATGCTTTTGGCACACCCCGCCCCAACGAGTATTTCACACCAGCGCGGCAGGAAGTGCCCATTGTGAAGAACCGTTTTGAAGCTAAAAAACAAGTTGAACAATTTATTGGAAAGTAGTTTGAGATCATGACTAGCGGCAATAACATCAATCAACCAGTTACCTATCCAATTTTTACCGTTAGATGGCTGGCAGTTCACACCTTAGGTGTACCAACTGTATTCTTTTTAGGCGCGATCGCCGCAATGCAATTTATTCAACGTTAGGAGCAATTATGGTAGAAAGATCGCCCAATCCCAATAATCAACCGGTTGAACTAAACCGGACTTCGTTATACCTGGGACTACTACTAGTTTTCGTTCTGGGGATTCTGTTTTCAAGTTACTTCTTCAACTAAGTAGAAGTCCTGTTGTTAATTTTTGTTTATTTAACCCGTGTTGATTAGTTGTTAAGGGAGGAGAAAAGCTGTGTCTGGAAGTGGGAGAATTCCCCTGTGGGTCGTCGCTACGGTCGCAGGTTTAGGTATAATTACAGTCTTGGGCATTTTCTTTTATGGTGCCTACGCCGGACTCGGTTCTTCGATTTAACATCAGTTAGTTTGAACCGAATACTATAAGTTAGAATTTTCTAGCATTTGTTGAGAAATCAACGTTAAAAAAACCGCCTGTCTCTATGAGATGGGCGGTATTAATTTTGGTCAATAGTCTAGAAACATATTCGACAGAATTGATAGCAATACGGTTCGGGTAAAATCCCCCCGCCTGTGGCTACCCCCGATCAATTGGGGGTAACTTATTCAAAAACTTGACTAATGACCAATGACTAAATTATCCAATATCGTCTCTTTCAATGTATAAAAGTAGAAACGCGAAGGTCACGGTTGGCAAAACCCAACCAATGATGGGAACTAAGATAGAAGGCAAAAAGGAAGCTGCCATAGTAAAGGTTCCTGTTAAATAACACTACAATTCAAAATGAGCTTACTGCAAATGCTGCCAAGATTTTTGAAATTCTAAAGATTTTTAACACAGGGAATGTGGGGAGTGGGGAGTGGGGGAGACAAAGGGACAAGGGGACTTAAATCAGAACTTGCAACAAGTGTTTCCCCTTGTCCCCAATTCTCAAGAGTCCCCAAGTCCTCTTTCCAATGCCCAATGCCCAATGCCCAATGCCCAATGCTCCTTACAGCTGAGTTACATATCTAGGAGTTCATCTAGCTGCAAGTTTGGCAAGTCTGGAGGAATCACAGTTCGGACTATTGTGACTTTGTGACTCTCCTGTTGAGTTGTCAGATCAAGTGCGATCGCTTCCAACCGAACTTCCAAACACCCAAAGGGAATATTTAATTGCGTCATCACTTCCAATCCTCCCAAGGCGTTAGGTAGCAAATTTGTCAGTAAATGGGGCCCCTCTAGTAACCAGCGAGTTTGATAATCTTCAAGCCATAACTTGACAACAACTTGGGGAGGTACTTCAGGCAGTACTACGCGCACTATGATAAATTTGCCAGCGATTAGTTCGCCGTCTGGTACATGCAGTTCTGGAATTGGCAAAGGCTCAATGGCTGCCGCAGTTATGGGTGAGGAAGAGGATAAACCTAACAGTGGTTGCTTCTCTTCTTCAAAAGAGTCATTCTTCGTCCCATTGGCTTCCAGTTCACTATGTTCACTATATGTATCATCTACAACGATTTCTTGCGCCAACCAAGCTGACGCTATATTCATTTTTATTGGAGGAGGGGGGGGTGGTAGTTGTGTTACTATCATTGAGAGTGTTGGTTCGGATACTTCTACTGCCGTATCTTCCCTTATTTCTATATCAGCTTCCTTTGCTGTGTCTGCGTCTTCGCCAAAGTTCTCAAGATCAGAAACCGAATCTTGAACTTCTTGCGATGTCGTCTGTGTGTCAGCATCCAAGTTTAACGGCAAGTTGACATCAACATTGGGAGTTTCAGCACTCATAGAAAGCTGGGTCTGCTGGGCTGAAACATCGCGATCGTGGTCTTCAGGTTCTAGTTCATCGATGGATTCAGGCAAAGAGTATCCTTGGCTGTGCATCCACTTTCTGAGCAGGGGAGATGAGTAAAGGTTGCCTGTTGTAATGAATTGTGCATTTGGCTGGGCTTCTTCTACCTCAGCAACAGATTCTTCCTGGAATTGTTCATTTGGCTGGGTTTCTGCCTCAGCAACAGATTTTTCTTGAAATTGTGTATCATCTACTAATTCCAGTGTATTTTCATCAGCTACAGTTGTATCCAACTGCGGTAAGTCTTCATCTGCTGGAACTTTCGCATCTGGAGCATTGTTTTTTACTTTTTCTGTATCATCTGGCAAAGCTGGTAGCCGTTTCAAGTACGGCAAAGTAGTGTCGAGTATTGGCATTCGGCGTTGCTTTATGACCAACTGCTCCAAATTGATGGCAACCATAGGAACATCCTTTTCCAGAAGTTCCTCTTCTGTAGTGGGTTCTGCAACAACATCTGTGGGAGTGTTGGTATGGGTTTGAATAATAGGGGGCAGTTTTGGCAATTGAGGCGAAGTGCCTGAATTCTTTAAGTTAGATGTTCGCAGGATGGCTTCTCGCAGAACTTGTAAGTTAATTTGCGGTGGTAAAGCTGTATTTGGGGATGGATTGAATATCTGAGACTGGTCTGTTTTTGGAATCTTGACCAGATTGAATAGTTTCAAATCTATCCTCACAGCGGCCTCTGGCTGCGTGACAGCAGCAGACGAGTCCGATGGTGCTATGGTGTCATTTAAGGATGTACTAGGTGTTGCTGCGGCTGTGATTGCCAGTAATTCTGTTACATCTGCTGTAATAGTGAAGGACTGGCTGGCTAACCTGATGACTTCATCAACATCGGCGAATCGACCAGACAAAGTAATATCTGCCAAAATTAACTTTGATTCAAAGTCAGCAGGAATATCAATTGAGGTATTGATGGTGAAGGGCAACTCTTGATCTGGTAAGGGTTGCCGTACCTGGGTCAAGATTTTTGAGTTTTTGGGCGATCGCAGTTCAATTTCTAGTTCAAGCGCCTGCAAGCTTTTGGAGAATAATGTTTCAGCCTGATCTAGATTTATCTTTTCTTTGAGTTCTACGTACCCATTGATTGTAAGAGGTTGTCCCCAACGAGCAATGTAAGTATCCCGATCTAAAGTTAACAGTAATGGGGGCGATGATTGTGTTGCTGGAGAATCTGTAACCTGTTCATTATTGAGCAGGGCTTCAGAATTGGGTAAAGCTAAATCTATTAAATTTTGTAAAATCTGTTCTGCCGTCTCACCTTTGAGCCACACAGAATTCACAGGCTCATCAATATCTTTTTCTGTTTCATCTAGCAGAACAGTGTTATTAGGGTTACTGTCTGTAGTAACCGTCTGTTCTGTAGCGATCGCTTTATCAAAGTTAATTTCGGGTTCTTCTGGGGCAGTGTATTCTAAGTTCTCTTCATCTGGCACAACAATACTAACGGGGTTACTGTCTGTAGCGATCGCTTTATCAAAGTTAATTTCGGGTTCTTCTGGGGCAGTGTATTCTAAGTTCTCTTCATCTGGCACAACAATACTAACGGGGTTGTCATCTGTCGCAGTTAGTAGTTCTACAAAGACTGCGATCGCTTTATCTAGCGTCATTTCGGGTTCTTCTGGGGCAGTGTATTCTAAGTTCCCTTCATCTGGCACAACAATAGTAACGGGGTTGTCGCCTGTAGCAATTCCCAGTTCTGCGGAGACTGCGGTCGCTTGATCTAGCCCAATTGCAGGTTCTGCGGGGAAAGTGAATTCCCAGTTTTCAGAAACAGCATCTGGGCGATCAGATGAATTTGATTCTACATTCTCTCCCTGCTTCCTCTGCTCTCCCTCTACTCTCTGGCACAATACTTGAAGTTGGACACTGTATTGCCAAGATTTACCGAGTAGCTCCGACATCAAATCGCCCATACAGCGCAACTCCCAAACTCCCGGCTCGAAGTAGGTAAAAGGAATTAGCGCCATTAAGCCTTCTGAATTAGTGCGACGCGATCGCTTGAAAATTCGCCGCTTTGGTAGAACTTCCTGGGTTGAAGAGTGAGTTACCCGCACTTCCACGTCTGTATTGGGAAGGTTAGAACGAGCCAAAACTCTATACTCCCCTTCCAAAATTTCCAAATTTGGCGATTCTAGGATATGCCACGAGCGATCGCCTTGTTTCTGTATCAGAAATTGCCAATGTTCCATTGTGAGTGATGCCCAGACCGACGAGCCGCCCAATTATATTGTGTATTAACTTGCTTGCAAGTTTACCC
This sequence comes from Nostoc commune NIES-4072, assembly GCF_003113895.1. NCBI lineage: Bacteria > Bacillati > Cyanobacteriota > Cyanophyceae > Nostocales > Nostocaceae > Nostoc > Nostoc commune. Next base: position 4,612,183 of record NZ_BDUD01000001.1, on the reverse strand, counting down.
CAGTATTTTGTAAATGCATCTCTTAAATGGCTATCTAGTTAACTCAGTTTTACTTACTTGCCTTCTGGCACTTTAACTAGTCGCATCAAGGGAATTTAAATGGATTGCCATGTTGCTTGTGCATAAAATCGTTGGCTGTATATTTTAAACTTAGCGCCAATTTTTTTTGTATGATTTTTTACCAAAACGTCTATTTGCCATAGACACAACATACAATAAATGTAAGATTAACTTGACAATTTTTATTAAATTGTGATTCCCCACATTTTGCTACAAAGAGTTAGGATGTGGCTTTTAAGTGTTCTCTGCGATCGCCCACGGTGGGCGCAAAGCGCGATCGCAAATCACAACACTTAACCGCGCAGCACGCGCCCAACCGACAACGCAGCGTTTCTTTGACCTATACAAAGCGCATCCTCACCTGAGTAGAATGTGGGTGACCATGAGGATTTACAGGAGGGATTCGATGCTAGTCATTTTAATGGACGAGCAAATCCTTGCCCCTGAGCAAGTTTGCCAGTCTTGTTTACTCGCTGACAGGAGCGGTCAACCCCGTTGGCGTGGGGGTCAACTGCGCTGTGGTCAAGCCATTCGCAAACTTACTCAACAGCAGCCAGACCAATATGAGTGTGTGATGGGTTTTCGCATCGCCCATATAGAATAGTTGAATTTGCCAGCAAGACCAAGCAATTGCGTTATCCTAAGCTCAAGTAACTATTAAAATTTAACCACAGGAGAACGCATAATGTCTTGGCGCGGGTCTACAACGGTTTCAGATCGAATTTTTGCTTGCTTGCCTTATTTGCTGCCTCTAATTGATGGCTTAGTCTTCGGCAGGTTTTTATTTAAACAGTTTCCAGCACTACAAGTTCTGCTTTTACCACTGCAACCAGTTTTAATAATTTACGGTAGTTTAGGACAAATTGGACAAATAATTGTGTTCTTTGCCTTGTTCCTATTAGTGGTAAGAAACGAAAAAATCAATCACTTCATTCGTTTCAACACAATGCAGGCGATTCTTTTGGACATAGTTATATTTTTGTGTTCCATACTGGTGCGAGTTTTAGCAGAGGTTCCTGGTACTAGCTTTGCAATAGAAACAGTAGCTAACACCATATTTCTAGGCGTTGTAGCAGCAGTTGCATATTCCACTATCCAGTCTCTACTGGGACGCTATGCAGAAATTCCGGCAATTTCCGATGCAGTATATATGCAAGTGCGTTAGAAATTAACGGGACGCTACGGTGTTTTCCAGGCGACCAATACCTTCAATTTCGACGCGGACGCGATCGCCTGGATGCAATGGACTTACACCCTCCGGCGTACCTGTAAGCACTAAATCACCAGGTAGTAGCGTCATAACCTGACTAATATAAGAAACTAGAACATCGGGAGAAAACACCATCTGATCGATACAGGCAGATTGGACTGGATGAGCATTGTCATTCACAAAAGTCTGCAATCTCGCTCCTGGATTTAATTCCCGCACAATCCAAGGCCCCAAGGGACAGAAAGTATCAAAACCTTTAGCTCGCGTCCATTGACCATCCTGTTTTTGTAAATCCCGCGCTGTTACGTCATTGGCGATGGTGTAGCCCCAAATTTTAGTTTGGGCTACCTGTGGTGTACATTCAAAGGCGTAATCGCCAATCACTAATGCTAACTCTCCTTCGTAGTCAACTCTTTGTGACTGGGGAGGATACTTAATTTCCTTCTCAGATGGAATGATCGATGTGGGTGGCTTGAGAAAAATTAGTGGCTCAGAAGGGACTGGAGTCCCCATTTCGGCTGCATGATCTGCATAATTCTTACCCACCGCCACAATTTTTGAGGGAGCGCAGGGAGCCAGAATTTGGTAATTTTCTGGTGTCAAAGTTAAATCAGTGGGTTGTCCTTGTAACCAAGGCGGAGCATCTAACACCTGCACATTCAAGGATACCTGTAGTAACCCATAGTAAATCTGTCCTTCTTGATTTTGAATTCGCACATAGCGTTGCGCCATAACCTTAATGAATATCCTTTTATCTGCTTTTTTGTTGCTGTGAGCGGGTAGCAATCATCAGTTAGCTTTTTAGCGAACCGATTGAGCCTTGAGCCTGAAAGCGATCGCTCGCTATAATATATGTCCCAATACGTTTCGGTTAAGTGAGAGATTATTTTGGAATAAGCTAAAGAAATCTGGGGGCCGGGAAGCGACCTATTTTTCATTAAGGACATCCAAAAAATTCAAATTTCGGCGATTTGGCTAATGATTCAAATTTAAAACTGGTAAGATTATAGTTCCTTGTTGCTTCAGATGTTGATTAATACCGACATTTTGAATTAAAATAGGTATAAATTAGCACCAGCAGCCATTTCTGTCCATAAGGAGACTGAAAAATATGACTACAAGTTACGAAACAATGTACATTCTGCGTCCAGACCTGGGAGACGAACAGGTAGAGCAAGCAATTACTAAATATCAGAATTTGCTTCGCGACCAAGGCGCTGAAGAGATCCAAATTCAAAATCGTGGTAAGCGTCGTCTTGCTTATGAAATCAAAAAACACCGCGATGGTATCTACATACAGCTAAATTACACTGCGCCTGCAACTGCGATCGCTCCCTTTGAACGCGCCATGCGTTTGAGTGAAGAAGTAATTCGCTATTTGACAGTTAAGCAGGAAGCCGAAGAGGAAAAACCCCCTAAAGAAGAAAAAGAAAAACCCACTAAAGTGGCAGCATCGGTTTAAGGAGTAGGGAGTAGGGAATAGGGAATAGGGAGTAGAGAATGGACATTAATCAATAATTCTTCTTCCCCTGCCTCCCCCGCTTCCTCTGCTCCCTCATCCCCACTCCCCAACGCAATACTCCATTCAATAAAATTTTGTTTTTTCTTTTTTCATGACTTGCTTAGGAATGCTACATTAACAAATACTTGCCAAAGGTAGTACTCCCGCAGTTATACCTAAGAGTGGACAAGATTCTGAATGGGAGCTGTAAGCTACTGTGAGCCAATCTGATACACCTAATATTCAAGCTCTCTCTACGGAAGTGTCGCAGCTACGCCAAGAGTTGCAACTTCGTGATTCCTTAGTACAACAACTATCTCAAGAACTCTTCCGGCTGGTAAAGGGTAACACTAGTTTTATGCCCCAGCAGCCGGACATTGAGCGCGATACGACCCAGTTACAAGCTTTACAAGAACAACTCCAAGCTGTAGAGCAGCAGGTGGCGTTCTATCAAGAGCAAATTACAACTCGTGACTCTGAAATTTACCAATTGCGACAGTCAGTTCAAGAACTCACCGATCGCACTCGAATGTTAGAGCAAGTAGTACAAGAGTTACCTCAAATTTATCGGCGGAAGTTTGAAGAACGAATGACGCCGGTGAGAGAAAAGGTAGCAATGCTACAACGGGAAAATCGGCAACTACAAGCAGAACTACAAAGTGTGAGTTACCGTCTAGCACTCAAAACTCGCAATGCTAGTCACAGTGGCATTGATTTGCCAAATTTTCCGCGACCAGCATCCGAAGAAACTAACATTTCGACTCCCCAGAACGCCTAAAGTTATCATTATGCTGGAATCGAACAGGTAAAAAATTGCCAGGAAAAAGTGTCTTAGATACATCCAACTACTACACCAAGGCATTAACAATTCAAAATTCAAAATTAAAGACATTTCAGACGGTGATTTAAACCCTGACTGAAACCGATGATATATATAAATGTAGGGTTCTTAAACCCTTTGATTTACGATAAATAAAAACTATGGAGTTATAAATAACGCAAAGGCTGATAGTATCACCTTTCTTACCCTCTGGTTTTTTGCATTAGTTAAATCGGTTATAAACAATAATTAGCTTAGATTAATTTCAAAAGCTGGGGAGTCTCACAAATAATTGCATTGTTTTGACCGATTTTAGTCAATTCTTACTGCACTGCTTTAGGTCGTACAATGTTTAAGTTAGTTTTGACGGTTTGTAGTAAACACAAAATGTCCTTAAAACATTAGGACTAAAGTCCAAGTTAGTCACTCATGGGAGAGGCTAGCGCCTTCTCTAAGAATTTGCTTATCCATCAATTTAAACTTGACGCACTAGTAAATAGTTTTCAACAAGCAGGTTCATTCATCTGCTTATTGACATCAACTGCGTCAAAGCCATGAGTTTCCTTCAACATTCTTCTCTAGAAAAAAAGAAAATTAGCCTGCTAGCACCAGACTCTTCTCTTGGAGAATATGAAAAAATGCAAATATTGCTTGACTCCACCATCCATCTATAGGTAGATTTATTATTTAGCCTGCTAGCACCAGACTTTTATCTTTAACGGTAGTAAAAATGTCTTCATAAGTGGGAAAAATTTCAAACACTGAATCTAGTTGGGTAAGTTCCAAAATTAACCGTACAGGAGCTTGCACGTTGCATAGAACCAAGCGACAACCACTCTGACGTGCAGCTTTCAACCCTTTTACTAAGGGGACTAATCCAGAACTGTCCATGAAATTAACTTCTGCTAAGTCTATAACCCAGAGTTGATGAGCTTGGGGCACTACTCTAGCCATTTGTTCACTCAAAGTCTTACCACCTTCCAAATCTATGCTTGCTTGGGGTTTAAACAAAATAACTTGAAGTTCTTGTGTGAGAATCATGAATTTAACAGGGTAGTTGGAACACTTGACAAAAAATTGAAAAAAGACATCAATACCTTTCCTTTTTCACCAGCAAAATAAGTGTTTTACCCTGGTATTTGGGTAAATACAGCCATGCAGTTGAGAAAGATTATTTCAGTATTCATGCCGTATAATTTGTGATAACTTTTATCAATATAGGCATAAACGCCTAACAATTTCGGTATCAACCGTATCTTTTACAAGATTTTCATCATTTAACTGGATATTTATAAATCTTTTATAAATATTTTAATTTGTTTGTAATAAATTACGAAATTGTGGTAAAAATCCTTAAAAAATGCATAGTTAATAGTCAAAAATTAATAGTTGACATAGATTCTAATTTATGTGTTATTCATAATTAAACTAATGACTTGATGGCTCTATATAGCGGTTTAATTGACACCACGCGCATAAACAAGCAAAGATATAATAAAAGTAAAAATTTGTAAAGACGGTGGTGCGAATGTCTTTAGAGCTGATTTCACTAGAAAATATCCAAAAAGTCGCCCACACTTACGGGTATTGGGCAGTTTTTTTCGGAATTTTGCTAGAAAATTTAGGCATTCCCCTTCCTGGTGAAACCGTGACCTTAGTAGGCGGGTTTCTAGCTGGCAGTGATGAACTGAATTTCTGGCTGGTTCTCGGTGATGCAATTATGGGTGCTGTAATTGGCGGCACTTGTGGCTATTGGATTGGTAGAGCTAGCGGTTGGTCTTTTCTAGTAAAAGTTGCTAGCATATTTCGGATTTCTGAAGTGCGGCTGCTGGCTATTAAAGAGCAATTTAGTCAAAATTCTGCTAAAGCAGTATTTTTTGGACGTTTTTTGGCATTGTTACGAGTTTTTGCTGCACCACTAGCTGGGATAGCTGAAATGCCTTTTGGAAAATTCTTTTTATACAACTTTTTAGGAGCAGTTGCTTGGGCTAGTTTGATGGTGACATTGGCTTTCTTTGCTGGCAAAATTGTCTCTTTAGAACAATTGGTTGCTTGGGTGGGTCAATTTGCGATCGCAGCGTTACTGATATTGGCTGCCCTAATTATTGTGCCTCTGTGGTTAGAGTCTCGCCAAGTTAAAGAAGCGAGTAGTGAGAAGTAAAAAGTGAGAGTTAGGAGTTAGGAATGATGAGTTAGGAGTAAAGTAAAAAGTTATTTTTTTATTTTTACTTTTTGTATTTTGCTTTTTTAACTCCTAACTCCTAACTTTTAACTCCTAACTCTTAAGTTTCTGCGACCAAATGCGAGTCGGTAGTCCCCAAACGTAAATGAAGCCTTCAGCAGCTTTGTGATCAAATTGATCTTCGGCTCCGTAGGTTGCCAAATCGGGAGTATAGAGAGAATTATCACTCGAACGCCCAACTATCGTAGAGTTGCCTTTGAATAACTTCACTCGGACAGTTCCAGAAACTTGCTCTTGTGTCTTTTGAATAAAGGCATCTAAGGCAACTTTGAGTGGACTGTACCACAAACCGTTGTAAACGATTTGGCTATAAGTTTCTTCAATCCCACGTTTGTAATGGGTGACATCTGCCGTCAAAGTCAAGCTTTCTAAATCCCTATGTGCCTGAATTAACACTAACATCGCGGGTGATTCATAGATTTCCCGCGATTTGATGCCCACCAGACGGTTTTCGATCATGTCGATCCGTCCGATACCGTGATTTCCTACCGCCTGATTGAGTTCTTCAATTAGTTCAACTGGCTGTTTAGCTATACCGTTGAGGGTTGTCGGAATACCACTGTGGAAGCCAATTTCGATGTACTCTGGCTCATTGGGAGTATCCACGATCGCTTTGGTCATTTCATAAATTTCTTCTGGTGGCTCAAATGACGGATCTTCGAGTAAACCAGCTTCAACACTACGACCAAGCAAATTTTTATCAATGCTGTAGGGAGAGGATTTTTTGACTGGTGAGGGTATACCAAACTTCTCACCATAAGCGATGGTTTCCTCACGGCTCATGCCCCATTCTCTGGCTGGTGCGAGGATTTTTAGGTTGGGGTTTAAGGCGGTGACAGAGACATCAAAGCGAACCTGATCGTTCCCTTTGCCGGTGCAACCGTGAGCGATCGCATCAGCACCATATTTTTCAGCTGTTTCTACTAATACCTTAGCAATCAGTGGACGAGCAAGGGCAGTTCCGAGAGGATAACGATTCTCATAAAGGGCGTTGGCTTGAATCGCTCCAAAGGCGTAATCTTTAACGAAGCTGTCTTTGACATCCGCCACGAGGGATTCACTTGCACCCGATTTCAGAGCTTTTTCTCGAACTGGCTCTAATTCATCTCCCTGGCCTAAATCTGCTGCTAGGGTAATCACTTCTTCCACACCCCACTCCTGTTTGAGGTAAGGGATGCAAACGGAGGTATCTACTCCACCAGAATATGCCAGGACAACCTTTTTGGCGCGACCCATTAATTTCTCCAGTGAGGAAAACAAACAATGAGTCATTATTATATCTAAACTAATCCATGTATATTTTATTCATGCAACAACTAATAGCTTAATTAACTGCAAACCCAGACATTACCGTTAACTTTTGTCTGATGCTAATAAAACAATGTAGCAATTCTAAATTATTATGTGAATAACAAGATTCCCTAACTTTTTAGAAAAATTGGGAATCTGAGCTTTGAGATTTTATAATTTTAAAAATTTGCGGGGTGGATTATCCCACCCTGTTATTCTTGATAATTTGATTTAAGCTTTTGTGCTTGATGCTTTAGGAGATGTTATTTTTTTACTCAAAAACAAACTCAACCCGAATATAGACAATCCAAGCATTAAATTTGGCTCTGGAACACTGGTATAAGTGACAGTCTGAACACCTGCACTAATGGAATCGTTCAGGTTGATAAAATTTTCGCGGTAGACATTAAAAGCGCTAGGTGTAAAATATAACCCTAACCCCGCTTGGTTAAAAATTGTTCCCGTTTTGTCGGTGAAAACTGATGCTAAAGGATCATCCGCTTCAGTGTATGACTGGCCACCATAGCTAGCAGAAATCTTTAAACCTTCTGCGATCGTTACTTCTTGATCGTCTGCTGCTGCTTGGTCGAATGAAAAAGTACCTGTGAGAGTTTTATCGTCGTTAGAAAAATTATAAGTTAGGGCTGCTGCTTGAGCCGGCATAGTTTTCCCTAATGAAAAAATCAAAGCAGTTCCTACCGTTGCAGCTGCTAACTTCTTGAAGATGGAGTCAGTCATTTTTTCTCTTGATAAAAGAACAGGTGCAATAATACCGCAATAGTTTTTTGAGACAGAGACGTGGTAACACACGTCTCTGCAACAGAAAGCTTTTCAGTTAGTGTCTTAGTGAAGCGGCGTATTCAATTTACGGACTTGTGATCGCAGTTTTCATGGCTTGGAAGATATGACTTTGGTCAACCACACCTCGAACACCAGGCACAGTATAAGTACCAGAGCTATCAGTAATTTGGAAGCCTTGTCCTAGCGATCGCGTCAGAGTTGATGCGTAAGCACCCTGATAGTAAACAGGTACAACGCGGCGGCTATGGCTACCCCAGAGATATTTGTAATTTGGATCAGACCCCCAGAAGTGACCAGCATCAGTAGGATTGTGCTTAACAAAGGTGATGTCCTTGGCGTTATACTTCAAGCCTTTAGCCTGATTTGGGTTAGGATTGGGAGTCAATTTAGAAGCAAAATCATTATTCAGAGTTAGGTAATGGTCATGGTCAGCAGTAACCAATAGCAGGTTCTTGCTCCAACCACCATGATTCTCTACCCAACTAATGACTTGCTGGACTGCCTTATCAAAATCATTCATGGTACCAATCAGGTTATCCATGTTGTTATCATGAGCAGCCCAGTCGATATCGCCTCCCTCAACCATCAGCCAAAAACCATCTTTGTCTTTACCTAAAACGGTTAAAGCTGCTTTGGTCAAATCAGTTAAAGTTGGATTTTCGTTAATTTCTTTAGCGATAAAACTGGCATCAGTTTCACCAGGAGCCAGAGGACGAACAGTATCGGGTGCAGGAGCATTAGGAGCGATGGGATTACCAGCTGCATCAATTACAGGAACACAATCCCCAGCAGTACCAGTTATTATCTGACCTGATGGACAGGTAGCAGGAGTTCCAGGCTTGACAACAGAGGTATAGAGAGAGAAGTTGTCCAGACCTGTCAAACTATAGTCACCCTTAGAGGAACTAACAGGAATGTTACCATTTTGTCCACGCGCACCATACAGACCAAATAATCTACCTCCCTTGTTGGGGTCGATTTTAGCAGCCGTGTTTAGCAGTGCCTTAGCTGCATTAGGGCCGCGTTCCAAAAAGGTATAGCCGTAACGATTAGACGTAGGATTATTCTTCAGATGCTTGTAAGTGTCTTCGGTAATATACGTATAGTTAAAGACACCCTCTGCTGTACTTGTGCTGGCTCTATTTTCAAAATCTTTGGGATGACCGCCACCCAACAAAATATTGGGTTTAAAGTTCAGCAATGTCTGTTGCAAAATGCTGTCTTGGTTGGTTTTGCTGGGGTCGTAAACACTGTCATACTTACTACGACGATTTACGAAAGAAGCCGCAGCACCAGGCGTTGCATGGCTAATAGGTACGGAAGTTACCAAGCCTGTAGACTTACCTTTTTCTTTGGCAATTTCTAGGATGGTTTTCAACTTCTTCTCGTAAATGTCTACCCCCATTGCGTTGTTAAAGCTCTTTACTCCTGTATACAGAGTTGTAGCTGTGTTAGCAGAGTCGGGATAACTGTACTTGATGTAATCTTTGTCATAAGTACCAGAATTAGCAGGGGTCAAAGGAACCCAAGGAACAGGGCCGCCCTTACTGATGTCATAACCCGCGAGATTACCATCCTCTAAGCTATTGCCATCAGATCGATTGCCAGGGTTAAAAGGAGTAGGCTGGAATGAGAAGTTAGGACGAAGAGGACTTGCAGCAGTCACTGTATTAGACCCATCCAGAGCAGAGTTACCTGTTAGATGGGGCTGGTCTGTTGGATTGGCTGGTGTATTTCCCTGAATAGTTGTGCCGTAAGTAGTTACCAATCCATATCCACTTAGCTTTTGAAAGCTCAGACCTGAGCCTTTACCACTGGTGTAAAAAGGAGCGCCTTTGGCAACGGCTGCGGCCCGTGCCATATTCCAACCCATACCATCACCAATCATGATAATTACGTTAACTCCATTACCAGCCGCCATAGTGGGCTGAAAAACAGAATTACCAACTACCAGTAGAACGGTACAAAGGAAGCCAGCCATAGTAAAGGCTAGGAATCGCTTGTACTTTTGCAAAAATGAAATCATTGAAGTGTGCCTTAAAGTTAATTGAGCAATTGTTAGCCGTTAATTTTGATAAAAATTTGGTTCTAGATGACTAGCACCAAAGTCTAAGTCTGTAGCAGTCACATCTGCCTGAGTAGATATGGCTTGACTTTGCTCAAAGGCGATCGCTGGTTGTTGATTTGATGTTCCCAAGAACAACAAAGCTGCCATAACCAGACCAGATATAAACCAAGCTAAGGCGCGTTTGTACTGTTTCAGTAATGAAATCATTTTGGATTTTTGAATGAGAGTCATGATTGGGAAACCTCTTAGTAAATAACCGAGTTGCAATCAGTGATTGCTATGCTTTGACAGTTAAAAAATGCCAATAAGCATTATGTTTAAATAGTCTTTAAAAACTAAATATAGGCAGAGTAACTTAGCACAATTTATTTAGAATTTATAGTAGTAATTAGAATAACTATGGTTTTAGCTATGGTTTTGAGTTAAATTGGTTTTACTTGCAGACAACATGAAAACTAAATCTTGGTTAAATAAAGGATGAATTGGCAACGCTGAAGATTTCATACAGCTACTTAGCTGCAAGGTTATCTCAGCAATATTAAAGGTTTTTCGGATATGAGTTTCTAACTTAGTAAGTAAGCGATCGCGTTCTTGAATAGTTGTACATTCAACTGTCAAGTTGGCGCAAAGCATTACTTTATTTGAGCTAATTGCCCAGATATGAAGTTTTTCTACTTCAACAACACCAGGAAAAGATTTGAGAGATATTTCCACATCAACAGGATCTATTGATTCCGGTGCATACTCCAAAAAAATCCTTAAACTATCTTGCACTAAAGGTAAAGCACTCAAACCCGTAAAGATTGCAACGACTATACTAATAGCAACATCTGCCCACCACCAATCCCAAAGATGAACTACTAAAGCAGCTATAATTACGCCAACAGAACTAACAGTATCGGCGATGACATGAAGCAAAGCTCCCCGTAAGTTTAAGTCGTTGTGACTGTGGGGATGAAGCAAATTAATATTGAGCAGATTGATGATTAAACCTAATACTGCAATTGCTAACATTGGTAAGCCTAAAATTGCTGCTGGATGTTGCCAGCGTTGAATAGCTTCTAATATGATAAAAGTAGCGATCGCAACTAAACCTAATCCATTCACCAAAGCTGCTAAAACTTCGATTCGCTGATGTCCAAATGTTGCTTTTTTCTTAGCTGGTTGCTTTGCCAAAAAACTAGCAAATAGTGATATTGCCAAGGCTGTAATATCCGAGAGAATGTGTCCTGCATCCGCCTGTAAAGATAGACTTTGACTCCATAAGCCTACACTCCATTCAGCAACAAAAAAAACAGCAAGTAAACCTACTGTTATCCACAAATTTTTTGCTTTCTGGTAATTATTAACTACTTTTACAGAATTATCTGCACATCCACACCATTGAAGTGAAACCATTACTCAAAAACCTTTTTACAGCACAGTAGTTTAAAAAATCACATCACTCGTATTTGTGGTGAGTATATCCTCTATTGGCTTTTAAGAGGCTATGCAGTTAAAGAGTTTTGCTGCCATGCCGTTTCTATAAAATTACTTACCAATCTCTTCTGAAAATATGCTTTTGTAGATTCAGAAATACAGGAAGATTAGAAAAAATATGTATCTATAAAAAATTTATCCTACTTGATTTAAGAAATGGTAATGCTTTTGTTAAAAATGAAAAATTAAAGCATATTAACATTTGCAATTCACAGCAATCATCCTGTTAGTAATTTGTTACTAATTACCTGAAGGGGCGACATGAAGCCTATAAAGCTGACTGTATAAGCTTCATGTCGCCCCTTCAGAGAGAGAAGACCTAAGCTTTTGGCAAGAAGCAGAGCGCGTATTGCAACAAATAAGATCAGAGGCTCTTCGACAAGAAAGAAGACAGAGTAAAGGGATGTCTCTCTAGGGGATGGCGCAACTCTTAACCGCTTCGCTCAAAGGAAAGCGGTGGGAGCCACTGCTACAAATCAATTCGTTGAACTACCCAGATTGTTTCGTTTTTAAAACTAAACTTTCTAGTTTGCACTTAGTTACAGTCTCGCCATCTCTCCCCCTTTAAGAAATCAGTCCCGATAAGGATTTTCCTCACCGATACTTTGATAATATTCTTCGGTTCTTGTTGCAAGCACCTGTAGAACAAAATTTAAATAAATTCGCAGTTCTTCAATTGCCCTTTCTTTAAGGGATTTGCATTCTGGACTTGATTTAAAATCTTCTTCCGATGCGTAGGAGGCATCTGCTAATGATACTTGTTCTGTAAATTTGTCAAAGTGTATTTTAACAACAGGCTCACACCAACCCTAAAGGGAATCCTTCTTTAAGTTTTCTGAAATTTGTTGTATTTTTGCAGCATCATTAATTAATGTATAGTCAGTCGTTTTTTTAATTGCGTAAATCTCAAATCTAAAGCCTTTCGACATTTTAAAAACCTCATACTTTTAATAAAGTAAATACCCACATTCAGTAGATCACAAACTTTTCCCCAAGAGCGATCGCTAGAAAATTTTGTAGTCTGTAATACTTTTTATCAGCCACCGTTTAAGCAAGTATGTTGGTTATCTATAATATTTGCTTATATCCAGGCGATAACTTAGTTTCTGAGAACTAACCCGATGGAAGATAAATGCTTTCAACGACTTCATGTATTTTTTCAACAGCTTGACGTAAGAAAGCCAACATTTGTTTGAGGCTAAACAGTTTACGGTAAATTAATCGTCCACCTTTCCTGGGTTGACTAATTTTTGCCCAGAGAAGATTAACCCAGATATTTACTAAAATGAAAGAGATACCAACAAACAATAATCTCAAGGCTGGCTTTTTATTAGTTGTTCTAATCCGGCAGATGTTTTTGAGCCGATAACTACTTTCAATCCCAAATCTTTTTCGATAATCTTGATGAATATAATTTTAGCTGTATTTTCAATACTGTCTCCACTACTAGCAGCTTTTATTAAAATCTCAAATAGAGTTTTTTGGTCGCAGACACCAGTAGTTTCAATGGAGAAATTTTCTGTTAAGCACTCAAGAACTTCTTCTAAAGTTTCTAAATCTGTTAAAGCCACTTGTCCTGATAAAAAAGTCAATTATCTTACCAATACGCTACGTACAATCTTTATGATTTCATATTTTAGAAGTTGATGATTCACTTATAATTTTTACTTATTGAAATCTCAAGAGTAGTACATGTGTTCGCTGCCTTGGACGGTTAGCGATCGCTCTTGGGGGAAAAGTTTGTGATCTACTGAATTTGGGCTAAGGCTTGGGCTTGAAAGCTACTGAGGCGCTCCATGTCAATTACAGGGCAACCACATCACCGTCCGATGTGGTCACACGCTCTAACGCAAATGGATCGCGCATGGGTATCATGCCATCTGGAAATAAATCCAAAATTGGCTCATAAGGGCTATTGGGCTTGAGTTTTACCCAAGTGTCATGTTTGGTCATCGCACATAAATGTGATATTTTTTACTTGTAAACGTGTTGAAGTGTTGATATCGATAAAGCGATCGCGTTCATCATGGATCGCCATCGCTTTGAAATTAGTCCCATTCCTCCTGCCTGCCTTGCTGCAATATCTGTTGCAATCGCCGCTTGCCAGACTCCCATCGGCGGCCCCCCATTTTCAAAACTTGCTCAATCACATAAGTCTCCCCTCTAACTTCCAGTAGTGACTTCACAGCCAAATAAAAAGCTTTATTGTCGGAAGTGGAAGCGGAAGTTTCACCGCTATAATCCGCGCTCGGCTCCTTATATAAGTGTTCCAGGCTAGTGGTTAATTCCTCCCTGACTTCCTTAGGGTAAGAAGGCGTTGCGCCATAAATTTCATAGAGCGCTTGCTCTTGCTGTTGGGTGTGCAGTCCAATTTCTACCTGTTCTAGTTCTTCATTAATGAAATAGATTATCTTCAGTCGAGAATTGAGCAATTTGAAGAGTTAGTAGAAAATCTCGAAAAACCCACTGAGGAACCTGAATAAAGCCGTCCTTGCCTACTGTGGCGAGGACGGCTTTATTGTGTGCGATCGCGTCCGCCATTTCTGGAGTGCGATCGCCGATTGTCTAAAAAACCAAGAGTCCACCTAAAATTGAACTTCCCGGTGGACTGATGACGCATCAAACTAATAGTATTATGCCAGAAAATTCACCAAAAAATTCGCCTCCCTGGACGGAAGCACACGAAGCATTTTGTTATCAACATCATATTCCACCCGCCGCAAAAATCCTTTGGCAGTGGTTAATGAGGCAAGGGCAAATTGCCAGCGAGATAGAGCCAGATTTATCAGAATTTAATACCTGGGTAGCGTGGACAGTATCATCGCCAAGCGCAAAAAGGCAGATGTGGAAGTTTGGATCTGGGATGGTAAATTACCATGTGAAATTGAGAACCTAATCCGAGGCTGGAAACATGAGCCGTCCACCATGCCCAAGATGTGACCAAACGACACTAATTTTTGAAAACGGTAGTTATAAATTGTCTGACAAGAGACTAGTTCAAAGATGGTTTTGTCAGAAATGCCGCAAGGGCTTCAGTCCTGCAACATGCCCAATTCCCAATGACCAATGACCAATGAAAAATGCGTAGGCGCAGCCCGCCGCAGGCATCGCACTTTCTAGGGAGAAGTGCGATCGCAGTTTCGCACCTGTTAGTAAGATGTATCGCTTCGAGTTTATCCGCCGCGACTGCGGTTTGTCACAATTCTGGGTAAACCCGGTCTACCTCATCCCATGCCTGAGAAGCTAAATTCTCCAGTGCCATAGCTAAATATAAGGGATGGTCGTATTCCCCTTTCTGCAACCGCTCGAAGAAAATCTCAATTTGTAGTTGGAGGAGTTTGGCGTTCATAGAGTTGCGATCGCGCCTTCAAGCTCAGAATCATTCACATCGATGTACACAGACAGCATTTTTAAATCCGCGTAGCCCAAGAGCTTTTGGATAATCCGCAACGAGACACCGTTTCTGGCAAGATGAGTAGTAAAGCTCCGGCGGGTAGAATGCGTACTAAAACCTCGACTCTCCAGACCAGCCTTCCGCACAGCTTCACGAAACACCATATCCGCATATCTGAGTGAGATGTGTTTGACAACTTCGTTCTCGGTGTAGTCCCTTTTGGAAGGAAAAAGCCACTCTGAATCTGCTGGGTCTGGGGTATATGCTTTCAAGACTTCATGAAGAGTTGGGTGGACTGGCACTTGCCTAGTACAGCGCGGCGGAAATAAACAACCCATTTCAAATCAACGAAACATTTACGCTGTATTTCTTTTTGTTTTTGGCTTTTGACTTTTGACTTCCGCCTTGCGGTACTAGTTTTTTGGGTTTTCTTTTTCCCCCGCATTTCTCACAAGCGGTGCGATCGCTATTACCAAACCTTTATCAGGCTTAGATTTTGAGCGTTTTAGACACTGCACGAATCACAACAATATGTGAACGGCGTATTTTATCTCAAGTCTAAGTGGCATAAGCGTTTTGGGCTACTCGTTTAAACCTTTGTGAGAAATCCGGGTTTCCCCCCTACAGCCTTGCGAGTCCGGGCCCGAAAAGTGATTACTTTGAGTGGGTTGCCTTCAGTATCGTAAAGATCCGTAATTTTCATTTGGATCAGCGCCCCCCACCTTTCACCAGTAAACCAAGCCAGGTCTAAAAGTAATTTGTACTTTTGGCTTTGAATCTTGCTGCGGACTTTAGAATATTCAGCGAGCGTAAAAACAGATGCTTGTCCGTTGCGGTTGTTTTTCATAAAATTATTTTGATGATCCGACTTCTGGATTAACCCTTATGAGGTGTTAATCTGGAAGTTTTTATTTTTCATGTATTACCTAAAGTTGCATCAATCGTAATCACAGCAATGGTTTAACGTCGTCCGTGAAACTTCCGGTTTTACATAAAAGTAGAATATTTACACAAATTTGATTAAGTCATACAACGGATTTATTCACTTTATCTAAATCCGCTTTTATGGCAGAACCAACCCTAGCAGATATTTTTGGAAGCAACGCCACCCAAACCGCAACCACAATCACAATTGCTAAAGCTGATTTACCGCGATTGACCGCAAACGCAAACAACACAGCTGAAAGTTTGCTAACAGGAATTCTCCTAAAAGCTCAAACTTCTTTAACTCAAACTAACTTTGATTCAAATATTAATCAGTCGATTTATGTCAATTCTGGATTTTCTAGCTTCACCACTAGAGGGACAAATAATGATGCCTATCGCGTGGATCAGTTAATAATTAACTTCGCAAAACTTGATATTAGCTCCACCATTGACCCGGATGACTATTAATGCAAAGCAAGATGACTATTAATGCAAAGCAATGTTATCTCTTGCTTTTCAAGAACTGTATCGATCAGATGGGGCATAGTTATTACTGTGTCGAAAGCGCAACTACCGTACCTGGTTCTTGTGGCGTAGTCCAAGTAATAAACGGCATCAATACAGGTGTTGGAGCAAAAATCTTAAATTTTATTCCTGTATCGCAAGTAGGCGCTTACCCAATTCCGCCAGAATACTCTACAAGGTACGATAGCGGTTATTATGGCGCTTGCTGCGATTCCAAGCAATATGATTGCATCAACGGAGCTTGCACAAATAAATCTACCTATAATACACCGGGGCTGTATCAAACCTTGTCAGACTGCGAAACCGCCTGTGGTACTGGGTGTAGCGGCAAGTGCATTAGTAATAGCGATTGGGCGCAAATTGAAAACTTATCTGGGCAGTTAAAAAGTAGGAATTGCAGTTAACAAATGAGCGCTTCTAGTACGGATATGCAACAACGGCACAAGCTACAGCACGACAAGCACAAACTACAGCCGACGGCGCAGTAAGAAACGCTGCACAAGCTAATGAAAACGCTACAACCGCTTACAACAAGGCAACACAGGCTGAAAGCATCGGGCAACAAGCTAAACGCATTGCAGTAGATGCACTCGGTAAGGCAGGTACAGCGTTAACTACCGCATTAACTGCAATCACACTTTATCAAACTGTAAAAGGGCTTCGCGGTTTGCAAGGTATACCGGGGATACCTGGAAGGCAGGGCGAAAGGGGATTACAAGGTATTCCAGGCGTACCAGGGCGTGATGGCGTCACAACAGTAGTAACTCTGCCCGGTACACCAGGGCGGCAAGGTGAGCGCGGATTACCTGGCATCAGTGGATTACCAGGCAGAAATGGTTTACCCGGCAAAGATGGAAGGGATGGTAAAGACGTGAATCCAGGAGACTTAGCAGGACTTAGGGCGTTAATTGTCCAGCAACATACACAAACGCGGCTCAACAGTACAACCCAACACAGCACAACTCGAACATCAATATTGACACCAATACTTGCTTTGCTAAAGCAAATTTACGATATTGTCTCTAAATTTAGCAATGCAGCACAATTAGCGCTTTTAAATATTATTAATAACAAATTAGGTAAACAAGTCACGGGAGGGCTATCACAATTTATTGAAACAATTGCTAAAAATACTTATGTTGAAAAAGCATTGGCACTCTTAACTTTTGCGGCGACTGTTCACAATGCTTTCATGCTTAGTAATAAATAACATTTCAGCTTCTATTTCTCAGATAAAAGAGGATTTAAAAGAACACGCTGACAACGCCGAAAAAATTAGGGAATTAGATCATAGGCTTGATCTACATATTCAGGACTACATCAACAGGAAAGACACCGTGACCCTGTTGATTGCTCAAGTATCGCAAACAGTAGATCATCGGACTAATCGCCTCTACACTTCCATGAAAGATATTGAAAATTTTTTGCAGACTCAGGGAACTTTTAAAATTCGGGAGTTTCAGGATTTACGCAGGATGGAAGAAGAAAGCGCTTTTAATAAGCTTTAGTCCTGCGAGTAACCCTCTGGGGATTCTTTTTAAACGACTGAGATAATGCCATACTAGATAAATCCAAATATTAATAATTAAAAAAGCTAAACCAACAAACAGAAGCCGAATAATGGGATTTTTAATAGTAGTTTTAATCCGGCATTGATTTTTCATCCGATAGCTGCTTCCAATTCCGAAACGAAGACGATAGTCATCATGTATTGAATGTAATGACAGTTTAACTTTATAGACAGCATAAACAAAAAATTCCCGCCCATGCTCTCGTCTTTTACCATTTTTATATGTGCAAACTATCCACACACTAAAAGTTACTGAACCATATTTATCGCTGTTTAAAGTGTAACTAGTTTTGTAACTCCGCCTACCTCTAATTAATTGTTTAGTTCCACCATGTTTGCCTCGGATAATAGCTGGCATTTCAAATGGAATATCCAAAGCTTGCAACCATCTAATAACAGGTACGCAGAAGAACTCCCTATCTAAATATAATCGTTCAATTCTCAGGTTTAAAGGCTCAATTATTGCTAAAAGGTACTCAAAGTTTTATTGTCAGTTAAAGCTGGAGTAGTAGTTGCAGTCATAGTCAAACCAGATATCCTTCTAGGTCGATTCTCCCGCAACTCTTTGACAAAATTTTCTGCAATCACAGCATAATCATATTCTGGTGTGAGATTTGCTCTTACACTTGGCTGATTCATTAAATTTACTTATGTTAAAGAGCCAACTTAGCAATTTAACACTGACATTTAAAATTACTAATTTTCAACAAAAATCTACTTATACAGGTATTCATCACGGAGCGATCGCCAAACTTTTCGGTCTACTGAGTGTATCTTCTACGAAAGTTGGGCCTGTCATCTCGCAACGCACTGGCCCATAGGCAAAGGGTACTACATGTCCTGCATTGGCTCCACTGGTGGGGATAAAGAACAGCCAGTTATTACCAAAAACTCCTGTAAACTTAGAAACGTCACCACTAATTTTGTGATCAATGGTAGTTGGAGTACCAGCTGCACCGATATCAAAACCGTTGTGAGTGCCGGTAGACATATCCGTGACACCCCAAACATTACCTTTATTGTCGAACACCTGGTTATCTACATTCGCAAAGCCAGCACCATCAATCGATCCGGCTTCTCCACCTTGGGCAAATCTTTCCCATCGGAAGGTTAAACCTGTACCATCAGTACTATCTTCAATAATTTTGTATAGTCCGCCTGACTGCTGTGTGGCATTGACATCGGTACTTACCTTGGCAACTTGGAAAATCCGCGAATCTGGATAACCATCGCTTCCTGGCGCACCATCGGTATAGGAGATGAACACTTCTTTGGTGAAGGGATGTACTTCTAAATCTTCTGGACGTGCTGTGGGTGTTCCTCCGGCCAAGTTTGCGGCTAAGAAAGCATCACTGAGAACAGCGCCTTGGGTGGGGTAGAAGTCAGATAGCTTTTTATTTTGATAATTAGGTAATGCTGTTGCTTCGTTGGTGCGATCGCATTTAAAGATACCACCATCTTCAGTTTGATCTGCAACGCCATTACGTTTCGGTAATGGTAAAAATTTCACTTTTTCCTCTAACACGTTACCTTCTTGAGAAGAAATAACTGATGGTGGAATAGGATTGGTAGCTGTATTTAAGAGTAACGGTATCCATTTACCTGTTTTGTCTGGGTTATAACGGGCAACGTATAAAGTACCGCTTTCCCACAAACTGCTGTTAGCTTTACTAGTTGGTGAAGAAACAGTACCTTTACTGACAAATTTCCAGGTATGTCCACCACGCCTATCATCACCCATATAAGCAACTAATTTCTTACCTGCTTCAGCCCGGATGGCGACATTTTCATGGCGGAAACGACCTAACCAAGTGTGTTTGCGAGGGCGGAAATTCGGATTTACCAGGTCAATTTCGACAATCCAACCGTATTTTTCGCCAACTAAACCAAAAGTCTTGCCTATAGTATCCTTGGTGTAATCTGTTTGAGTACCATCAGGTTTAACTGCTTCTGTGACACTACTTTACTCAAAAATCATCTTGAAAAAAGTAATATTGAGTTAAGCATAAATACTTATACCTGTAAAAGTAAAATATACTTTAACAGACATAGAAAAATCTATAATTTCAGGTTGAAGATATAGTAATTTTATATACCTGTTTTTAAGTATTCAGCCAATATTGCATTATGAGCAGATTTACCATTTCTGTAACCAGAATTATGTAAGGAACAGTGTCAGTGTCGCATCTGTCCTATCCTGGAGATGGATAAATAGTGTTGTGTGTGGGTGAGACTGTGTTTTTCAGCGTTGTGATACCGACTTATAATCGCCAACCGATTTTAGAAAAGTGCCTCCGCGCCTTGGAGGTGCAGGAGTTGAGTAAGTCAAGTTCGGTTACTGATTACGAAATTGTCTTAGTGGATGATGGTTCTACTGATGGCACATTGGAGTGGTTAGCAGGACACAAAGAAGAATTTCCCCATGTGCGCTGGTTTGGGCAAGATCATGCTGGTCCTGCTGCGGCTCGAAATTTAGGAGTAGAACAGGCGCTGGGAGATACAATTATCTTTATTGATAGCGATTTAGTAGTGCTGAAGAATTTCCTGAAAGCTCATGCAAAGGCGCTAGTGCAGGGAAAGGAGAAATTGGGGAGCGATCGCTTTTTCACTTACGGTGCAGTTATTAATACTTGTAATTTCAATAACCCAACTGCTGAACCCTACAAAGTCACAGATTTTTCAGCAGCTTTTTTTGCTACGGGAAATGTAGCAATCCCTAAACATTGGCTAGAGAAAGCTGGACTTTTTGACACCAGCTTCCAACTCTATGGCTGGGAAGATTTAGAATTAGGTGTGCGGCTGAAAAAACTAGGTCTGACACTAATTAAATGTCCCGAAGCTGTAGGATATCATTGGCATCCAGCATTTAAATTAGAGCAAATTCCCCGATTGATTGATCAAGAAATTCAACGCGGACGTATGGGAGTTTTATTTTATCAAAAGCATCCTACATGGGAAGTGCGAATGATGATTCAAATGACTTGGCTGCATCGCTTGCTTTGGGGAATTTTGTCACTCAACGGCACGCTGAATGAACGGACAATGGCTCCATTATTGCAATGGCTAATTAACTTAGGTAAACCTCAGTTGGCTTTAGAAATCGCCCGAATCTTTCTCAACTGGTACAACGTGAAGGGTGTCTATGAAGCTTATGCTCAAATACAACAAGCATTGTAATTATAAAATTGAGGCAATGTACAAATAATTTGCAATAATTTATTTTTTGCAAGTCCCTTAAGTCAAAATTGCCCCACCCATCAATCGCTCATACCGATACTTCAACTCTTCTTTCATCAAATACCAACGCTCTAAAGTTGCATCCATCTCTATTATTTTCTCTGCTGCTTGCCGCGCTAAAAGTAAAACTTCCTCATCTTCAACCAAACTTGCTAAGGTAAAATCTGGCACTCCAGATTGACGAGTTCCCAGTACTTGCCCTGGCCCACGAAAACGCATATCCATCTCTGAGATGAAAAAGCCATCCTGAGATTGTTCCAGTACCTTCAACCGTTGTTGAGCATCAGGACTTCTGGAACTGCTCATCAACAAACAGTAAGACTGAGCCGCGCCACGACCAACACGCCCCCGCAGTTGATGGAGTTGCGATAAACCAAATCGCTCCGCATTTTCAATGAGCATTATTGTAGCATTAGGTACATCTACACCAACCTCCACAACAGTAGTAGAAACCAAAATTTGCGTTTGGTTATCACGAAATTTAGTAATCGCTTCATCCTTATCGGCTGAACTCATGCGACCGTGTAGCAGCCCTACTTGAAAGTCAGGAAAAACGCTTTCTTGTAACTTTTGATGCTCCTCAGTTGCCGATCGCAGATCCAGTTTTTCTGATTCTTCTACCAAGGGCAAAACCACATAAACTTGTCTACCTTGGGCAATTTCTCGCCGCATAAGGTCGTAAGCATGGTTGCGTTGCTGACCCGATAGCACTGTTGTCTGAATCTTTTGTCGTCCTGGCGGTAACTCATCAATCTGGCTTACATCCAAATCCCCGTGTATCGTCAGTGCCAACGTTCGAGGAATCGGGGTAGCTGTCATAGTTAACACATGTGGTTGCTCACCTTTTTGCTGCAAACGCGCCCGTTGTTCTACTCCAAAGCGATGCTGCTCATCAATCACCACTAATCCAAGTTGATGGAAATTTACGGGGTCTTGAATTAAGGCATGGGTTCCCACTAATAGAGGTAATTCACCAGTTCCTAACTGAGAATGTATTTGTCTTCGTTTAGCAGTTTTAGTAGAGCCTGTCAGTAATTCCACTGGTAAATGCAAGAGGTTAAACCAGCTAACTAACTTGCGATAATGTTGTTCTGCCAAAACTTCTGTGGGAGCCATCAGCGCCGCTTGATAGCCAGATTGAATTGCTGCGAGGATGGCTAGTACGGCGACGACTGTTTTACCAGAACCGACATCACCTTGCACCAAACGATTCATTGGTACGGGTTTCTGTAAATCGTTAAGAATATCGTTGAGAACTCGTTGCTGTGCGCCAGTGAGTTGAAAAGGCAGTATTTCGTGAAATTTCTCTACAAGTTGACCGCGTGGAACAAGGATGGCGCTAGTTTGAATCGCTCTTGCTTGCTGTTGACGTTGTAGTAACCCAAGTTGTAAGTAGAAAAATTCATCAAAAACTAGGCGACGACGGGCAACTTGTAGGACGGCGCTATCGCTGGGAAAATGGATATTAGCGATCGCATCTTTCAATTCCATCAAACCATACTTCTGTCGCAAACCACTTGGCAAAGGGTCTTTCAAGTTAGCAGCAGCAGGTAAAGCAGCTATTACCGCCTGTCGCACTGTATTCGCCACCACGCCTTCTGTCAGTCCATAAATTGGCACTACCCGCCCAATATTTAGCGACTCAATCGAATCTCCTGGATTTGCCAAAACCTCTAGTTCTGGATTATCGAGTGTCAAGCCGTATTTACTTTCTTTTACCAACCCACACGCCGCCAAAATACTACCTACTGGATAACGGCGTTTTAAACTTTCTTGCCAAGCGCGACTGCTAAAACGTGTACCTGCGTAGAAACGACCAATTTTGATTTGACCACTGTTATCTTTTACTACCAGTTCTAAAATTGATAATTTCTGATTTTTAGGGCTAGTAAAGCAGTTACAACGCTTCACTGTAGCCACTATTGTCACCGTCTCACCCGCTTGTAACTCGCGGATATTCACCTGACGCGCATAATCAATATGGTCACGAGGATAGTAGAAAAGCAAATCGCGGACGGTGTGTAAACCGAGCCGTGCCAAATTATCAGCCTTTTTAAAGCCTATTTCTGGTAAATCGCTAAGTTTTTGGTCAATGTTCGGTGCAAGCCTCCGACTCACCTCAGCAACAATTGGAGATTTCGGGTCGCGCCTTTGGTGCGCTGGAAGCGCAACTTGAATTTTGAATTTATTAATTCTCCCCTGCTCCCCTGCTCCCCTGCTCCCCTGCTCCCCCTGCTCCTCTTTCTGTAATTGCGAGAGATACCTACGAGTTTCTGCTACTAAATGTTGTCTTTCTTCCAGTGCTAGATGTGGATAACTAGCAAATTGCACCGCTAGTCCTTGCCAACGGCGGCGTTCAGTGTGGGGTAAGCCTGTTGGGAATTTGCCTAAAGTTAGACTAAGAAATTCACTGAAGCGGTATTCTCTGCCCATCAAGTCTGTAAAGCCGCGTTCAGCTTCTATTGCCAAGGCTTTGTGCAATCGTATCCAATCTGGTTTTTCATTAGTCATTGGTCAGCAGAGTGAGGAGTTAGGAGTTAAAAGTGAGGAGTTAGGAGTTAGGAATAAATAACTCATAACTCATAATTCATAACTCATAACTTTATTCAAACCAACTAGCACGCCATGCAGCTTCAGCTTCAGCGATCGCTCTTTCTCGATGTTTCTTTTGATACTCTCGTCCTAGCTTGTTTAGCTGAACTAAAATACTGCGGATTTGCCTGCGTTCAGAGGAGAGTGCCACATCAGCAAATTCAATTTCTCCTAGCCGCAGGTTAATAGCCATGATTTGCGTCAGTCCAGGATCTTCTGACTGCTGCTCATTTTCAATTTCAATTACTAAGTTTAATAAGTTGGGTGGCCCTGGCATTACCTCACCGGACGCTTCTGATGCCGCCGCAGCTGCTGCTGCTAAAATCGGTTCTGGTAATTTTTTAGGTAATACCCCAGATTTTTGTATTAAAACATTAGCATCATGCGACAGTTTTTTCAGTATCTCTTGCGTAACCTCTTCTAAGTTCTGTTGCCATTTTACTAGTTCTATAGGATTAGAGGTGTCGGCGGTGAAAGACTGAAAATTAGAGGTATCCACAAGTCCAGAAGATAAAGAGGATGTTACTTCTTCATCTCCCTCATCTCCCCCAACTTCCTCACTTTGAATACAAGCAAGCAATTTCTCCCCTGCCACTTGCCCCAAATTGCGGATGGCTTGTTGCAATTGCTGGCGCTGATTCAATGACAAATTCAAAAAATTTTCCGGATACCCCTGAGTACAAAGGTGGTAACTCGCCAGAATCAACTGTTTTCGTACAGCTAGCCCCAAGGTCTTTAGATAACTAGCATAAGCGTTTTGTAGTTCTACTGCGATCGCTCGAATCGCTTCTTTTATTGCTGCAATATCTCGTTCAATTCGCTCGATTGCTCTTGCCATATCTTTTCGTTCTTGCCCATGTGAACTATTACATAGTACAAATGTACGAATTTATTTTAGGATAACTTTCCAGAGGATTTTATATTTTAAATTAAATGCGATATTTCGCGTCTCTACTAATAAAATACAGGTCAGGCTATTTGCTTGACCTGTCTTTAAACAAGTTAGGAGTTAAAAATTATGAGTGATGAATTATGAAGCAACTTCCTATTAACTCCTAACTCTTAACTCCTAACTCCTAACTCCTAACTAATATTACTTAGTACCCATTTGTGCAGCCACTTCATCAGCAAAGCTAATTTCTTGCTTTTCAATGCCTTCGCCCAGTATATAGCGGACAAAGCGGGTAACTTGAATCTCTTCGCCTAATTGCGCCTTTGCTTGCTTCACCAAGTCTTCCACGGAAATACTTTGATCGCGAATGTAAGGTTGATCGAGCAAAGTCAATTCTTTTAGGCGTTTTTCAATTCGTCCCTGAACAATTTTTTCTTTGATGTTATCTGGCTTGTTCGCCAAATCATCCTTGCCCATTTCAATATCTTTTTCCTTTTGGGCAACTTCGGCGGGGATTTGGTCTACGCTCACATACTCGACATTTGGACAAGCCGCAACTTGCATTGCAGTGTTCCGTGCCAAGCTTTGGAACTCTTGATTGGTAGCCACTGACTCAGTTTGAGCACCCAGTTCTACCAATACACCAACTCGACCACCAGTGTGAATGTAGCTATCTACTACACCTTGTGTGCCTTCTGCTAGTGCAAAATTGATAAAGCGACGCACTTGGATGTTTTCACCGAGCGTAGCAATAGTTTGCTTGATGAATTCTTCTACAGTCCCATTTTCATTCTCAATATAGGGTTGAGCCAACAAAGACTCAACACTATCAGCAGTCGCTGCTTGCTTTGCTAAATTCTTAACTAAAGCTTTAAAAGCCTCGTTACGAGCAACAAAGTCGGTTTGGCAGTTTACTTCTATGAGTACACCTACTCGACCACCGGGCTGAATGTAAGTGTCCACTAGACCTTCTGCCGCGATGCGATCGCTTTTTCCCCCAGCTTTAGAGATGCCCTTTTTCCGTAGCCAGTCTATGGCTTCTTCTATGTTGCCATCACTCTCTATCAGCGCCTTTTTGCAGTCCATCATGCCGGCACCAGTTTTTTGGCGTAGCTCTTGGACGAGTTTTGCAGATATTTCCGCCATGTTGCCTCAATTCCTAACTTGACCTCGAGTTGTAATCGCTCACGGGTGTTGAGTATTTCTATCTTACTCAGGGGTGGGGTAGAAAAAATAATGAAGTTATGAGGTATGACTTTTTTCGCCTCTACCTTAGCCTACATTTGCCGCAGGCTAGGGCGGCTTGCTGCTACTATGCCAGCCACCACCCTCCTTCGGACATTTCCTTCACCCCTGCTTTACTTATTCCTCTGTTTCCTCATCGGGAATTACGGCGTCAGTATATTCGGTTTCTTCGTAGTCATCATCATACTCACTGCCGTCGTAATCTTCGTAATCATCTTCAGCCTCAAGCTGACCGTGACGACCTTCATAAATGGCATCCGCCAATTTTCCAACTATCAGCTTAATTGACCTGATAGCATCGTCGTTTGCTGGGATGGGGATATCTACTACATCTGGGTCACAGTTTGTATCCAGCATGGACACAATCGGAATACTTAGCTTTTGACATTCTTGAACTGCGTTATATTCCCGGCGTTGGTCTACAATCACCACGATATCGGGTACTTTCCGCATTGTTTTAATGCCGCCCAAGTATTTTTGGAGCTTCGTCATTTCCCGACGTAGCATTGATGCTTCTTTTTTCGGTAATAAATCTAGTGCGCCAGTTTCTTCACGGCGTTCTAAATCTTTCAGACGGTCTACTCTTGTTTTGATGGTTGCCCAGTTGGTTAACATTCCGCCCAACCAGCGTTGGTTAATATAGTGGGAACCACAACGGGTAGCTTCTTGGGCAATAATTCCAGCTGCTTGGCGCTTAGTGCCGACAAAAAGAAATTTCTTCCCTTGTTCTGCGTGCGATCGCATGTAGTTGTAAGCATTATCCATCAACTGAGCAGTTTGCACCAAGTCGATAATATGCACACCATTACGGGAAGTATAAATGTAAGGAGACATTTTTGGGTTCCAACGCCGGGTCTGATGCCCAAAGTGAACCCCTGACTCCATCATTTGAGCCAATGAAACTACTGGCATATATTTTTTAACTCCGATTCGGGTTAAACCTCCATCCAAGTGCATTTCCCAACTGGGAAACACCCGAATTCTTAGATGTGCGAGATTAGTTAACCATACTAGGTTAGCATATTCTGAAGAGTTCTAGTTGGTTGACATGAGAGCGAGAAAATAGCGCCGCCACTCAACAATTGGGTACGCCATAACGTTTTTATGTATGGTCTAAAATACTACTCATTTCTTGCTGATAACGCTTGGGAGTTGTGTGACGAAATTCTTGTAGAAGAACTCTACTTCTCTCTAACTTGAGATGTGTAAGCTTTTCAAAATATAGCTAGATAACTCACAAAATCCTTCGCCTTCGGGGGCGTTAGTAATATAAGCAGGGAGATATTTCAACTGATTCACATATTCCAGCACGTTTGCCACGCCTACAGAAATAGGAAAATAACGCCAATCAAATAAACTTTCATCATTCGGGCTATCGCCCACAGTAACAATTTGTTCTGGTGAGTACTGGGGCAAATATTCGCGCAATACTTGTAACAATCCCACAGCTTTATCTTGTCCTTGGGGTTTAATGTGACACTGCACGTTGCTATAGGTAAATCCCCAACCCATTTGTTGACAAAGATTCTCTAGGGTTTGTAGTTCATCTTGACTCAAACCAGCTACATCAAAAGTCCAATCGGTGATGCGAAAGCGATTATCAGCAGATTCTTGGATTTGGGGAAATTTAGTTTGTAAATTCTCAAAAGTTGTAGCCAAGTGCTGGCGATGTTTATCTAAATCGGGAATAGATGTTAAGACTACTGGTTTCTGGTTTCCAGGTGGAAAGTACAAACCGCCATTTTCTGCCATAGCACCTGCCACTGGCATAATCGCACTCAATCCACTCACCCACCCAGCAGAACGTCCTGTGACAATCAGCACCTTAATATCAGCTGCCGCTAAATCCTCTAAAGCTTGCAGCAGTGCAGGAGTAAATTTTCCTCGTCTAGTCAGAGTGCCATCCATGTCTGTGGCTATCAGACGAATATTGCTAAAGCTTGTAGACGAAAACTCAGACAGGGCAAGGATGCTCTGATGTCTAGACATAGGTGGTTTGTAAAAGGCTGTAAAAAATATTAATGATACAGCAAGATGGCATTGAATATTTGGGCATCCTAAACATCAGGAGTCAAGTTTTTCAGTTTCCAACCATGTCCACTTCGATATTTCTTGCCCAAACCTCCGGGACAAAGACTAAAAAGGCATCCCAGGAAGTGCCAGCAAGTAATCCTCAAATACCACCATTATTGTTGGTAACTTCAGGAGGGCTGGCTTTAGCGGTGATTGCTTTGATTGTATATAGTAAGCTCCAGAAGGATAAGCTGGAGAAAAAACTTAAGTTTGAACAATTCCGTGCGCGAGAATTAGAGAAAAAATTTAAGCTGGCGCTGGAAACGATTCGCAAAATGGAAACTAATCCTGATTTGGTCAATTCACGAGACTTTAACCTGGATTATCTGCGTATGCGGATGGCAGAAGAGGTGTTTCATTTTGCAATCCTTAATCAAATAAAGATTCAGATTAAAGAAAAAGTTACTCAAGCCCTGCGTCCAAATCAAGCACAACTTGGATCAGTCGGAATTGCTAATAGCGCTGGACGACAAGTAGATGAAATTTTTGATGTAGAGTATGAAACTGGTACTCCACCGAACAGTGCTAAAAAAGTACTATTTCGGATTCAAATCCGGTTAATGAAGTTACCAACGCAGGCGACTTCTGCAACTATCAGTCAAATTATTGACTGTATAGAAACTTACCTAAGCCCCATAGAAAATGAGGATAGTTGGCAACCAACAATTCAAGGTCGGATTGCTACTATGCATTGGGATCAAAAGGCTAAACCTACGCCTCTACTGGTGCTAGAACAATCAAATGAAGGCGTGAATGTGACTTTTCGTACTAGTCGCCAACCAAATGCTCCAACTCAGCCAAACCAACCGAAAAAATCAGGCTCGGCTAGACAATAAATTATGGCTGTCATTGGTCATTGGTCATTAGTCATTAGTTATTAGCTATTGGTCATTCACAAAGGATAAATGACTAATGACTAAAATCATGGCTGAATAACTGCATTGGGGGAATTACGGGTTAAAAGACCATCTTCCATTTCTACGATGCGATCGGCTATATCTAAAATGCGGTTGTCGTGTGTCACTAATAAGATAGTAGTTCCCTGATTTTTAGCTAAACTCTGCATTATTTCTACGACATCGCGTCCTGATTGTTTGTCTAATGCAGCTGTCGGTTCGTCTGCTAGCACCAGTGGGGGACGATTTACTAAAGCACGAGCGATCGCAATTCTTTGTTTCTGTCCACCAGAAAGATTATCTGGGTAGTAATCAACTCGTTCTTCTAGACCAACAGACCCTAGCATGGCTTTTGATTTAGCCACCGCTTCTGTTTTAGAAATATTATCATTCAATTCTACAGCCATTTGCACATTTTGCTTTGCTGTCAAGAACCCTAGCAAATTGTGAGCTTGGAAAATATAACCAATGTTGCGCCGCATCTGCACCAGTTTGTTTTGACTGACGCCAACGAGTTCTTCACCTAAAAATTTCAAACTTCCTTCTTGTACAGACCGCAAACCACCAATTAAGCTCAGTAGTGTTGTTTTGCCTGAACCTGATGGGCCGGTCATAATTACAATTTCACCTGGATAAATTTCTAGGTTGATGTCAAATAATATCTGTTTTCTCAGTGCCCCTTTGCCATAGTAGTGGTTGAGATTTTTAATGGCAATTACAGGTTCTTTTTCTATCATGTTTTTATTAGTTATAAGTTAACAGTTTTGAAACGTAACTGTAGTGCCTACCAAAAACCAAGCTTTCTTAATTATTGATTATAAACTATAGTTACTAATAAGTTATTTTAATTAATATTGACTTAATTAAAATATATCTGCTGGATCGGCAGAACGTAATTTGCGGACTGCGATCGCACCAGAAATAATGCACATTAACATAGTCAAAATCAACACCATTACTGCCCGATCAAAACTCATAAAAACTGGTAGTAATGTTGCATTTCTAGCGCTATTGTACATAAATAAAGCAAAAACTATTCCCGGAAGATATCCTAAAATTGCTAATAATAAAGCCTCTTGAAGAATAACTGTCAATAAATAGTTTTGCGTGTAGCCTATCGCCTTGAGAGTAGCGTACTCAGCTAAATGATCTGCAACTTCTGTATAAAGGATTTGATAAACAATCACAGTCCCCACAATGAAACCCATGACAGTCCCTAATGTAAAAATAAACCCGATAGCTGTACTATTTGCCCAATAGTTTCGCTCAAACTCAATAAATTCTTCCTTAGTTAACACATTTACTTCACTGGGTAAATACTTTCGTAATTCTTGGGCAACAATATTAGCATTAGCTCCCGGCTTTAATCTAATTAGTCCAATATCAATTAATCCTTTTTGACGATTACTGAATATCCGCAGAAAGTTAATATCACTTGTAATTAAATTACCATCTGCGCCAAATGATGCACCTAATGTAAATAGTCCTACGACTTTAATTCGCCGCCTTCGCACTTCTGTGGTTACAGTCTTACCTTGTTCATAATTAGCAGCAATTGGCCCATACTCCACTCTAGAAGAACGGTCAAATAGAACTACATCAGGTAGTTTAAGTTTATCTAAATTCTCTTGAACTCCAGGTAAATTAACTAGGTTAGTTTCTGGGTTCATTCCAAATATCAGGATACTACGAGGGCGGCCTGTTACAGGGTTTTTCCAAATTGTAAAGTCTAAATATATCGGATGTACTGATTGGACTGCGGGTAATTCTAAAGCTTTATATAACCGTCTTTGAGAAAAGCTCCTCATCGCCAGAACAGCATTAGATTGACTGTTGATTAAAACAATATCGCCTTGCAAGCTGTTATGGAATCGAACGTTACTATAATATAAGGCATCCCGGAAACCGAGTTGCATAAACATTAAAATATCAGCGAAAGCAATTCCTGCTAAAGCCACAGCTAGGCGAGTTTTTTCTCTTGTCAGTTGTAGCCACGATAGAGGTATTTTTTGACTCATTTTATAGGCATCCAAGCACAGTTAGAAATTTTAGATTTTAGATTTTCCATTGAATATATTTTGATATCTTGTTACCGAATTGATAAAGTTTTTTGAATTGAAAAAAGCCTAAGTAAGAGCATTGTAAATCCAAAATATCAAATCAAGAATTGATATGAATGCTCACCTATAACTTGATTAGTTATTAATATCAACAACAACTTTGGCGTAAGTTAAACCAGAAACTTTCTGGCTATCTTCTGGAGACAGAGCAATTTTTACTTCTACGACTCTGGCATCCACATCTGCTGCTGGATCTGTATTCAGCACATCTTTTTTACCAATTTTTCTGCCAATTTCAGTTACAGTTCCCTTTAATTCGCCGCTAAATGCTCCATTATCGCTGCTGATAGTGGCGTTTTGACCAACACGCACTTTACCAATACTGTCTTCGGCAACTTCAGCAATCACAAACATTTGGCTGGTTTGTCCAATTTCAGCAATGCCATTTGCACCGATCGCTTCGCCTGATTTGGTGTAAACTTTTAAAATCTCTCCAGCGATTGGTGCTTGAACGTAGCTTAACCTTAGTTCTGCTTCGGCTTTTCTGATATTTGCGATCGCATTACTAACTTGGGCTTGCGCTACTTGCACATCGGTAGGACTAACGTCTAAAATTCTGCTCAGTTTGGCTTTTTCTTCATCGATTTGTCTTTGCAAAGTTGCTACGGTTTTATCACGGTTAACCTTGGCTTCGATTAGCTGTTGTTGCAAAGTTGCTAAATTTTGTATTTGGGTAGCTCTGGCTTCGGCAAGTTGCTGTCGTAGAGTTGCTAATGTTTGTTTTAGCGTAGCTTGACTTTCCGCCACCTGTTGATTAGAAGTTACTGCACTCAAGCGTCTTCTATCTCGCTCTTGCTGAGAAATAGCACCTTCTTTGTATAAATAATCATAGCGTCCAGCATCGACTTGAGCATTGCGCTGTTCAGCTTTAATACGTGCAAGCGTTGCTCTGAGAGCATCTCTTTGCCCACTGAGTTCAGCTTCTAAGCGATTTACAGTTGCTTGTTGGACAAGTTTATCACCACTTAACTGAGCTGCAATCCGTGCGATCGTTGCTTGCCCTGCATTCCTTTCCCCAATTAACTGCGCTTGTAGGCGAGCAATAACTGCTCTTTGGGCTTGAATATCTCTTGGAGATCCAGCTTTGACCTGCGCTAAATTGGCACGGGCTTCTTGCACTTTGGCTTTTGCCTCTTGTAGTCCGGCTATTTGGGTATCGCGGTTATCCAAAATCGCAATAATTTGGCCTTGCTTTACCTGTTCACCCTCTCTCACTAGAAGTTGCTGAATTCGTGACG
This sequence comes from Nostoc commune NIES-4072, assembly GCF_003113895.1. Lineage (NCBI taxonomy): Bacteria > Bacillati > Cyanobacteriota > Cyanophyceae > Nostocales > Nostocaceae > Nostoc > Nostoc commune. The sequence goes on along the minus strand of NZ_BDUD01000001.1, from coordinate 4,580,003 downwards.
ATGGTGCTAATCCTGATGATGGGGCGGACAATTTAACAACTTCGCCTCGCGGTTCTAAACGCCCAACAGCACTAATGCTATTGGTAGATGGCATTACGGGGGCAGATGTAGTTAGTTTTCTCAGCTGCTCGATTTTAGCTGTACCTAGTATCCCAGCAGCGATTACTATTGGCACGGCTACAGCAATACCCCACCAAATTTTAGGTTGTTCTTGATTAAATGCCTGCTCACTTGGCTTTGGCTTTTCAGTCACCCTTGACATAGTATGTTGCCCATTTAACTGAATTGTGCTGATGGAAGTAAAAATAAAAAGGTTTTTAATCAACAGCCAGCCGCTTAGGACAAACAACAGTGGTTTAAAGCTGGGTATGGCTTAAAATCCATCGCGTGATGAACGCTTTACAAAATGGTGTTTTCTATAGTGCTTCTTGTTTGTATGCAATACATTTTGACCTCACTTCCATTCCTCTCTCCTAAAAAGAGAGAGGCTTTGAATATTACTCCCCAACGCTAGCTCTTAAGGCAATACTTTTCGGTTAAGCATTTTTAACTTGGAATTGGGTTTTGGGTAAAGGTTAAAGGTTTTTCTTTCTCCTTTTCCCCTTCCCCTTTCCCCCTTAACCGAAAAGTATTGGCTCTTAAAGGGCTGGGGCTTAGGTCTGTATTGAAACCTAGAAACGCTATAGTAGCTGGCTATTCAATAACTCTGAGTATTATTGAGACATGAGTGCAATGGACGTTAGCAAAATTCACAAGCAGTATAAATCTAGATGTAGAGACGCGATGTATTGTGTCTGTACACAAAATCCTAAATTGGTATGATGCGGTATACTGCTACATTCACTACGGCTATAGTTAGTCAAAAAATTGAAAAGAAACGTCAAAAATAGACTGTTGCCTTTGCTGGATACAATCTTGGTACAAAAGTTAGTCTTCCTTAAGTGAATCAAGGATTAATTAACTAAAAAATATCTGTCAACTTGAGCATTTCTAACATTAGAGTTTCCTTAACTTTCTGGTCAATGACTTAGCAGGACTAGTTGCTTGCACTACCTACCAAGACAACAAACCGTTTTGTAATATTCGCTTCAAAGACCTTACTATTCTCCCTGTTGCTGTTTTGGAACTCCATTAAACTCTCGTTGAATGAATTCTACATTTATCCGTTACGCGAAAACGTAACAGAGCCTACAGATGAAGGGGATGAGGCAGATGATTAAGTAGGGAGATCGAATAGAACTGTGGTCATGTAATTTTCTGCCCAAGCTGGGCCAAAGGCTTTTTCTAGTACGCGGCGGGTTTTATCGTTTTGCTGCTGTTTAGTGCAGTAGTTGTGTTGTCCGGCGAGATTTTGTGTAACTTGTTCAGATGAAACAGGATGTGAGGCGATCGCTTGGGTGCAGTGAATGTCTAAAAATTCTCGCACCCGCGAGAGAAATATTGTTTCTTCTTCTGAGGAACTGGGGCGCACAAAGATGCAAAAATCCGAAAAAATATCTCCCCATTCAGGTAATTCACGGGGTTGGGAAAAGTTAAGCACTGTTAGCCGTGTCAGCGCAGAAGTATAAGATTCTGGTAAGGTTCGCCCTAATTGGATCGGAGAAAGGTCTGCGATCGCTGCACTAATTTGACCTCTACCCCCAACTAAATCGCAACCAAACATCGGCAGGTTGTATTCTGGACGGGGAAACATGACGCAGTGCAAAATATCCAGCATATTTCCGATTTTTGCCAGTTCCAAATGCATTTTTCGGAACTGTGGCGTTTGATAGCAACGGTTTTCAATCGTCAATTTTTCCCCTTCTAGTCTACCTTCCACATATCCCAACTCATCAGGCAAATGGTAGGGCGATAAATCCAGGTGCTGATGCCAAGCTGCCTCAATACAGTCAGCTAGCTGACGAATTAGGGGATGTTGTTGCTCACGCAGCGAGGGTATAGAAGTAAATGACATATTCTAGTTGGCAATGCGATCTAGTGGCCAGTCTACAACCTGTTGTGCCATAGCTGTTGTGGTCTGCAATATAAGCAAACACTTGCACCCAGCCAACGTAAATTTATAAGACAGATGCTTTTCAGAAGTATTATTTATTTTGTAGTCTAGGTTACAGAATTAATTTTGGATTAGCCCATTCGGAAAGGCTAATAGAAAGCTATGAAACTAGATTTTCGCAGACCAGATTTTGCTGTGCAACCAAAAAGACAGAATCTGGAAGGTTTGCAGCAGTTAAGAGCTTCTACTTGGGTGAAGCTTTTGCAACTTCCCAACCCCTTTAGTTTTGACGAAGCACTTTTATTGTGTCCGGTTTCAGCAGATGAGTGGTTAGCCTGGATTCCAGATCATGGAGAGGCAATACTCAATATTAAGCAATTTAGTTATTAGTCATTTGTCATTTATCATTTGTCATTGGTCAATAACTTTAGACAAAAGACTATTGCCAGAAATCAGTGGCATCGTATCCTAGTTCCGCTAGCATGTGCCGTAGCAGGGGTAAACTGAGTCCAATAACATTGGTGTGACAGCCTTCGATTTTTTCGACAAAGAAACTACCAAAACCTTCAATTGCAAAGGCTCCAGCACACTTAAGGGGTTCACCAGTGGTAACATAAGCAAGAATTGCGCGATCGCTCATTTGGGCAAAGTAAACTCTTGTAACTTGACACTTGACTATAGTACGGTTTTGAGATATATCAATTAAGGCATGACCCGTGTACAAGTCGCCAAAGTTATCTTGCATTATCTGCCAACGAGCGATCGCTTCAGAAGTGTCTGGTGGTTTGCCGTAAATTTCACCATTCATCGACAAAACCGAATCACAACCCATAATTAAAGCCGATTCAAACTGTGGTGCTACAGTTTGTGCCTTGTATTGGGCAAGAGTTTTGACCAATTCTGCTGGTTCACTTAATTCAATTTGCGATTCATCAAAATCACTTGCTCGAACTATCGGTTCAATACCAACAGTTTGTAACAAGCGGCGTCGGGCTGGGGAAGCTGAGGCAAGTACAAAAGGTGGAATTTTCATGATATTTCCGACAAACTTTGTAATTGGGAATAGGGCATGGGGCATTGGGCATTGGTAATTCAGTTTCTTCTCTATTCCCTATTCCCTATTCTCCATTAATAAACAGTAAAAGAATTGACAACCTCATCAATCATTCGTTTAACTCTCGGCCAGCGTTTTTCAGGAATTGAGGCGTTGAGGGTAAAAACTTTACCACGGCTAACAGCGACGCTGGCAATGTTGTGTCGTTCCTGTTGATTGGGGAGTTTAACCTCATACTCTAAAAGGTAGTATATTTTACCATCTACTTCTCGCTGTGCAGCATTGACTAATTCAGCTGAACGACCAGAGTCAGGAGGTGCAAGAGCTGCTTTTCCTAACTTATATCCTACTTCTGTTGGGGTTCCCAATTCTGACAAAGTTTTGCCTTCTGGTACTGGGCTAATCACAACAGAAACATTTTCAGACACCTCAATCAAATCGTGGAAAACTACATCTGGGCCATTGGCAACTTTAACTTGCAGCCAGCCGTTAGGATATAAAAACTGATAGCCATCATTAGTGTCTACAAAGCTTTTGAGCCCAGATGCTGCCGCTACATCAGAATTACTTAGGCTGAAGCTCAACACCAATAGCAAAATTAATATAATTCGTTTCCACATTTTTACAGGTTCCTTTAGGCTGGAGATAACACCAGGCTTGTATCATTTCTTGTTATTATTCTCCCACCAAGCGGCACGCTTCAGATGAGGCATTATATCGGGAGAGATAAATACTCAAATGTCGGCAAATACTCTTTGATGTAAGCTGTTCGTCATCTAGTTTTACAAGGCAATCTAAGACAGGAAACAGTTTCAGTCGCTAAATTATCAAATTTAAATGCGCGACAGCTTATCACCTTACTGATGAAGCGGTGTGAAATGCATAAAGTAATCGCGTATGCTTTCGTTTCCGGCTAATGTCGTATTTGCTTGATCTATGCTTGATTTATTAGTTGAAAATCTGATATTATCAGAGTGCCGAGGTAAAATAATCATGAGGAGTTAAACGATGATAATCGCTGGTTTAACATACCAAGAATTAGAACCTGCATTAGAAGCAAATATAGTTGGTGGACAATCAGCACCTCCAGCCGTATTCCAAGGAACTTCAAGTGGAGTAACTACCGTTGCGAACTTTAACCCCAACGGCTCTGCTACACTGGCTAACTCAAATAGTTTTTCCAGCCTTACCGGATCGTTTCCTTCTTTCGACGTTAACTTTGGAACCAGCACAACTACTCAATCTATACCAACATTCCCTCGCTAGGGCGTGTTTTTAAACTCGCTTTATGCTTAGAGGTTGTTTGAAAAGTTGTAAAAGTATACTCAAAACCCTTTTATTGAAAAGGTTTGATCCCCGTCAGCCGACGCTCAAACTTTACGTTCTCCAAACCTATCCCCCATAGGGCTACCGTGTATACACAAGTCGAGTTACCCCCCTTAATCACCCCTTATAAAGGGGTGAAATAAGAAATCTTGTTCCCTCCCTAATACGTCGGGGAGGGTTAGGGTGGGGTAAAACTGACGCTAAAAACCAGGTGATTAAGCTATTTCAGACTTGTGTATATACCGTAGCCCATAGGGAGAGAGGCTTTGAAACCCCCATCCCTTGTAGCGAAAGCTTGCTCGGGTGATTAGGTTTCTGAGGTTTTGATGTTAATAACAATACTTTTCAAACATCCTCTTCGCTAGGCATAAGTTACGCGCAAGTTTCTTTGCGTGTTCATTCCTTTGTCTTGCTAGTCTCAAATGTTTGCGGGCATCTAATGCCACGCGCTTTCTTTAGTCTGGTTGACCCTTTTTTGTTTTTGTAAATATTACGTTACACCCGCTTGATATCTTTCTCTGATGAGCGAAGATATCGCGGGTTTTCTTTATGATTGCCATTGCTATCATACATAGAAATACTCCAACCCAACATCAACACCGATTTCAGATGTAGTTGGTGGTGCATCTTGTTTGTTAAGTTGTACCACATTTAGTTTGTAATAGCAGCATTGCTTTTATTTTTAATTTTTCGTCCCCATTTACAGCAGAATTCAGAATACAGAATTCAGGACTAAAACACGCTTGATACCTGGGTAACAATGGCTACTCAGTGTATCTCCTACAAACCTTACCTGAAAAAGCTTTCGGTCTGAGCGTACAAAATTCCCAGATTGGCACAGTGTTGTCAAATACGTAATTTCCAATCTCTCGCCTGAACCATCAGCCGCCATCGGTTAGAAACCTACGGATAAGCTGTTCCACAAATAATCTTGCATAATTAGGGCGGGCTTTTCGGCCCACCCCACAAGAGTTATATTAATTTTGAATATGCAAACTAGATGTGGTTTAGCTTAATAGCGAAAGTCATCTTAAAGATGACAAAAGAAAGTCAAAGAAATTAAAGGCTAATTGAAAACACAAAAAACCCCGACTTGATAGCCGAGGTAGATGGGAGAATTCCAAATGTCGATGGGATATACGGATGCCGAAATCTTTTTTTCTTAGCTAAAACCAGTTAGATAGTTAAGTTTGGTCTTTGCTAAGTTATGTAAATAAATATAACAATAATATTACAAATAGTCAACTAGACTTGACAAAAAAAGACTGATAACTCTCATAAGAAGTACTTATCAGCGACAGTATGGGATTATTTTTGAAGGTGTGGTAGGTGAAGTAGCGAAAATACAATAGTTACTGGCTAAGATAGTGAGATGAAAATGAGAATCCATCTACTGTAAAGAGTAGAAAGACTGAGCGATTAACTACATAAATCAGGGTAGTTGGAATTAAGCCAGAGATTTGAGAAGCTAGCTACTAGATCACCAAAGTCTTTACAATTCCTTTGTTACCTCAAAAAATATTTCTCGACCTATGACGAATCAAGCTCCTATCCCGGTTATTGTCAACGGTGCTGCTGGTAAAATGGGCCGTGAGGTGATTAAGGCAGTAGCGCAAGCGCCAGACTTAAACCTAGTGGGTGCAATTGACCACAGTTTAGAACATCAAGATAAAGACGCTGGAGAGTTGGCGGGTTTAAGCGAACCCCTGGAAGTGCCAATTACGAATCAATTGGAACCGATGTTGGGGTATGTGGCTGGCGACAGACAGTCTCCTCCAGGAGTGATTGTAGACTTTACCCATCCCGATTCAGTTTATGACAATATTCGTAGTGCGATCGCCTACGGTATTCGTCCTGTAGTTGGCACCACTGGGTTAAGTCCAGAACAAATTCAAGACCTGGCAGACTTTGCCGACAAAGCTAGCACTGGTTGTCTAATTATTCCTAATTTTTCCATTGGCATGGTGCTATTGCAACAAGCTGCGATCGCAGCCTCTAAATATTTTGACCATGTAGAAATTATCGAACTACATCACAACCAAAAAGCTGATGCTCCCAGTGGTACTGCCATCCAAACAGCGCAGTTATTAGGAGAATTGGGTAAAACTTTTAACCCTGCTCTTGTAGAAGAAACCGAGAAATTAGCAGGAGCAAGGGGTAGTATAGCAGATGAAGGAATTAGAATTCATAGCGTCCGCTTGCCAGGATTGATTGCTCATCAAGAAGTTATTTTTGGCGCAGCAGGACAGATTTATACTTTACGACATGATACGAGCGATCGCGCTTGTTATATGCCAGGAGTGCTACTAGCGATTCGCAAAATCTTAGCGCTAAAGTCGTTAGTATATGGATTAGAAAAGATACTTTAAACACACTATTGCTCATTCATCACTCAGCACTCATGTTAGTACCACTGACTCGCCAGAAATTTGAACAAGTTGTCCCCCTAATTGCAACTGGTTTGCAGTACAAGTACTACTGGGGGAAGTTCTCAAATTTTTTGCAACGGCTGTTAATTTCTGTAGTTGCCGTAGTTGTTATATTGCTTGTAATAGTCATTTTTAAGCTTGAGTTTGCTTCAATAGTATTTGTGGTGGGAGTAATTAGCGCTTTTTTTTGGTTGTGGTATCCAGTGTTTCAAGCAAGTATGCGGAATTTACAATGCCGCCGTTACAAGTATGGCGGCTTTTTCCGTGGTCGAGTGCTAGATTGGTGGATTACAGACCAATTGATGGGTAAAACCGAAACAGTAAACAGCAAAGGCGAATTGGTAATTATAGAAAATCGAGAAAAACAGATTAACCTAGAGGTAGGTGATGAAACAGGATTTAGCATTGAGTTTGTAGCACCATTACGTTCTGCATACAAAGTTATAACTCGCGGTCAAATTGCAGAAATGGTAGTGATGTCAAATCGTTCAGATTTGAGCATTATTGAAGAATTCAGCGATATATACTTTCCTAGCCGTGACCTGTGGGTTAGCGATTATCCTTATTTACGGCGAGATTTCTTTAACGAAGTTGGTCGCCGCTTGCGTGAAGACCAACAACAAAAGCCGCGTCGGCGGCGTCGTCGCACAGAAGAGTAAACTAGTCAACAATCAAAAGATTTACAAACGAGATAATCTAGGTTCCTTGCTCGGCACTAATTAGGGACTTCCAAATAAAAAAATAATCAATCATTTTAGTAAGCAGAGGGAGCAGGGGAAGAAATCGGATAGTCGTATTGGATACAGGAATTGAGTAATTTAATTTTTGGAAGTCCCTTAACAAAAATATCTGGATCTTGAATATTTTAAAATAGTATTTGTTATAGAGAGTCCGATAGAGCCGACGTTCCTAACTCCCGCGATTTCTATCTTGTCCATAGGCTTGCCAAGCCAAGTCTACCAATCCATCAACGATCGCAGCTGCTACAACTGCATTACCTTTGCGGCTATCAATTGTAATGTGAGGCACTAGAGAGTCTTGTAAACGTCGCTTCGCTTCATCAACATCTACAAATCCCACTGGAGTTGCAATTATCAAAGCAGGTCTAATTTCCTCAGCTTCAATTAAATCTACCAGTGCTGTTAGTGCTGTTTGCGCTTGTCCTACCACAAAAATGCCCTCTGGATAACGCCTTGCTAAGGTTTCTATTCCCCATGCTGCCCGAGTCTTTTCTTTTTGAGGACGTGTCAGAGCTTCCATGCTGCAATACAGGGGATTAGCAAAGGTGTTTTGAATCTCGTAGGCAATACCTACTTGCACCATTGGCACATCTACCACAATTGTAGTACGCGCGGCTAGTGCTGCTGCTCCTGCTTGCAAGGCACGCTCAGAGAAACGAATCAAAGACTTATACTCAAAGTCAGCTGTAGAGTATATTACCCGACGTACAATCTCATACTCTGCGGGTGAAAAGACATGATTTTCAATTTCACTATCAATGATTGCTAAACTTTGAGCATCAGTTACGTGCCATTCCATTTTTGTTGAGCTTCTCAAATATTAGCTTTCAGCTTATCAGCTTCAGAGAGTTAGGAGTTAAGAGTTAAGAATTATAAGTGAATTAAAAACTCCTAACTCCTGTACAGACGAGATTAATCGCTACTCATTCATATCTCATTACTGGAAGAAGACCGACTGAAAACAGGGGATAGGTAAGCAACCAAGACCCCAATAAGAAACCCAGAGATATTGCGAACTAGAGGTAACCAGTCGCTTGTGCGTGTCACCACTGGCCCAATGCCAAAGGCAAGAAACAAGATTCCCCACAAAGGTGAGAAAATTAAAGCCCATTGCCAAGCAAAAACTTGTCCTTTCTCGCGGGGTTGAGCTGCAAATCCACAAATCACCCCACCAATAACTGAGGTAATCAAGGTGAGAATCCATTGCTCTCGTGGCAGTCCGGGGACAACATTGCAACCACCTTTGAGTAAACAGCCTTTAACGGATTCTAAAGCTTGCAAAATGGCTTGGTCTTCGCCTTGTTCTCGGACAAAGTACAAATTACCGAAGCGGGTTTGCAGTTCTATCCAAAACGTCCGGGGTAAAAGTTCATAAACAGCATCGCCGACGCTAAAACTGAGGATGTTACCGCCACGAGAATCGGCAACGAGTAGAATGCTTTTGTCATCTAAACCCCAATATTTTATAACTGCCCGACCTGGAGTGCGGTCATATTGGGTCAATACTCGCAGTTTCCAACCCGTATCAGCTTCAAACTGTTCTAAATCTTTGACAAGCTTTTCTTCTTGGAGGACAGGAAGAGATTTTGCTAAGTCTACAACTGGGGTAAAGGTGTCAGGGAGTAACTCAGGATTGTCATAAGCCAGTGCTGGGGGAGAATGCATGACCCAAATTGACCCAGCCAGAAAAAATACTGCAATGGATACCAGAATTCGTCGCCAAAAACAAGATTGCATGAACGTTTTTATACAAATATTAACGGTAAAAGCGAACAAGTTGTTTTAAAAGAGTAGTGGAAAAGTGATACTTCTTTACACTTGTTTACTTTACTCTAATCTAAGGGATCAAAGCAAAACGTTTTTGGGTAGTGGGGATCGGGAGTGGTGTTCGTGCTTAACAGCAGATGAGGTGTATTTTGTCAATCAGTTTAAATACACAAAATATTTTTAATGTAAATGATAATTGTGGATCGATAGAGAGTTATTATGTTATCGTTTTATGCCTATGATTGCCTTTATTATTATCATCAGAAAAAAATTAACAACTCAAAATTGACCAGAAATAAAAAGGTACAGAGCAAATAAATTTATTTATGGGGTTAGTAAATTTTTGACTTTTGAATGCGTGACTTTTGACTTCCCCATTCGCGCAGCGTCCCCAAAGGTTGGGGCTGACTAAGCCATAGCGGAGTTCCCCATACAATACGAAATGAATGATTAGAGGTGAGAGATGACTAACAAAGAATTATTAATCCAAGAAATAGAAAATTTACCGCCGGAGTTGCTAACAGAAGCACTTGATTTGATACGTTCTATTAAGGTTAACTATACAAAAAAAGAGTTGGAAGCAGGTCAGCTTGAAACTATCCCTTTAAGGGATTCTAGAGAAACTTCTAGCGATCAAGAGCAACTTACATACCGTCCTGCTTCCGGGCGCTCCATCCTTCGACACGCTGGCACTTGGGAAGGTGACGACTTTGAAGAATGCCTTCAAGCAGTATATGCTACCCGTGGTCAAGCTAAATTTGATGACGAAAACCTATTTGAATAATGCATTTACTCGATACAAATCATTGTAGTGCCATTATTTTAGGTGAGGCAAATGTTATCCATCGCGTAAATGAAGTTGGAGAAAAGCGAATGTAGCCTTTATCAAAACTGCGATCTCCGCTAGGTTTTGCAAATACAAATAAATCCCCTACTGAACTGTCCCAAGATTTATATTGCTTATTAAAGCTATCTACAAATTTGCAAACAACTTCGTATGTACTTGGTTCATAACAGAAATTTGGGAACAAGCACATTTCTCCTAGAAAGACGGCTTCATTAAAATATGCTTCACCTGTTTTCCCAAATTGCCGAATACAATGCCAAAGTTTATCCATAAACAAAAAAATCACTTTTTTTAGCTAATGAAATAGTACGTTTTGACATCGCAACAAGGAAGATTAGCAATGCCCCATGCCCTTTTTTTGGTCAATCTTCATCATCAAAATTGTTTTCCCAGCTAGCGGCATCGCTGTAACCGTCATTAGTGCGGTACACTTCTGTTTTGCTCCGGCGATTTTCTTGCTTGAGTACTTCTCGTTCTCGCAACGTTAGTGGTGGTTTTTCATTGCTTGGCAAGCGATCGCCTGTTCGCCTTGTGGGTTTTTGGCGCGTGAAGTTTTTCCAAGCAGCTTTTGCGCCCACAAAGATGCTGCGTGTACCTACTTGCAGATTTTGAGCCTGAATTCTTGCACTATCAAGGCTTTGATCGACTTGTTTGACAACTTTATTAGCACTTTTTACACCTTCACTGACATCATCAGTTAAGTCAGTGATTTCCAAACCAGTCACACGGATAGCCTCTAAAGTGGGCGGTAACTCCCGCGATAGTGTATCAAATAGCTTTTCTGCACTACGGGCAGCGCGTGCTAACTCCTGCAAAGCCGGTATTGCCGCCACTAAAACCGCAGTCAAACTTGTGGCGACTAAGAGTAAGGAAAGTCCCAACCAAAACAGGGGTTCAATCACGGTTGTGTCATTTATGAGCGTTCTAATTGCTGGGGAAGAGAATCTGAGTCTTCAACAGATGTTTGCCGCTTCAAGACTTGGTTTTCTCGTTGACTGGCATCTACACCTGCTGCGATCGCTTCCCGTAATCTATCTAAAGTTTCATCCCAGTTTCGTAGTGCGCTAGCAGATAGACGATCTGCCTGGATTTGCACACTCGTTGATAAATCCTCTGCCAAGTCTGGGATAGCATTGGCAGATTTTTTCAAAATTTTACGCGTTTCGCGCCCTGTGCGCGGAGCCACTAGCAAACCGGTCAAAGCACCGATAGTAGCTCCCAGCATCAAACCGCCAAAAAATACTCCAGAACGGTTATTAGACATCTTGTTGTTTCTCTCCTTACACCCATTTTAGGTGGGTTTTCTCTCCTTGTAAGACTTGACCCATTTTATTCAGGTAATCTATCGTGACAACATATCAGCCAAAAATGTTGCTTTTATTCATTAAAATATCAAAACCATTAATTACTTATAATTTAAAATTCACGGTGTCCCCGTCTCATCGTGTCACCGCGTCCCTGTGTCAGCACTAATTATAAATGTTCATGTGTTGGCATAACTCATTTTCCAACAGTTCTTTTCGCTGGTGTTAACTCTAGCCTACGAAAATAACGTTGCCAGATTTGCTGTCCCAGCAAAAGTAGACTGATAATTTGCCGTATTTGTTGGATTTGCATTTTTAGTACTTGATTTTTCTGCCGTAAGTTATAAATACTCTTTTGGCTGAGATAAATATTTTCGGGTGCTTTATTCAGTGCTGCATGGGTGCAACTTTCATAAGCGGTTAACCTATCTGCTATGTATGTTAACTGCTGCTTGAGTTGCCACACTCGCCTAGCTACATATAGTAGTATCAGCGAAATCAGGGTGTTAATGAGGATAACTAAAATTACCATTCTTTCTGTTCACCAGTATCAGCTTTGAGGAATTTTTCTATATACTTGACTTGATTCTTATTTAATGATTAAGAAACTAAAAAAGAGAATTTATGCCATAAAGTATAGCCAGGATTATGCAATAAAAAGCAGTTAGATGATGCTCTGAGCGTTATTGAAGGCTTTACTGGGTGAAATTTAGTCTAACAAAGGCTGATGGCTAAAAAATTACCAATTCGCCAATTTTGTAACCACCAGATGCCCACAGTTTGCAAAACCACAGTTACAATTGCCTTAGATTCACGACTCGGTTTGCGAAATCAACCCGTATGCTCAATAAGCCCCAGCATTACTACATTCCACTCCTTAACCTGATAATCCTAAATCATTTGCGACCTTTGTGGAATGTAAGCACAATGGTATAGCCCCTTCAGACGGTAAGAGAACTACACTACACTCTTTACCAGAGGCTCCCCAGTATCACCTTTATTATTGTGCTTTTACCTCTACCAGTTTTCTATTCTGTCGCCTGAACTTAACTAAGATTTTGCTTGCAAAAACCTCACTTGAAGTTCACCAAGCAAAAATTGCTGGGTGTGCGATGGGGAAAGGAGAGAGTTGATTAATTCTTCTTCCCTTAAAAAGGCTTTGTCTAATTCCCTCTTCGTTAAAAAATGTTAAGAAGGATCAAGCCTTAACTCAAGCGTATTGCCTTTAACCTCTTCTTTGTTGAAGGCTTCCCAATACGGTTCGGTTAAAGGGCAAAGGGAAAAGGGGAAAGGTTTTCAATACATCCTTTACCCTTTACCCCTTACCCTTTCCCCAGACCACAAGGAAAGTGAAAAATGCTTATCCGAACCGTATTGGAAGGCTTCCACCTGGTATTTAACTAATCCGTTACTGATAATCATTATTTCTATACATCCAGTAGGAGTTTAGGATGTCAAAAAAATTACCATCAACTAATTCTTTCCGAGCTATTCTTGTCGCCTTGACGATTGGATTTGTTGGATGTGGAAATCAAACTGCAAGAACTGCATTTACTCAGACTACCACTCAGGTAAATGAGAATCTTCCCAGAGTCGTTGCAACTACAAGTGTATTATGTGACTTAACCAGACAAGTTGCCGGAAATACAGTTAACCTCACCTGTTTAATTGACCCTAGTGCCAACCCCCAATTTTATAAACCAAAGCAGGAAGATCGTAGAGCCATTGAGCAAGCTAATCTTATTCTTTATAGTGGCTATAATTTAGAACCAAATCTGATCAAATTAATTAAAGTGACTAAAAACACTGCACCGAAAATAGCTGTTGGTCAAGTTGCGGTGTCTAAGCCACAAAAATTTCAGAAAGGGGACAAGAATGTAACTAATCCTCATCTTTGGCACAATACCAAGAATACTATTAGGATGGTGGAAGTAATTAATAGTAACCTGGGAAAATTAGAATCTAGCGAAGCAGAGGCTTATACCAGCAATAGCAAAAGAATCACAAATGAACTCACTCAACTCGATAGCTGGATTAAGTCAAGAATTTCTAGTATTCCTGCCAAAGAACGCAAGTTAGTTACAACCTCTAATGCACTGAGTTATTACGCTAAAGCATACGGTATTCCATTAGCAGGGGGATTACAAGCTATTAGTTCTAACGAAAACCTGACAGATGCAAGAATGAAAAATTTGGTTACAAATATTAAACGAGCTAAAGTATCAACAATTTTTCCAGAGGCGGCAATTAACCCTAATTTGCTTCAAACTGTAGCCAAACAAGCCTCAGTAAAAATTTCTGACAGGAAGTTGTATGCCGAGGGACTTGGTGAACCCGGAAGCGAGGCGGACACTTATCAAAAAATGATGATTGCCAATACACGCACAATTGTAGAAGGGTTAGGAGGAACGTATTTAATGTTTAAAGCGAAAGCTGCTAAGTAGTTATTATAGCTGTCACCTCACTAATCACAGGAGATATGACAAAAGTTATAGCAGTACTGCAACAAGGATTAAATTCAAAAGTACATGCTGAGTTTCTTGAGCGTTTAACTTAGCAAAACTTAAAAATAATGTCTTGAAAAATACAAATTATTAATGTAAAACGTGATATTAGGAGCCGGGAAAGTTTTCCCTTTTTTCAGACAGTCTCCCTTGGGAAATTAGTTAACAGCATTTTTGGTGTGAGGTAATTCCGGAGAGTCCCGGCGATTAGGGGGAAGGTATTTGGCGAAAGTCTTTGAAAACAGCTTAATTCTCAATTCTTAAAAATTGGGAAAGTTTGTTGTCAGCGATTTATAAACAACACAGTTATGACCACAACTTTAGGAAGAAGCGAAAGCGGCAACCTGTGGAATCGTTTCTGTCAATGGATTACTAGCACCGACAATCGGCTTTATATCGGCTGGTTCGGCGTTTTAATGATTCCTACCCTATTGACCGCTACCATCTGTTTCATTATTGCCTTTATTGCCGCACCACCCGTTGATATTGATGGCATTCGGGAGCCAGTTTCTGGTTCTTTATTATACGGCAATAACATCATCACTGGTGCTGTTGTACCCACATCTAATGCCATTGGTTTGCACTTCTACCCCATTTGGGAAGCTGCTTCAATGGATGAATGGCTATACAACGGCGGCCCTTATCAGCTCATTGTCTTGCACTTCCTGATTGGTATCTTCTGCTGGCTCGGTCGGCAATGGGAGTTAAGCTATCGTTTGGGGATGCGTCCTTGGATTTGCGTTGCTTACTCTGCTCCTGTAGCTGCTGCGACTTCTGTCTTTTTAATTTATCCAATTGGTCAAGGTAGCTTTTCTGACGGGATGCCTTTGGGCATTAGTGGCACGTTTAATTTCATGTTGGTATTCCAAGCCGAGCATAACATCCTCATGCACCCATTCCATCAACTGGGCGTGGCGGCAGTGTTCGGTGGTTCCCTGTTCTGCGCGATGCACGGTTCTTTGGTGACTTCCTCTTTAGTTAGAGAAACGACTGAAAGTGAATCTCAAAACTACGGATACAAGTTTGGTCAAGAAGAAGAAACCTATAGCATCGTAGCGGCTCACGGTTACTTTGGGCGCTTAATCTGGCAATATGCCAGCTTTAATAACTCGCGTTCCTTGCACTTTTTCTTGGCTGCTTGGCCTGTAGTTGGTATCTGGTTGACGGCATTGGGCATCAGTACTATGGCGTTCAACCTCAACGGTTTCAACTTTAACCAGTCAGTTCTTGACTCTAAAGGTCATGTAGTTAATACATGGGCAGATGTGCTAAACCGCGCCAATCTAGGTATAGAAGTGATGCACGAGCGCAATGCTCACAACTTCCCCTTAGATTTAGCGGCTGGTGAGGCAGTACCTCTGGCAACGATAGCACCTGCAATTCACAACAACATTGTGGAACGCGTGGAAGCCACTTGACTTTCAGGCAGTGGAGGAAACGCGCCACGGGTGGTTTTAACCACCGTGAAAAATGATAATATTGTTGTGCGAGTAGGAATAATCATCTGCGCTAAGAAGTGTTTTGTAAGGAGTGACCCCTGACTTGCCTCGTACCTGCACAAATTGCAGCTCTGGGCAAACAAGTAATGGGAAAGCACGGAGCGCACCGAACTGGCAAGTGATGAACTCGGAAAGCATTCTAAGTAAGCGCAATTGCAATATCTCTCGTACTGGTAGTTGTTTTGAGCGTCTAGGGGGATATTTGACTATCCCTTTTAAGCTAAGTCTTAGAGAATCTGCGTGTCTTTAGACCGCAGAGTGTCAAGGTTAGTTGTAATTTAAAATTCACCGCGCTCTCTGTCAAGAGGGCGCTTTTTTATATAAAAATTTACACAGATAAAATTTAAAAAAAATATCTGGTGTATTTGGGTACAATTACTAAATTGTTACTCATCTATATTAGTAAATGCATTGGTATAAATAAAAATAATTATTAAAACTGTAAGCAGTGAATAAACTAACTACTGACGGTTCTCTCCAGAGTTAATATTCATTGTATTTTCACTGATTACAACTCTAAAATTTTAGTTTTTGTCTCAATTCAATATAAAATCTAAAACTTAAAATCCAAAATCAACATGGCAAACCTAACTCCTAATTCTAGTTTTAGTTTGACACTGCGCTTGCAGATTCCCAATCGTGTGGGGATGTTAGCATCGATAACTCAGGCGATCGCAACTACTGGCGGTAATCTCGGTCAAATTGATTTAATCGAGCAAACCCGCAAAGAATCCACCCGCGATATTACTGTTGATGCTGCTAGTACTGAACATGCTGAAACCATTGTGCAAGCAGTCAAAGCATTGCCAGACATCAAGTTACTCAGTGTCTATGATCGCACCTTTAATTTACATCGCGGTGGCAAAATCAGCATTACCAGCAGAATTCCCTTAAAAAGTGTGTCTGATTTAGCAATGGCTTACACACCCGGAGTTGGTCGAATTTGTACAGCGATCGCTCAAGATCCAGAGGAAGTTTATAAGTTAACCATCAAACAAAACACTGTTGCCATTGTTACCGATGGTAGCGCCGTTTTGGGATTGGGAAATCTCGGCCCAGATGCTGCTCTCCCAGTCATGGAAGGCAAAGCAATGCTGTTCAAGGAATTTGCAGGGCTAGATGCTTTTCCCATTTGTCTGGCCACCCAAGATACAGAAGAAATTATTCAGACAGTCAAGAATATCGCGCCAGTTTTTGGGGGTGTGAATTTAGAGGATATCGCTGCACCTCGCTGCTTTGAAATTGAAAGAAGATTGCGCCAAGAGTTAGATATCCCCGTTTTTCACGATGACCAGCATGGTACAGCAATTGTCACCTTGGCAGCATTGTTTAATTCCCTAAAGCTGGTACATAAATCAATGGCGGAAATCCGCATCGTGATTAATGGTGCTGGGGCGGCGGGAGTGGCGATCGCTCGGTTACTGAGGAAAGCTGGGGCAGAAAAAATCTGGATGTGCGACTCTAAAGGAATTATCTCTACTAGTCGTACCGATTTGACAGAAGAAAAACTTGAATTTGCCGTGAAAGCTCAGGGTACATTAGCGGGTGCAATGCAAGGGGCAGATGTATTTATTGGAGTCAGCGCACCAGGAGTTTTGACACCAGAAATGGTGCAATCGATGGCGAAAGAGCCAATTGTCTTTGCAATGGCAAATCCGATTCCAGAGATTCAGCCTGAATTAATCAGCAAAGATGTAGCTGTGATCGCTACCGGTCGCAGTGATTACCCAAATCAAATCAATAACGTTTTAGCTTTTCCTGGAGTGTTCCGTGGTGCTTTAGATTGTCGGGCAAAGACAATTACCACCACAATGTACCTAGAAGCTGCAAGTGCGATCGCTTCTTTAGTTAAGCCTTCAGACTTGGATCGGGAACATATTATACCTTCCGTTTTTGATGAGCGCGTTGTTACTGCTGTTGCTGCTGCTGTACAACAAGCAGCGCGTCAAGAAGGTATCGCTCGGAATTAATTAAAAGAGACTGGGGAACACGTGGCATCATCCCAGATTTTCGGTACGTCTTCAGTCGGGGTAACAGTCCCCGTCTGAAACTCTCTTCAATGCGTGAATTTTGAATTGTTAATCATGGGTTACTGCGATCTAGTCCGCATTCAACACTTTACGAAACACAATCTTATCAGCCCCCGCCGTATAGAAGTCTCGGATGCGAGCCTCCTCTTCATAGCCGTACTTCGCATAGAAACTGCGTGTACGCTCGAAGCTCGCTAACGTTTCTACCAGTAGCATTCGTCCACCGCATGCCTTCAAAGTTTCTTCAACGTAGCGCAGCAGTTTCCCACCGCGCCCTTGTCCCTGGTGGTCGGGGTGAATGGCGATCAATTGTAGGTTCCACGTCTGATCGGTCATCCGTTCAGGCTCACAGTAGGCGACCCCCACTGGCCCGTCTTTGTCATCGTCGTCGGTGATCCAGAAGCGTTCGCTGTCGCTGTTGCCCTCGAGGTAGTCAGCCAGCATGTTGCCGAGTTCCTCAAGCTCATTCGGCTCAAAACCGATTGTGTTGGCTACGGCAATCAGTGCTGCTGCATCTTCGGGTTTTGTAAGTCGGATCATAAAACAGCCTGGTTTTGCAGTTGATGAGCATATTTTACAGTTCGGCCGCTTAATTATGGGGTGTGTCAGATGGAGGACTGGCGAAACACTCGTTCCCATTTGGTGATTGGATTATTTATAGTAGTTCTTTATCGCAAGGATTTTTCGACTGCCATTTTAGAAATAAAGCAACATTATCCAAAACACCACCACTTTGTCAACTGTTTACAATGAAGTATCAAGTTGGGGACGAGTTTTTACAAGAACTGCCGCTTATTTTGGCGGGGCCGATCCTAAAACATACTGAACCCGACTCAGTGACAGTATGGGTGGCACTGAAACAGTTTTGTCAAGTAGAACTCAAAGTTTATGGCACAACAAATGATGGTGAAGTACTAGGAAATTGCTTATTAGAGGGACAACGCTCTACCGTCGCTTTGGGCAAGTATCTTCACATTGCTGCTATAACAGCTCGGTCTATGGAGGAGCATCGTTTAACTAGTAACCGCATATATGCATACGACCTCCAATTCACTCTCGCTGACCAAACGCAGCAAAGGCTACAGCAAGCATTATGCTCACACCCCTTTCCTACAGTCAGCATCAGCTACTTTGAGCATCAAAAACCAACCTTTGTTTTGCCGCCAAACCGTCTGCAAGATTTGCAAATTATTCATGCTTCCTGCCGTAAACCTCACGGTCATGGATTTGATGCACTGCCGATTCTTGACGGTTTGATTGAAGCAAAAGCAAATCAACCCCAACACCGCCCTCACCAGCTATTCCTTACTGGAGATCAAATTTACGGCGACGATGTAGCAGAACCGTCGCTGTGGGTTGCCAGTACGCTTGGTGATGCCCTTTTGGGTTGGGAAGAACAACTTCCTGTGAATGGAATATACTACACTCCGCAGCAACTACCCCCTGGAGAGCGGGCTGATGTGGCGACAAATCAAGCTGGATTGACCGCAGGATTACATAATAAAGCTGAGAAAGTTAACAGTCATCTTTTCAGTCTGGGTGAATATTACGCTACTTATTTACTAGCTTGGTCACCAGTGTGTTGGCCAGCCGCATTTCCCAAAGGACACCAAGTAACGCGCAAGAGAAAAGCTATCAAGAACTGGAACCGACAAGTCCAGCATTTGCGACAATTTATTTATACCCTTGGGAAAGTGCGCCGCGCCCTTGCCAATATTCCCATGTACACCATCTTTGATGACCATGATGTTACTGATGACTGGAATTTGAACCAAGCTTGGTGTTTGCGAGTCCTGGGACATCCTTTAGGACGAAGAATAGTCCAAAATGCCTTGTTAGCTTACACTGTGTTTCAAGGTTGGGGCAATACGCCTGAGCAATTTGCAGAAGGTAAATCCGGTGAAAAGCTCTTGAAGGCTGCACAAGCTTGGTCAGCTTTTAAAGGAAGAGATGCAAAGGCTGATGAAGCGATCGCTCATTATATAGGTATGCCAGCTAACGATCCCCACACAGACTTACCTATTTTAGTTCGAGATGGTGCAGTATTCATTCTAGATCGACATCCTGAAGCAATCACTTGGCACTACATAGTCAGAAGCGATTGCCATCAAGTAATTGTGCTGGATACGCGGACTTGGCGGGGTTATCCAGCCGATCAAAAACCAATTGCACCACCAATGCTGCTGTGTCCAAAAGCCTTTGAGCAACAACTAGTTTTACCTTTACAAGAAATAGCAGAACAAACTCAAATTCAAACTACATTTGTGATTGCGCCCACGAATGTATTCGGACTACAAGTTATTGATTGGATTCACGATTGGCACTTACAACGGGAGAAAGTTTTTTCAACCGATGTTGGAGATGCCTGGAACATTAACGTTGAAGCACTGGCGAAATTTCTAACTACTTTGTTTGAGGAACGTCAACAAGTCGTTATTCTATCAGGAGATATTCATTACAGTTCTGTTGCTCACTTGTCTTATGCACGCACTCATTCCAAATTACAGTCTGTTTTAGTGCAGTTAACTGCTAGTGCATTGAAGAATGAAGAGATTTTGACACGGCTTATTCATACACGATTGAAACATTGGCTGCTACCAGAAAAGGTGCGACATTGGATAGGTTGGATTGATCCACCCAATATGGTAGAAGTTTCAGAGAAACAATTACAGCATAATCGCCAGTTGCTGACTAACTCTGAGTGGCATTGTGTGTTGGAGTGGATACCTCGAAACAGCGTTCAGACTTGTCGCTTCGGAGCAGATATATCATCGTTAATAGCTCCCTGGAAACAAGCCGAAAATGCAAAATGGAAATGGTTACAACCCCTGATGTTTTGGAAATTTCGTTGGGTTCAGGAGGGGCGAGAAGTAGTTGGATTTAATAATTTAGGTCTGGTTTACTTTGAGGTGGCAGATGGGAGTAGTTATTGCAAAGTTATTCAAGATTTGTACTGGTTTTCTTCTTGGTATCCAACCCAAGTTGTTTACAGCCGTTTTGAGAGCCAGTTAACGCCTAATCAGTCATTGTTACGATAACCCCGGAAGATCCCCCCAACCCTCGAAAAGTGGGGAAGGGAGTGGGGGTGGGGTTCTAATGTTCCCAACTAAACTTTTGCTTCCAAGGACTTGAGTAACTCTGTATTCACACCGGATTCACGAGTCAGGGCAATTTTGCCAGTGCGGGCGACTTCTCTCAAACCAAATTTTTGCAACACCTGCACGATCGCTACCATTTTACCTGGATCTCCTACAACTTCTAAGGTGAGAGAATCTTCCGCCACGTCCACCACTCGCGCCCGGAAAATCTGAGACAGTTCGATCACTTCTGAACGATTACTGGTACTAGCATTCACCTTCAAGAGCATCAATTCCCTCTCTACACAAGGAGTTTCGGTAATATCTTGTACCTTAAGGACATTGACTAACTTGTATAGTTGCTTGGTAAGTTGCTCGATAACGCGATCGTCACCAGGTACAACCATAGTAATTCGAGAGACTCCTCCTTGTTCAGCAGGGCCAACAGCAAGGCTTTCAATATTAAAGCCGCGACGGGCGAATAAACCAGAAATGCGGGAAAGAACACCCGCCTCATCTTCTACGAGAACTGAAAGGGTATGTTTCATCTTCGCCAACAGAGGCTAGCACAGGATTTGAGGAAAACAGACTCTAGACGCTACGGCAGAATTCACTTATTCAATCAAAATTCCTTGAGTTACAAACTCTTGACACTTTGTCAAATATATGTTTATTTTTGTCGTAGCGTACTACTGCACTAATTGTCAGTGCGACCTTTTATTGTAAACTCAATAGCTGCACTCATTGCATTCTCTAGAGATAAATAATTGGGCAGAAATCATCCTGTAAGGAGTAATTTCATTGAATGTATCTCTTTTCTTTGGTAGATGCGGCATTTTTGTGAAGCTTTTATACTCAGACTTAACAAGGCTCTAATAGGAGAAAAGTTTTTATGGGTTGGTTAAAAAGACTATTTGGGATGGAAAAACCTCAAAATGCACAAGTAAATCCTACTGCACAGTCAATAGCGCAAGCTCCTAATACTAACGTTGCGTCTACTGCTACGCAATCAATACCCCCAGAACGTGTGGGTTTAAGCGGCGAATATGACCAAAGTGGTTTGGCAAAGCGGGTCGCGTTAGCATTTGATCAAGACCCCCAACTCGATGATGTTAATACCCTTTGGGTTGCTCAGACAGGTAGCACTGTGGTATTGAAAGGTAAAGTTCCCAGTCAAGAAATTCTCAACAAGATGGTTTCTGTAGCTCGTTCTGTTAGTGGGGCTACAGATGTTGACACTAACCAAGCCACGATTGGCTAAGTCTTAAGCAATTCAAAATTCAATAGTGGCAAAGGTATTGGTTGGCGCGATGCCTAGGGCGGGCTACGCCTACGCTCCCATTGCATAATATTTAGGGAGTAAGCAACGGTTAGCGATGCCTGCGGTGGGCTATGCCTACGCTAACCCACCTCGCAATCCAATCTAAAATAGCTTGATTGACTTGTTCAGGACATTCATCATGGGGACAATGACCCACGTCTTCTAAATTCAGCACTTCCAATTTCTCGTTATATTGGGCAAATTGGTTAGCAAGGGCTGGGGGAACAAACCGATCCTTTTGTCCCCAAATTAACAGCATCGGAATTGTTAAGGTTGGTAATACTGTCTTGACACTGGGACTAAAGTTAATACCAATTGCTGCTTTGAACAAAGCACTGAAAGCTCTAGCGGAACCTTTATCTTGGGGAGGCCCTGCTAAAATTTCTATGAGTTCATCGGTAATCGCCTCTGGGTTAGCATAGGCTAAACCTGCCCAGCGACGCAGCACTCCAGGACGGCGCACGAAGTTAAATACAGGTTTAAGAATCAACGGTGAAGCGACAATATT
The DNA here is from genome assembly GCF_003113895.1 of Nostoc commune NIES-4072. NCBI lineage: Bacteria > Bacillati > Cyanobacteriota > Cyanophyceae > Nostocales > Nostocaceae > Nostoc > Nostoc commune. The sequence goes on along the minus strand of NZ_BDUD01000001.1, from coordinate 4,557,604 downwards.
TTTAATTGCTCTGACAACTGGTTGCAGTACAGGCGGGATTGCTTCTTGCTCTAATGAAGGGTCGGGTAAACTCATCATCACCATACCCAGCACCATATCGGGGTGAGTGGCAGCGGCGGCCATAGAAATCAGTGAACCGTTGGAATTGCCTACCAAAATTGCTGGTTGACGAATAAATGTTTTCCAAAAATCGTAAACTTGCTCAACCCAGAGTTCGATGCTGTAATTAGCTGCGGCTTTTTCAGAAGCGCCAAAACCCAGCATATCGATGGCATAAACTGTGTGATGCTCACCTAACACTTCTAAATTATGTCGCCAATGACCAATAGAAGCGCCAAAGCCATGTAGCAATATCAATGGTGTTGTCTTGTGGTGATTTTGGCTAGGGCGAATGTAAGTGTAACGTGTTTGCCAGCCGCGCCAAACCCAATCTCTTTGATTACCAACCCGTTCCTGCCAGTGTAATGTAGTGGTCACAGTCTCCTTTAATTCAGCAGCGTGAAAATACTATTATAAATATTATAAAATTTTCTTTAATTTTAAGATAGGACTTACGCAAAAATGACCAAAAAGTTTCATTTATCGAACCGCCAAGAGCGCCAAGTACGCCAAAAAATAATAATTTAAGAGATTTGGCGTGACCTCACAAAGAAACAATATTAGATTTATAAAAGAGTCTTAAAAAATGAGTTGGCTACGCTATTTTATTTGCCTTTAGAGCAAAGCACCGCCACAACTAGAACCACATCCAGCAGTACAGCCATAGCAATAAGCAGCAGTTTGTATCTCACTAATCAGGTCTAAACTGTCAGCTTCTAATAGTTTGCTAACTGTCAAAGTTTCACCATTGCGGTTTTTTGCAGGCAAATTCATCATTTGGTTAAAATCGCAATCATATACATTGCCTAGATAGTCAATTGAAAGTTCATCGCGGCACATTAAATGTTCAACTGTGTCAGGATTAAAATGCGATTCTAAAAACTGCAAATAGCTAGTGTACAGTTTTCTCCGTTCTAAATGCATTTTGGTTCTACCAACTGGTAGGTTGGTAATAGTAAAGAGTTTGCTAAACACAATATTAAAATGTTCTTGTAAGAACATTTTGTAATCTCGTTCTAGGTTGGTCTGTTCGGGAGCTAAGGAAAAATTTTCATTCGTGGGTAACTGAGGATTAAATACCAAGTCCAAAATTAAATTTGGCTCTTTACCATAGCCGAGTTGGTTCAGCCACTGCAAAGCTTTGACTGAACTATCAAAAACACCAGCACCGCGCATTTTATCAACATTATCTGCTAGGTAGCAGGGTAGGGAAGCCACAACTCTTATTTGGTGTTGAGCAAAGTATTCTGGTAAATCAGCAAATCCATCTTCAAAATAAATGGTCAAATTAGACCGGACAATTACCTGTTTACCAGTTGTTCTTGCTGCTTCTACCAATGGTTTAAATCCATAATTCATTTCTGGTGCGCCACCAGTCAAATCTACAATTTTAATTTCAGGAAATTTATGGATTAGCGAAATCAATTGTTCGCAAACTTCAGGAGAAAGTTCTTCTGTACGTTTTGGGCCAGCTTCGACATGACAGTGTGTACAAGCAAGGTTACAACGCTTACCTAGATTAATTTGTAAAACAGTGATTCCCTTTTTTTTAAAAGGAGAATTGAGTTTGTTTTTAAATGGTGTAATTTTAGATTGAGTTTGCATTAATTACTCCTTAAATATGGCAAAAATATATTCAATTATTCTAACCTTGTAATAATCTATAGGTTATTGCACTAATAATTGCAGCAGTAGGTAAAGTTAAAATCCACGACAATAGTATCTGATAAAAAACACTCATATTGGCTTTTTTGCTAGTCAACCCTACTCCAAAAATAGAACCAACTGAAACGTGAGTGGTAGAAACCGGAAGCCCAAACTGACTAGCTGCAATTACCAGAATTCCGGTTACTATATTTGCTGATAAGCCTTGAGTATGATTCAATGAGGTAATCTTTTCACTCATGGTTACTGCAACTTTTTGGGAGTTGATTAAACCGCCAAGTGCCATTGCGATCGCAATCGTGATCATTCCCCCCTGAATCGAAAAATATTCAATAACTAGAATGAGTGAAAAAATCTTGGGAGTATCATTTAATCCTCTAGCAAAACTGACAATTCCAGCGCTGAGAAAATGGCAAGTATCAATCATTTTTTGATTGACTGACAGATTCCATTTTGAAATTATATAGTTATATAAACTGTAAATTCCTGCCCCCAAAGGAATAGCAATAATTGGACTAAGTAATAGAGGCAAAATAAAAGAAGTTCCCAAAGCTGCAAAATTAACTTTGAGTCCGATCGCAACTAATCCAGCGCCAACTAGCGCGCCTGTTAAACTGTGAGTTGTGGAAATGGGAAACCCCATGAAGGTGGCTATCAGTACAGTTAAACCAGCAGCGATCGCAACTGCCAAATGAAACTCTGGTGAATTAGCGATCGCATCAGGCACTAGTCCTTTACCAGAAAAGTTTTTAATTAGCCTACTTGCCACAAAAGTTGCAGCAACTGCACCAGCAAAAGTTGTAAAAGTTGCCCACAAAATTGCTGTTTGATAGCTACAGGTTCGGCTACCAAACAACGTTGCAACTCCTTTAAAATTGTCATTTGCACCATTCGAGTATGCTAAAAAAAGCGTGGCAATAAATAGACTAATTAACAACATTTTAAGGTTTATAAAGAAGAAGTCAGAATCCAGAATCCAGAATTAATAATGCAATTAATGAAATATTCATGTGCATTCATTCCCAGCCGTACAGAGTATATTCTGACTTCTGACGCCTGAATTCTTACTTAAAAAATTAACAGCAACCACCACCGCTATAGTGCCAGGTTGAATTGGTAACAATTATTTCTGCTGGGTTGATAGCGGCAAGTTTAGCAGCAGTTTTATCACACACAGCTGCGGGAATCCCTCGCTGGAGTAGATGCCCTGCTGAGTCATCGAAAAAGGGTTCCAAGCCAGCATAAACTGCTGTTTTTCCCGTAAAGATACAAGCACCATCTTCTGGAATAGCAACTTTAAAGGAGACGGAATCCAGACTTTCTAAAAGTAGGTGTTCTTCTAAATTATAAGTCTGAGAATCTAGTAGACGGTAAGGACGACGGGCGCGAATTTCAACTTGACCAAAGCCAGCATTTGTAATCCGTTCAGTATACTGTTGATATGTGAGTGCGCCTGATAAACACATGGCTCTCAGTCGTTCATCTTGTTGAAGATGTGCTGGAATTTGACTAGTGGCAATTGGATCGCTCATCTGCAAACGTCCGCCTGGTTTTAATACCCGATAGGCTTCTTTTAAAGCACGGGTTAAATCTTGTGGTTCAAAGATATTGAAAAGACAATTTTGCGCCACGATATCGACGGTACTATCAGCAACGGGTAAGTTAAAAGCATCCCCTTCGCGGATTTCTACAAAGCTGGTGTCAAACCACGGGTTTTCTTGAGCAGCAATTTCCAGATTGCGTGCTGCTGCTTCCCGCATGGCCCCAACCGGTTCAACGGCAATCACAGCACCTGCATGGCGGGAAAAATAAGCGAATTGCAACGCTTCTAAGCCACCACCAACACCGACATACAGCACGGTAGGTTGGTTTCCTAGTTCCATGGAGTGAACGGTAGTGCCACAACCATAGTTCATTTCCTGCATTGGCAAAGGAATTTTCAACCCTGGTAGTTGCAGGGGTGTACTTTGCACACAACAAAGTCCAACTTGCGGGGTTTCGGCAACTTCGCGGTAGAATTGCGCTGCTGTTTCTAGATAAGTCATGCAGTTTTAGATTTTAGATGATGACAGCTTTGTGCATCCTAATATAATTAACCCTGAGTTGGATGAGTTTTTACTCAGATTGCCAAAAACCCCAAATCTTCCTAAAGTAGAAAACTTTGGGGTTTTACCGTTATTTCATACTGGAAGGGAGTGGGGAGTAGGGGGAAAATTCCCCATTCCCCATCCCAAATTCAATCATGCAATGTGTAGCCGCCACCACTCACAGTTTGAATGAGGCACTTTTCGTTATTGGCTTCAAGTTTCAGCCGTAGGTAGCGCATCTGAAGTTCAATGATGTTGGCATCGCCCATGAAGCCGTAACCCCAGACTTCCTCTAAAATGCGATCGCAGGTAATTACCTGTCGCGGATGGGCCAGTAGATATTCTAGTAAATCAAATTCCTTAGCAGTTAACTCAATTAACCTCTGATCTCGGTACACTTGGCGCGTGCGACGATTTAAAGTCAGGTCTTGAAATTCTAAAACATCTGCACCCTCTACTTGCTGGCTTCTTCGCAAGCGATCGCCAACTCTGGCTAATAATTCATCAACGCTGAAGGGTTTAACCAGGTAATCATCAGCACCAGCGTCTAAGCCTGCAATGCGATCGCTCACTTCATCTTTGACAGTTAATAAGATTATCGGCACTTTCTGTGCAATACTTCGCAGACGGCGGCAAATTTCCAATCCCGATAAACCAGGCAACATCCAGTCTAAAATTACTAAATCTAGATGTAACTTACGCGCTGCGGTAAGTGCAGTTAATCCATCGTAGGCAATACTGACTTGATAGCCTTCATAATTCAATTCCAATTCGACAAATCGTGCCAGTTTGACTTCATCTTCAACCAGTAAGATGTGCGTCATGATAATGTTAATGATTTCAGCAGGATACGGTAAGCAAAAATACTGTCTGGAAACACTGTCTTCGTGGTGTCAGCTACTTAAATAGCCAAACATCTAAATTGGGTGTACGTTAGCTTAGTATAAACCTGAGTAAGTAACAACCGTAAATCTACAATTACTGATCGCTGCTTGATCAAATAACTATCCAACTAGCTATTAACAATAGGCTGTAACATCTTCACCGCATTTATCGGCAAGATAACAGAGCGCTTTAAAACGCAAACCAACCACTTCGTCGTATAGGGGATTTAATTTACACATCGGAGGAATGTGAAACAGCTTCCGGCTAAAAAGCGTGATATCTCGCTCAAAGGGACACTGAGCAGGAATAGCTTTGCACAAGAAATGAGCCAATTTGGAGTTATGAATTTCTATCGTTTCCAACCACTGACGGACTGGATGGAGTAAATCATTGTGTAACCTGGTTTGAATAAAACTTGTCATAAATTTTCACCTTAATAATTTCAAACTATAGGATTACTATTTGATTTTTGAACGAAATTAAGTATTGTAGAGTGTGTTAGAACGGAGTTCGTAACGCACTATGAACACGAGTTTTATGCCGTACTCTCTGTGCTAACACATCCTACGTATATTTTCAGAAATCAAACCGGATTCCTATAGATCAGTTGGTTGTATTTGAACCTCTTCAGGTAAACTGCGAAAACTAATGACTAATGACTTTTTTAGTAACAAAAAGTTCCTTTTTGACCGATGGGCACCAAGTTATGACTGGCTCTTTCCTTCAGTGTTTTATCGAGCCGTTCACAAACGGTTGCTGGAGTATGTCGATTTACCAGAGTCAGCAAATGTACTTGATATCGGCTGTGGCACTGGACGCTTACTTGAGCGCCTTGCGACTCAGTTTCCCGACCTGCAAGCGATCGGATTGGATTTATCTGCTAATATGTTGCGGGTAGCTAGACAGAGTAACCGCCACCGTCCACGCTTAATTTATGTCGAGGGCAAAGCTGAGTCTCTTCCGTTTGCTGATGGTCAATTTGATGCTGTTTTCAGCACTATCAGCTTTTTGCACTATTTGGAACCTAAACAGGTGCTTAGTGAGATAGCACGGGTACTTTCTCCCGGTGGACGCTTTTACTTGGTTGATTTTACCTCCATAAAAGAGACAGAACCTCAATTATTGCCACTTTCTACCCTTGGAATTAGACTCTACAACCCTAATCAACGTCAACTTCTTGGCTCCTCGGCTGGGTTATTGTGTTTGAATCACCACTATTTACTAGGGCCTGTGTTGCTAACAGTTTTTGCTAAACCTCAGATTTGAAAATGGGGAGTGGGGAGTGGGGAATGGGGAATGAGCGAAAATAAAGGGTTGGAAACAGCTTGTATCAAGCTTTTTTTCTGCGATCTTAATTACTAATTACGTTAGCGAGTCCGCGTATGTAAGAGTTGCAAGCTACGCTTTTAGCGTCTCGTAGAGAGCGTCATGACGAATTACCTCGATGTTCCATAAACACCACAGGAACTCTGAACAGCCTTTTAGCTAATTGCGAGAATCTAAATTTCCCCTTGAGCGAAGACTTACCTTTTGTGCTGGGGAATTCTGGCAAGTCTTCAAAAGATACTGGCACAAAGTCAAAGCGACTGTAAAACTTCGCCAATCGTTCACCTAAACATTCAAGATAAAGTGGTTGCGTTGCTGTATTAATCAAATGCTGCGTTAGCAAAGTACCCAAACCGCGACCTCTCCAAGGTGATGCAACGACCAAACTACCAAGTTCTTGTGCCCCTGAGAAATTACGTAGCTGTCCACAAGCTACCAGATTGCGATTGCATTCAACTACCCAAAATTGCTGCCAATTTAATTGAGTTGGGTCGAGTTTCGCTGAAAACACCAGCAACCGAATCGACCACTGATCCCCAGAGGTTGCCTTGCGAAGCATACACCCAGATGGTAAGGATAGATTGCTCTGGTTCATTAATTACACTTTGATAGTTTGTATGTATCACAATGATCACATCATATTATTCACCTAGTCCAGGTCGGCGGCAATAAACCTTCCTTAAGCATAGAAAGCGTTGTAAGCTTAAAAAACTCTACATTTCTGGATTTTTATCAGTATACATGAGTAGTACTAAACAATACTTCCGATAGAGGTAGAAATCAGCCATAACTATATCTGGATAGATGCACTCACACCCCTAACCTTCTTAAGATAATACCAACAATAAAATTATTAGGAATGTAATAATGTCTGAACCACAAAAAGCTGGTAGCCAAGAAAATACACCCAGTTCTGGTAATTACGAAACCACTGTTGACGAAAGTCAGCGCAAAACTGGCGATGATGAAAAGAGCGATGCTAAACCCACTGCTACACCAGAAGCACCAGAAAATGATTCTGTAGCAGGCAGCCCCAATCAGGGAACTGAGTCACGTTAATTGGTTTGAAGTTTGCCAAGTTTTAATAATCTACTTGGGTTTTTCTAGTAAACCCGATTTACTAAACTTTGAGTGGATAGTTGTGATTTATATCACAATTATCCACTCATTTTTGTTGTGTAAGAATCGTTGTGAGAGTGGGAGTTGGTGTGATAAGTGCGTAGACGCAGCCCACCATAGGCTATCGCTTTAGTACAATCTTAAGGAAAAATCATCTATCCTTAAAAATCTGCTAAACTTCACGATTCTTAATCATGCCAGCTTACTCCTGTGGCTGACAGAAGTCACACAATCCAATAGGCTGATCTTAAAGTGGTAATTTTTCATAAAGCTCATCTGCACCAAAAGGCAGGCTTCGTTGTCCAGCACTTTTGGATTGTTGCTTATCCTGTCTCATCACTTAGTAATTAATAGCTACCTATACAAAAAATGACCTTGAAAATCGTTCAGAACTTTGATAGCAGTTTCACTCTTGAAGCACAAGCTCAAGAAAATTTATTCAATTTATTGACCAGCGAGGCTTTCTTAAAGCAAATTTGTCAACAGTTGCAGTGTGAGCAAGTTAAATTTACAAAATTACTTTTCCAACCAGTTCCTTACAGCTTAACTACCACGAAAGGAATGCCAGCAGAATTTGAAAAGTATCATGAATCTGATGAATATGCCATTATCAATGTTCCACCAAATTTCATGTTTAGTGCTAAGATTTTCCAACCCAGTCGTCTTTGTGCAATTTACCAAAAAGTGGATAACGGGTGATTTTAAAAATAGTTTTTTCCTATTTAGCAATTTTGCAGGCAAATAGTAAGTTTAATATTTGATGTATGGCTCTTGAAACAAATCTTTCTTCTTTGGCAGCCCTAGAATACATTCCTTACATTGACGATCGCGGTCAATTACCCGAACAATTTCAAGGTAAAATCGGTGTCTATGCTATCTTTGACCAAGAAAAAGTGCTGCAATTTGTAGGATATTCCCGTGATGTTTACCTCAGCCTCAAACAGCATTTAGTCCGTCAGGCACAGCAATGTTATTGGGTAAAAGTTCAAACTATTGAACGCCCTAGTCGCACAATTTTAGAAAATACTGAAAATGCTTGGATTGCTGAAAATGGCAGTGTCCCTTGGGGAAATGGGGATCAAAAAGAAAAATGGACTCATCCCATTGATATCAAAGTGGTAATGACACCTGAAGAACAGGCAAATTATCAAAATCCAGCTAATGATGAATTAGCACAAATAAAAATTCTTAAAAATGTGGCGCGGAGAGTAGAAGCAGAAATTTCAACCCATTTATTAGAAGTGCGTGGTTTGCAAATGCAAATTCGCTTCAATCCGAAATTGAAAGAAGAAGGTTTACTAGATTTGAAATGAAGGTAGTTTTGGGGAAAACTATCTTATGAATTTTATTTGCTGACTGGTAAACAGGCGCAACAACTAGAAACGGATTCCCAGACGGGTGAAATCGTGTGGCGACAGTACGCGAGTCATGTTAGCCCAATTATGGCAGGAGTAATTGATCGGGCGATCGCATATCATCCGCGCGATCGCTACCCCACAGCCAGAGCAATGCTGGATACTTTGCAGAGCATAGCAAATCCAATTCCACCGACGCAACCCCTCTTAACTCAACCGACTGTATTCTCTGCACCGCCACCTCAAACAGTACCTGTCAAACTACAGCCTACCTCTCAAGGTAATAGTCAGAATAATATCCTCATCGGCAGTTTGATTGCAGGTGGGCTAATCGGTGCATCTGTGATTATTAGCCAAGTGTTACCAAAATCTTCTCAATCTACAGCAGACAAAACGGTATCACCTTCACAAACGCCTTCAACTGTCACAAGCCCCGTGATAGAAACTCCTAAATTTATACCAACCACCCCATTTCCAACTCAATCTACATCTTCGGTAAATACAATATCGCCAGATGCTACCACGGCTGTCAGCACTTATTTCTGGCTTTCCCAAAGACTTGTAACTGATACAGATTTGGATGGGAAAGACGGTTTTGCACTAGATATTATGCGAAATTCGATATTTGCCAGTCACGGACGCCGTTTTGATACTCCTGAATTACAAGATTACTTTAATAAGCAACCTTGGTATCGCCCTATATATTCACCTAAAGCATTTCCACCTAAATTGCTGTCAAAATTAGAGCAACAGAATGTAGAGTATATCAGCAAATATCAAGATCGTTACGGCTTGAGATATTTTAAGAAATAAGATTTCTGTTATTATACCATTTTTTTGTAATTAAGCCATTTCACAAAATATCTGATATATATATAACGGTTCTCCTTTGGATAAAGTACTTTTTTAAATCTCACCCTTAACCCCTCTCTTTAGTAATGACAGGGGAGTATTTGCACGCCTCAAATATGGGGTAAGGTTGACTGTATTCTCCCCAAGTGAGAAGCGCTATATTGGTAAGGGCATAATCTTGTACGTCCTTACACGCGATGCATTTATTGCAAAATATTCTTGTAAATGGTATAAGTTTTAAGTATATTAGCTGGGGCTTATCAAAGGATTTATTGCTACTTATTAGATAATATCTAGGCTAGCTAGTGTAACATACCAAACAGATTACTAGATATTTAATAGCCTAAAATCGCTAGATATTAGAGGCTAATCCTAGCGAAGCCTATATGGAGTTAGAGCTAAACTGTTATTTTCTTAGCCAAAGTCCATCTATAGATACTAGGCAGTTTTAGAACCAGGCATTTATATATAATATATAAGATTGCTATCTCGGATATTAGCAATCCATAAGTTAAAGAAATGCCATTTTTATATTTTCTTTGTTATTTTGTATTTAACGGGACAGTTCTTCCTGATTTGGTGGGCTTAAATAACAATTAGTTAAACAATTTCCCCCCAAAGATGCATGTAAATTATTTGCCTTATGCTTTTTTCCTGGCTAATTTACAAGCATAATGCAAATTGCTTAACAGATTACATGTTAATATTTCCAATCGGCAAATAGTTCATCTACACAAGGAAAACCTTGCCTACTACTATGCTTAAAACAATTAATCAGCGTATTTTTCTGCCTGCTTTTGTTAGCCCTTTAGAAGAAAAGAATCAAAAAGGTAGTAAAAAGCAATTTACTAGACCTAAATTAGATTTACTGCAACCATTACGTCAATGGGTGGATAAAATTGACATTCAGAATCGTAAATTAGCTAAATTTATTGCTAAACTGATTCCTGCCCAGTGTCCATTCGAGCGCGATATCATGCTTTTTGGTCGCAAAATAGGGCATATTCCGCCAATGTGCAAACTTAATCCGCTTTATAACGAACTTGTCTACTTGCGTTTTCGCGCTTTGTGTTATTTAGTAGATCAGTGTGGAGAAGATATTCAATCCTACTGCTGAACATAACTAGATAAAACACAATATGGAAATTAAAATTGAGCATCAACCCGTGCAAGAACGCCTTAATGAATTGGGTGTCTTTAAATGGGGAATTTGGAAAAAGGAAGTTTCAAAATTTCCTTGGACTTATGATTCTCAAGAAACTTGCTACTTTTTGGAAGGCGATGTTGTTGTTACTCCTGATGGTGGACAGCCAGTGCAAATGGGTAAAGGTGATTTGGTGACTTTTCCTGCTGGCATGTCCTGCACATGGGAAATTACAAGCGACGTGAAAAAACATTATTACTTTGATTAGTCAACAGAAAAGATTGATCCCCGTTGTCTAGTTGATGATCCACAATACTAACGTCTCAAAACTCAATTTTGATTTCTACTATAATGGGGTTCGCAGCGAGTGTCATAGGATAAAGTGGCAGAATCGGTAAATTGCTTATATCCATATCTCTCGAAACTTGTTGCGACTCCATGCCCTAAACAATATTCATAGAAATAAATAATCTCATTCCCTGCAAATTTGGCAGAAAGTTTTTGCCAGGTTGGCGGCTGCTAACTAAAAATATAGTTGTAAAATTTTGCTGTCTCAGCTTGGTTGTAATTATAACTTCTTTGGTATTGATAAAAATCACCGTTGAAATTTAACTTGATATATTTTACCTGATTGTTCACAAAGACGAGCGAGAAATTGCTTTTAGGAAACTGACGAAATAGCCGCCGAAAGCTTTGTGGAGTATATGTATAGCTAATGGTATCGCCATTGGTTTAGTTTGGTAATATATAGGACTTACGCAAAAATTGCTAAAAAGCTTAATTTCTCGAACCGCCAAGACGCCAAGAGCGCCGAGAATTCGTAGAGTGTGCGTAAGTCCTAATATAAAGACTAAAATAACGCTCGATTCTTTGAGGCGTTTGATTGAAAACATAGCGTCCGGCCATAGCAGAAGGACTATAAATACTGTTGATGAGCAAAAATATTTCAGTTATCCGATAAAACTTTGGCAGAGATGATGGAATTTCATAGCATCGCCACCACAGAAAATGTAGAGAGTTCATAATCAGGTTAGTGGGAGTTTAGCAGAAAAAGGTTTCGTCCCACTGCCATTTTATTGAGGAAAATCATCAAAAATGTTACTGCATTTAAGTACTTGGCAAGAAGTCGAAGCTTATTTACAGCAGTCAAAGGGGATTATTTTCCCTATTGGTTCCACAGAACAACATGGGCCAACGGGGTTAATTGGCACTGATGCCATTTGTGCAGAAGCGATCGCAGTTGGTGTAGGTGATGCAACTGGCGCGATCGTTGGCCCTACAATCAATGTGGGCATGGCACTGCATCATACTGCTTTTCCTGGCTCAATCAGTCTGCGTCCCAGCACTTTGATTCAAGTAGTGCGAGATTATGTAACTTGTTTAGCCAAAGCTGGTTTTAGCAAGTTCTACTTTATTAACGGACATGGTGGTAATATCGCCACCCTGAAAGCAGCTTTTTCAGAAACTTACGCGCATTTAGAAGATTTGCAGATTCCCAATGCTCAACATGTGCAATGTCAAGTGGCAAACTGGTTTATGTGCGGTTCTGTATATAAGCTAGCTAAAGAATTATATGGGGATCAAGAAGGTTCTCATGCAACGCCAAGTGAAGTAGCACTCACGCAGTACGTTTATCCGAATGCGATTAAGCAAGTATATCTTTCACCAGAAGTTGCAAGCGGACATCGGATTTATAGCGCTGCTGACTTTCGAGTGCGTTATCCAGATGGACGTATGGGATCAAATCCGGCTTTAGCAACGCCTGAACATGGTAAGCAATTTTATGACTTAGCGGTGAAAGAACTTAGCAGTGGGTATTTGGAATTTGTGAACGCTGAATAAAAGTTATGGAAAGAGATTGTAGAGATGCGAGTTAACTCTGAGGTAATACGCCACATCGGGCTGACAATCCTGAACACCAGTTTTACGAAAGGTGGTTGTGTCTAAACCTGTCGCTAGAATGAGCCTCCTGCCCTCGTACTTCTGCCTTCTGAATGATTAGAACACCAAAATTGAGCCTTTGAACTCGGAAGTTCGACCTTTTTACTCGAACGTTGAGCCTTTGAACTCGGAAGTTGCACCTTTTTGCTCGACCGTTGCGCCTTTGAACTCGGAAGTTGCACCTTTTTGCTCGAACGTTGAGCCTCTGAACTCGGAAGTTGCACCTTTTTGCTCGACCGTTGCGCCTCTGAACTCGGAAGTTGCACCTTTTTGCTTGAACGTTAAGCCTCTGAACTCAAAAAATGAAGCTCAGAACTCGAAATGTCGTGCTTTTAAGTCCAACATTCAAATTCTGAGCTTCAACGTGGCATCTTTTAAGTGCAAGTACTGAGCTATTTTCTACAACGCTGCTTTTTGAGACTTGGATTTTCCAGGTTTACGAGCAAATCGTTGTCCCATTTCCACAACCACTGCATCTAAACCCGCGCCCTGTCCACTGGCTTTGGCGTAGTTATACACCTGTAACGCGGCTGCATAAGCTTCACTACCGACTGCAAGAGATGTATCATCTACCAACTCTTGTAACTGAGTCAACGACAACAACACCGGATACAACGCTTCAAATAATTGCACATCCTTCCGCATCTCTTCCAAGTCGAACGATCGCGGTAAAAACTCTGGATTCTGCGCCGCCACCTCTAATGCTTTGCTGACAAACGCCCGACTCTTATCTCCCATCTTGGGTAAAGTCTTGCGATCGTCGGAACTCAAATCAACCAAAAATGGTAGCTTTTCTTTAATGGTGGTAATGGCTTGCAACACAGCATCTCTATCTGTTTGTGCCAATGTTGCACTAATTGGGGTCGTAGACATAGAAATCACTCTCCAGTAAGTTTCTTTAATCTAGAGTTCCCACATATACAATCCAAATCTCAATGTGTAGAGCAAAGTCAATCGTACACACTGTATTGCCTGATAAGCAAGGTAGAAAATTCAAAGCCTTTCTCTTTTAGAAGAGAGTAGAACTTACGCAAACTCTACGATTCTTCTCTACGAGACGCTACGCAAAGGCGGTTCGATAAATTAAGCTTTTTAGGACTTTTTGCGTAAGTCCTAGAGAGGTCAGAAAATTAACATGAGCTTCCAACGAACGGCATTTGTTATGCCTCACGTTACCTTAACAGTGTTGTTGTTTTTTGAACAGTGACAAGAGCAAACACACCAGCCCCATTACTACTAACGACACTGAAGAAGCAGATTCTGGGACAGGCTGAGGGTTTTGCACAGGCTGATAATTGATGAAATTTCCTTGAATCGGGCTGAGTGATGCCAAAAGTTGCTGAATATCGCTAGATATATCAGTATCATTACCAACACTTTTAGAAGAGATGAGGCGGTTAAAGGTTTGGCTACTCGATTCATCAAAATCTCCTGTGAAGCCAAGAAAATTTTGACCTATTTTGCCTATAAGAGAGTCAATCAGATTGTTAACATCAGTTTTGATCCCTAGTGGGGATAACTTTAAACTGCTGATATTATTGACGTCTCCAATTTTTGTGTTGTCAGTCTTTGCTAACCAATTGCCATTACCAATAATTTCATTTCCACTGGTAAAAACCCAGTTACCATTACCAATAATTATGTTATCAGTACCAAAATCCCAATTGCCGTTTCCAATGGTTGAATTGTCACTACCGAAGTGCCAATTACCATTACCTAATGTTGAATTATTGCTTCCGTCGTCCCAATACCAGTTGCCGTTACCAAGGGTTGTGTTATTCTTTCCAAATAGCCAGTTACCATTACCGATGGTTGCGTTGTCATTATTAAAGTTCCAGTTCCCATTCCCAATGGTTGCGCTGTTACTGCCATAATCCGAGTTAAAATTACCAATAGTTGCGTTATTATCACCAAGGTTCTTGTTACCTTTACCAACGGGTGCATTGCCCTCATTAAAGGTTTGGCTACCAGGATTAGATGTATTCCCACCGTTACTAAAGGGTAAATTATTACCAAGGACTTCTTTCAACGGATCGAAAGGCGATTGTTGAAGCAGACCTCCAGCACCTGCGATCGGATTACCACCACCTGCAAAGGGGTTTGCACCACCTGCAAATGGGTTACTTCCTCCTAGAATTGCATTACCACCGCCTACAAACGGGTTACTACCTCCTGCAAACGGGTTACTACCGCCTGGAATCGCATTACCGTTACCTGCAAATGGGTTAGTGGCCCCATTTGGAATCGCATTACCGTTACCTGCCAAAGGGTTAGTAGCCCCACTTGGAATCGGATAACCACTGTTTGCAAAAGGATTACTACCTCCTGCCAATGTGTTGTCAATATCCTTGAAAAAGTTATCACCTAAAATTGACTTTAATCGATCAAATATTAATTTCTGAAACCCACTGCCAGCATCGCCTGCAAACGGGTTAATACCGCCACCTGGAATAGCATTGTTACCGTTACCTAATAACAGATTAGTATTACCCGACAACAAGCTGCCTTCAGCAGAAAAACTGCCATTGCCAGCAAAGGGACTAACGCTGTTAGGGCCACTTACACTTAAGGGATTAACTCCACCATTAAGGGGATTGACAACAGACTCTTCCATTGGCACTAATTTTCCTATTTTTAGTTAAAAAATTATGGGGTCTTCAGTACTTCTTATACCAATTATGAATTTGCTAAACCCAAAATCTCTTTAATAATAAAGGCTTTAATCATCTTACTGTCAAATTAGCAGAAAATGTTTCTCAAATCCTTACCTGTAAAGAGTTATAGGGCGTAAAATAGCAAACTAGTACAATAAGGCAGAAGTTACATCAGCGATAATACGCGCTTTTGAGCTTTATCGAATGGTATGTTTATTTGCGCCAAGCTGTACTAGCATACTATGTACTGAAGAACTGATTATTGTTCTCTTCTATTTATCTACTGATTTTCGCAAGGATTCTATTAAGCAAACGGGATTTATTGACCACCAAATGATGGGATTCCTCCACCAGTACCACCAAATGATGGGATTCCTCCACCAGTACCACCAAATGATGGGATTCCTTCACCAGTACCACCAAATGATGGGATTCCTCCACCAGTACCACCAAATGATGGACTTTGACCAACACCACCAAATGAGGGGATTTGTCCAGCATCAAATGAGGGGATTTGTCCACCACCAGATGATGGGATTTTTCCGCCACCGAGTTCTTTGTCAAGCCTTGAGCTAACTAGCTTGTCAATAGTAACCCTCAAACCGAACGCATCCGGTATTTCAGTTGTGCTAATACCACCAGCCTGGCTACCAGAACCAGTCAAAGGGTCCCTGCCACTACCTTGGTTACTACTACCTGCGGATGGGCTACCAACTGCGGATGGGCTACCACCAACTGCGGATGGGCTACCACCAACTGCGGATGGGCCACCACCGACTTTGGATGGGTTGACACCGCCTGCAAAGATATTCCAGAAGTTGTCGCCAGCGAAAGGATTACCACCATAGGGTAAATCAGGCTGACTGCCACTGGCACCAGCAGCAGCACCGCCACCAAATGGGCTACCGCCACTTTCTCCTTGACCAACACCACTGAATATCTTGGGAAGGTCTTTCTCAGGAACAACTTCTTTCAAACGACCGAAGGGTGATTGTCCAAATTGTCCGATCGCATTGTTTCCACTAGTAGAGGGGTTACTGCTACCACTATTACTTGAATTGTCTGCCATTAGAATTAATCCTCGTTATTGTTTTGATAAAAATTTTGCTAGCATCAGAACATAAAATAGACTTAAGTTTTGTCTATAGGAATCCGGTTTGATTTCTGAAAATATACGTAGGATGTGTTAGCACAGAGAGTACGGCATCAAACTCGTGTTCATAGTGCGTTACGAACTCCGTTCTAACACACTCTACAATACTTAATTTCGTTCAAAAATCAAATAGTAATCCTATATCTCATGGCTGTTTTGTTGTTTTGATTGTCAGCAAAACTAGTTAGTAGCTATTAAATTAATTGGTTATCTTTGTTAAGTGGAGATAATCAATTTTTAATTAATGCTATCTATTTACACTTACAATTTATATGATTTAACTTTGAAGCACAATGAAAAATATTTTGATATATTTATCAAAATTGTAGATATTTTTAGACAATATTTTAAAAAATTAACTGATATGTTTGTAAGTAAGTGTAGATAAACAAACTTAAATTATGTACCTAAGTATAAAAGGCTCAAAACCTTTGCGATTGCTTCTCTTCTCTGCGAAAGACTGCGCCAACGAGACGCTCCCTGTTAAGCGAAGCTATGCCGAAGGCTTTACCTTTCACTCGCAATGACGTAGCTATGAATTTTCTCGCTTACCTACTTAATAACAAAATTAAACTTGGTTAAACATTATATTGCAATGAACAATCTTTTGATAAATTTACCAAATTTTTAGATATTTAATTAATTTGCTTTTAACCGGGCTTCTATCACTTTTAGCTGATGTAATACCGCCAGACTGATAACAATAAATAGCATGGTTTCTAACACACTGCAATAGGTTGCATCATATTAGTAACACTAGGAAGTGCAGTGAAAAAAGCTTCAGGTACAGGAATTACTTCAGATAAATCAGCAAATTCAATCCCGGAATTGTGCGGGAAAGTGTCCACAAAACTAGCGTGATGTAAATTACACCCAAACTCCATTGATACCAAGCAAGTGCGGATATGATGCCAGGTAGGTGTTCGTCTCGCAGGCGAATGTCGTTAAATCCTAATTTAACTAGGTTGTTGAGACTAAAATCATAGTAGTTGAGCCAGTTCCAACGGCGATCGCACAAAAGAGGCATATATCGTTCCCGAAATGTCTGATTCCTTGGTATGACTGGTAAACGTCCAATCAATAATCGTAACTGGCGAAATGTACCGTCTTCTGTGAAGTAAGAAACGTCCATTAAATCGTGATAACGACCTTTTTGGTAAAGTCGAATCAATAAAGCCACCGGGACGGGGACAATAATTATTAAAAGACACCCCAATGTCAGCCAAGGTTGTTGAGCATTACGAAAGATGGCTAGTAAGCTCAATAATTCTAAAACGCTAAAACTCACAAATATCGAAATGGTTTCGTAAAATGTGGGAATAATTGGTACAGGATGCAGCCGACGATAACGATCCACGATCCAAAATAGTAAGCCAAAATAAGCGATCGCAACTCCTCCCACACCAAAAACTAACCAAAAATTCGTACCGTAGCCACTCAACAACAGCACTACACTCAACCCCAACCAACTCCAAGCTTGCAGTAACCACCCAATAATCGAAAGGGGTTCACCGACAATTAAGCGCTTACTCAGTTGTGTGTATTTTTCTAAATCGATATCTGCTAAGGTCAGTAACTCACTGCTATTGCGAAACGATTTTATCAGACGACGCTGGGCGATCGCTTCGGCTTGAGTTGCAGAAAAACCCAGATTAATCAAATTTGCGACGGAGGCACTATTAATATTTGTAGCCGTCAAACGGCGACTCATTTCCACTAATCGCAGTTGTTGTTTTGTATATTCCAGTTCATTAGCATCAGCAACTTGTTGTTGCTGACGAAAATTTTGCCCTAAATTCCGCAAGATATTCTCATTACCTTGTAATGTAGGGATGCAGAACATCTTACCAATCTGACCCGGATTACCTAAAATTTTTGCTTGGTTAGAGTTAAAAGTTAAACCGGGTACACTTAAACAAGCTTCTGTAGAAAACCTTGCATCGCTAAAATCTGCTTGGTTGAGAATGCTTGCACCTTGCAAATTTACCGATTGATTAAACTCCACTTCTCGAAATGTGACAGCTTGCTCAAAAGTTGCTTCTGTTAAAAGCAGGAACTGATTAAAATTTGCTTTAGTAAACAGGGCTTGATTCGCAAAACGGACATTAGAAAAATCAGCATTATCTCGCCACTGCCCACTATTGAATTTAGCTAACTGTTTAAAAGTTGCTTGGTTAAAGTTGGCAGTTTTTTCAAAAATGCTGCCTTGAAAATCAGCAATGTCTTGAAATTGAGTTTGTTTAAAATTAGCTTTTTCAAAAAAAATACTGCCCTGAAAATTGCTTGGTTGTTTGAACTTAGTACCGTTAAAGTTGACGGGACGAGCAAATCTGGTTTCGTTCCAATTAGTGGATTGGAGAAAAGTTGCACCTTGGGCATCCACAGACTGAAGAAAGAATGTATTAGAGAACTTTATTTCGCCATTGAAACGAGTTTGTACTAGTGTTAAGACACCACGAAAGACGGCGATTTCACTGGATGGAGTTGATTGTGTTCCTAACAGCGATCGGCAATCTTTAGAGTTCGTGAGTGACTCTAGACAAACGAAGCGCAAAAGTTCTAGTTCTTGTTGTTCGGTGGCGGTGAAAATCGGAGCGATCGCTTGGGCATATAAGGGGGTTCTTAAACCCAAATCGCTGCCCACAAAATCCCCTAAAATCAGGGTATAGCTGAGGTCTAAACCTAGAGGTTTTGCATTTAGCCCTTTTCGCATGAGTTGGTAAAAGGCATCACGAAAGCTAGTATTTTCTGGGCGCAAATCAATCACCATCTTCTGCAAATCTACGGTCAAATTGCCTTCGCGGAGTGTAGGTGTGCGTAGACGTTCTTGTAATAATTCTAGAGTTAAGGGTGTGCGTTCTGGTTGGGTTTGTGCTGCTGAAGTAGGTAGGGGGAAGAGGAGAAGTAAAACGCAAAGGAACGCAAAGGGAAGCGCAGAGGTACGCAGAGTGAGCTTTTTGGGTATCTTTGGGTTTAACTTTTGGGTGCAGCTGTGTTTAAAAAATAAATTATGCAAATTGTTCGATCAATCGTCGCTAATCAGTAGAACAATTTTACCTGTCACAGAACCGCTTTCGATTAGTTGGTGCGCTTTAGCGGCTTCTTTTAAAGGAAATTTGTGGGTAACATGGATTTTTAATTTGCTTTCATCGATCCAGGTGGCACATTGTTCGAGAATTTCTGCATGGTGCTGGAGGCTTTCTTCTAATCCTAGCAACGCTGGTGTGAGCATTAATTCTAAACCAATGCGGAGATTACGTTGTCTAGCAGTTTTCCAAACAGTGTTGGCATCTGGTTCGAGAATCGTCACAATATCACCATATACTCGCACTGCGGGGAAGGTTTTGTGAAAGGTTTCGCCGCCTACGGTATCAAAAGCTAAATCTACGCCTTCGCCGTTAGTCCAATCTAATGCTGCTTGTACAAAGTCTGTTTGTTTATAAAAAATTACATGATCGGCACTTAGTTGTTTGACGAAATTAGCTTTTTCTTCAGAACCCACTGTGGTGGAAACAGTAGCACCTTTGAGTTTCGCTAATTGAATTGCTACATGACCTACACCACCAGCACCCGCATGAATCAAAACTCTTTCGCCAGGTTCCAATCGTCCCCGTTCGTATAGAGCTTCCCAGGCGGTGATTAACACTAAAGGCGCTGCTGCGGCTTCGGCAAAGGAGATAGACGCAGGTTTACGTGCCACAAACCGCTCATCTACAACGGTATATTCAGCATAATTACCTTGGTGTGCGCCCAATCCGCCATAGCAAAAATATACTTCATCACCTGGGCGAAAACGCTGAACACTAGCACCCACCGCTTCGACTATACCAGCACCATCACATCCTAAAATTGTCGGCGTGCGATCGGGGTAGAAAGTTCCTCGGCTACGAAGTTTAGTGTCAATGGGGTTAATGCCAGCCGCCACCAAACGCACTAAAAGTTCACTATTACCTACAGGAACAGTAGGGTTTGGCACTTCCTGTAGTTGCAGAACTTCTGGACTGCCAGCTGCTGTCATCAAGACTGCTTTCACAACTCTTTCCTCCTGGCTTTAGATGCACGTTCTTATGCAACTTTAGCGCAAGAGGGTGGACACAAAGTTATATCTAATTTTTAAGCACGCTTTGTGCTTACTACAAAGTCATCAAAATTAATCAGACAGACCACTAGGCTTACTGTATGTAAGGTAATATGTTACATTAATTATGCTAGATGTCCTGCTTCTGTGAGCTTGGTATTATGGAGATATAATGTTGCTCAATTATTGCTCAATGCGATCGCAAAAAGTATTGCTAAATCTTTGTAATAATATTTAACATAAGTCTAGGTTGTGTAATTTAGATTAACTATTGGAGAGAAAGTATCTCAGAGTTAGTAGAATGGCAAATACAAGGACGCAACTCTTTTATGGATTAGTTACTCTAGAACTGTAGACTATGTTTTCAGTCCTGAGTTATTTTTGTATTTTGCCTCTGAGGCATACCAATCAAGACCACACCAAATCCTTCATTAAGAGCTCCCACAAATCATAATGCCTGTGATTGAGAAGAAAAGAACTCGCGATCTGCCCCAAATTAACGAACGAATTCGCTACCCGAAAATTCGGGTAATTGATACTGATGGTGCCCAACTGGGAATTATGCTCCCGCAAGAAGCACTACAACTAGCAGAAGAGAAAGAGTTAGATTTGGTGCTAATAAGTGACAAAGCTGACCCGCCAGTTTGTCGGATTATGGACTACGGGAAATATAAGTTTGAGCAGGAGAAAAAGGCGCGGGAAGCCCGGAAAAAGCAGCACACGGCTGATGTCAAAGAAGTTAAGATGCGCTACAAAATAGAAGAACACGACTACAACGTGCGTGTTAAGCAAGCAGAGCGCTTTTTGAAAGATGGCGATAAAGTCAAAGCTACTGTCATGTTCCGGGGTCGAGAAATTCAACACAGCGACCTAGCAGAAGATTTGCTCAAGCGAATGGCAACGGATTTGGAGCCTTATGGGGAGCTGCAACAAGCGCCTAAAAAAGAAGGGCGAAACATGATGATGCTCATCTCGCCTAAAAAATAATCCTCTCACTGTATTAATAGACCAAGCTTGAAAATCCCTTGACTTAAAGTCAGGGGATTTTTTGATGTTTCGTTTCCATGCACCCAAGACTCTGAGGTTGTATAAATTTATCTAAAATTGATAATCCTGAAGCCTGAGTGGGAAACATAATACTCAGTTGCCCTTTGTTATTTCCTGGAGATAAGGGAGATAAGGAAATATTTGCTTCCCCTGCTCCCCCTGCTTCCCCTGCCCCCGCTCCGCTCCCCATTACGCGGTGATACTACCAGAAAAGAAAACTGCATGGAACTGAAAAATCATTGGTTGGCTGCAAATAAAGTTGCTTTACCACGACTAAGACTACTACAGTGGGTGAATCTCCGACCAGAGGAGAGCGAACGAACTCAACTCATGTTCTTTTTTTACACAACTGTATGTGTAGGATTGCGGTGGGCAGAGGACAGCACTGTGGCGCTGTTTTTGGATGAATATGGAACTCATTTACTACCGTGGATGTATATTGCTAGTGCTGCCATGAGTGCAGCACTGGTTTTTTTATACTCTTGGCTGCAAAAGATTTTTCCCTTACGGCGGGTGATTGTAGCGATCGCCCCTTGCATGTTGATGCCGTTACTATTATTAGTTGTATTACGTTGGGGAGCGCATGTTTCATACCTGGCAGTTATTTCGGCATTTATGCTACGGCTGTGGGTAGATGCCCTTTATGTAGTCAATGACCTCAATACTTCCATCGTCGCTAACCAAATATTTAATATTCGGGAGATTAAACGGACTTACCCATTGGTGAGTAGTGGGCTTTTAGTCGCAGATGTGATCAGTGGCTTTAGTTTGCCTTGGCTATTGCAATACACCACGCTGAATAAAATCATCTTCATCGCCTGTATAGTAATTTTATTAGGATCGGGGATTTTATTATATTTAACTCATCAATATCGAGCGGCTTTTCCTGAAACACCACAAAGACTAGTTACTGAAGAACAAGCTTCACGACAGCGTTTTATTAAAAGTCCTCTGAAGCGCTATGTTTGGCAGCTGTTTGCTTTTGTCGGTCTGTTGCAAGTCATTGGGTTATTAATAGATTTTCAATATCTACGCGAACTCCAATCTAATTTGGGCGACCGAGAACTTGCCAGCTTCTTAGGTCTTTTTGGTGGGACGTTGGGACTGTGTGAGTTGTTGTTGCAGTGGTTTATTTCCAGCCGACTCATCGAACGGATGGGGGTATTTTTCACAGCGACGCTTTTACCAATCACCGTAGGTTTTTCCCTACCAGGAGTGCTGGTATTATTTTATTTAATTCCCGCTATCCAATCGCAAAGCTTTTTTTGGGGTTTGGTAATTGTCAAATTCTTTGATGAACTCCTACGCTACACCTTTGTCATGAGTAGCGGCCCCATCCTGTACCAACCAATTCCAGAGGCAATTCGCAGCCGGATGCAGACTTTATCTGGCGGAACTGCCGAAGCGATCGCTACAGGTTTGACAGGAGTGCTAATTTTTGCAACTATATTGTTTTGTGGACAGTTTATACCCGTACCGTTGCAAAAGTGGGTGTTAGTAGCAGAAACAATGCTGATAACTGGCACCTGTTTAAAAGTAGTTTGGGAATTGCGATCGCGCTATGTTGAACTGTTAGTCTTGAGTGTGGCACGCGGCCAGTTGAGTGCAACTAATGTAGGATTACGATTCTTCAAGCAAGGTGTAGTCAAAGCCTTGGGAGAAAAAGGCAGCGAGGCAGATAAACGCTCTTGTATTGAACTTTTAGCCCAAATTGATCCCCAAGGATGTACGGAAGTTTTAGCACCTCTGTTAGTCAAGTTAACCCCAGATTTACAGTGCCAAAGTTTGGAAGTCATGCTGACAGCAGGTGCAAATCCCGCTTATTTATCTGCTATCCGTCCTTTGCTAGAACAACCCCAAGAAACTAACTCCGAAGTTTTCGCCCTAGCGCTGCGCTACATTTGGCTGGCTGAACCAAATCCCAATTTAAGCATCCTAGAAGAATACCTGAACCCCCGGCATAACTCACTCATCCGCGCCACCGCCGCCGCTTTAGTTTTACGTCAGGGAACGCCTATGCAAAAGGTAGCAGCTACCCAAACTATGCGCCGGATGTTGACTCATAAGAAAGAACGGGAACGGGTAAATGGAGTTAGAGCGCTTAGAGAAGCAGTTTATTTGCAGGCGTTGCGAATTCACATTCCCAATTTGTTACAAGATGAGTCGTTACGGGTGCGCTGTGCCGTATTAGAAATGATTGCAGCAACCCATTTAGAAGAGTACTATTGTGCCCTGATAGCAGCACTTAATTATAAATCAACCCGGACTACAGCAATGTCAGCTTTAGTGCGACTAGAGAATGAAGTTATAGAGATGCTGTTGCGAGTAGCTACCAATATTTACAAACCAGAAGTAGTGCGAATGTACACTTGGCGTACCATTGCTCAAATTGGTACTCAGGAAGCATTGGAGATTTTATGGGAAAAATTGGAAACATCTTGGGGTACAACTAGGGATCACATTCTTCGCAGCTTACTAAAAATACACAAACAACCAGAAATTAAAGGTTTAGTAGATCGATTTTATGAAAGTCGGGTAGAAAATTTAATTGAGCAGGAATTAAAGTTTTTAGGCGAGATTTATGCCGCATATATAGACTTGAAAACACTAGACAAAAAAGGAAATCAGCAACCTAGTGAGAGGATTGTGATTGTCTCTGAGTTATTGCAACGCGCCCTTTTAGAATTGGAATTGGATGTCAAAGAGCGGCTGCTACTGCTATTGAAACTGCTTTACTCGCCAGAAAAGATGCAGGCAGCAGCATTTAATTTGCGATCGCTCTCAGTGGTAAACTTAGCACGAGGGTTAGAAATCCTAGAGCATACTATAACTTTGTCTTCAAAATCTCTATTGCTGAATATTTTAGATAACCGACCACTGCCAGAGAAATTGCAACATCTGGTAGAAGCTAAGATCATAGAATATGAAAATATGATAGTTGGCGATCGCCTCCACAGATTGCTGACGTTGGGTAACTTCCTTTCTGACTGGTGTCTAGCTTGCTGTTTTCATTTTGCTCAAGTAACTCGC
The DNA here is from genome assembly GCF_003113895.1 of Nostoc commune NIES-4072. NCBI lineage: Bacteria > Bacillati > Cyanobacteriota > Cyanophyceae > Nostocales > Nostocaceae > Nostoc > Nostoc commune. The sequence continues at coordinate 4,533,169 of NZ_BDUD01000001.1, read as the reverse complement.
ACGCCATTGACAAGTTCTGAAATTTTAGTGAGTTTACGTCATCCAACCGGCTTTGTTAGAGAAGCTGCGATCGCATATCTAAATATGGTTTCACATCGCGTTCTCCTGCAAATCCTCCCCCAGTTAGAAAAAGATCCACACCCTTTGGTAGCTGCTCAAGTCAAAGAGTTACTCGAAAAATACCAGTTTAAAAATTAAAATCTATAGCCTTATTAGTGCAATTACTTCTAACTTCTTACCAAAGAAAACTTGATTCCCCCCTGTGGAATGTAGTACAACCTGTCACGGAAGTTTATTATTATGTTCACTGATATGGATGCTATTAAAACTAAATGCTGGTGACAAGAAATGACTAATAATCAACAACTTGCTTATCGTCTGATTCAACAAGAGCATATAAAGCGTCTAGGCACAGACGAATTAGCCCTGCTTCGTAATCGCCGTCAGCAAAAGTCTGTTGTGATCAATCCAAGTTTTACTGGTCGGATTCTAAATACAATTGCGGTTGCCTCTATTGCCAGTACTTGCTTATTTGGGATAGGCACGCTTTCGTGTTGGGGGTTAGAGATTATTGAGGCGAACACAAAATCAATTTCCCTCAGTAAAGAGCATGAATGGCAGACACGAAAACATATCTGCTTGGGCTGGATGCTTGTTCAGGGTAAGCGCATCTCAAACCCTATTGACACGGTGGTTTTGGGGTTCAGCCAAAGCACAAATCAGTTCCAAATTACTACACTGAGCCAAGGGGTGGGATTGACATTTTCGTCTTTATGTGGTCAAAAAACATAAAAAGCTATTTGACCCATGTTTTTTCAATCATTTACGACAATTTGTCCTATTTTGAATGAAAGACTGATATTCAGATAGAGGTTTAAGCTTTTTGTCTGTATTAAGAGCTACAAAATTAGATGCGCTTACCCTGGATGCTTGTTGGGTTTTCCAGCTTTGTTGCTAGTGCCTCGTTGGGTGAAAAGCCTCAGCAACAAATTAATGAATAGACTAATTGCCAAAGACTCCTTTATTAATTAAGTAAATAACAGCATTTTAAATATGAAACTACCTCAAATGATCGTCACAACAGTGGCAGCAATCACTTTTGGATACATCGGTTCACAATACTTCACCAGAAATATTATGTATATGATAGGCGGTGGAATGGTTGGGGTTGGTGCAGTAGCATACGTAATCCCGCCAAGAACCAAACAAAAGCCAACCCACACACAACCGAAGGAGCCTGCGGAAACTACTCGCCACTAAGTGCAGTAGTTCTCAGATCGGGAGGCTCAAAAAATTAATGACTCGTTATCTGCCTAAACCTCAAACTCACGCCGAAATTTTTTCAATAATAGCTTAATGTATAATTTATATTTTTAACGAATCTGCTGCAACTGCTGCAATTTTTTATGATGCTTGAATCCGCGATCGCCGAAGAAGTTATTACAAAAAATCTCAAGCAGTTAAGAAAGGAAAATTTATGCAGAGTAATCACAGAGAAAAGACAAGAGGAAAAAGAGCAGGGGGAAACCCCATAAATAAATTTATTTACTCTGAAAAACTTGGACACATTATTTCTCGTGGCACTTTCGGCTAGAAATCAATATTTTTGCTTTTGGAATGAGCATATCTTTCTCCCTGCCCCCTGCTCCCCTGCTTTTTCATTAATCCCCCTGTGGATGCTCATCCCACAAAGTTGTCACTTCCCGTAAACTCTGATGATTGCCATTACCTAAAATCAGATGATCTAGTACCGGAATGCCCAAAAGCTGCGCCCCTACTAATAACTGACGCGTCAATTCTATATCTTCCTGGCTGGGTTCAAGGTTTCCAGAAGGATGGTTGTGGGCAACTATTACCCGCGTTGCACCTTGACGAATAACTTCCCGAAAAATATCACGGGGAGAGGCTAAGGTTTCGGTTGCTGTGCCAATGGTAATTACTTGTGTACCTAATAAGCGATTTTTAACATCTAATAGCACCACTGCAAAACGTTCTTGTATTTGCCACATCAAATCTTGACTGAGGGTAGCAGCAGCAGCAAGTGGGCTATCAATTAATGTGCCGTCATTAGGGCGAGATTGAAAGGCGCGTTTGCCTAATTCAATTGCTGCTAAGATACTTGTTGCCTTTGCTGGGCCAACACCAGAAATTTGCATCAACTCAGCAGGGCTAACTTCTCGCAGAACTGCCAAAGGATCGCGTTGGTGTTTGCCTAATTCGCTCAAAATATATTGTCCCAAACCCACAGCCGATAGTTTTCCTGGGCCTTGACCGGTGCCTAAAAGAATTGCGATTAATTCTGCTGTGGCTAAAATTTTTGCACCATGCGTCATTAATCGTTCACGGGGACGCTCATTTGTAGGTAAGTCGGCAATTCTGAGGCAATAGGTCATAAACTAAGATAATCGTCACCACACATCAAACTATCTTTATTTATCCCTTGTTTGCTCTAGAAATTATCTTAATTTGAAAAAATCTTTAATCTTTGGCAATTTTTTCCTTTCAGCACATCTTGCCTTCACAAGAATAATGGTTATCAATAGCAAGCTGTTACACCTAGAGTTATGCGGCTTTATCAACTATGCTGTTATATGTGTGGTAATTGAGATTAGATAAGTGTTAGTTTACCTAATATAATTCAATAATCTGTCATAAATCTCCGATATGGAACTCAATATCCGTGACGGATTTCATTTAACTAGCATTTACCCCACAGATAAAACTGCTTACTTGGAACATTTCAAGGACAGAAGTATTTCCTATACAATTCCTGTCATCCCCTATCCTTATACAGAAGCTGCCGCAGATTGGTGGATACAGCATAGGCTTGAGTTTTTGAGAGAAACTGGAAGAGAAATATCTTTTGCATTTCGCAACCCTGAAGGTTATTTAATTGGCTCAGTTGGTGTAGATGACTTAAAAGTTGGACAAGCACATAGAGCAGAGATTGGCTACTGGCTAGCTAAAGCATATCGTGGGCAAGGATTAGCTACTGATGCGCTCCGTGTTTTTGTTCAGTACGCGTTTGATAATCTCGAAGTGATTCGCCTAACTGCTCATGTTATTGATTTCAATACCCCTTCAGTAAAGGTTTTAGAGAAAAACAGATTTAAGCTAGAAGGGTGCTTAAGGCAACATACGAAAACTCAAAACGGTATATTCAATACACTTGCCTACGGTTTGCTTAAAGGCGAGTGACAGCAGCCTAAAATCTATAATCTAGATTCTTCGTTGTGCTTCTTTATGAGAGGCTTAACTCAGAATGGCAAATTATATCTTCTAGGACTTTTCAAACTCCAGAGGATGTTTGAATAGTGTCAGCAAAGGGCGTAGTTTATCGCTGTAGGCATCGCATAATTCAGCAGCCCAACAAATACTACATGCGATCGCAAACCCTGTAAATACCTTCATTTTCACTGCTCACTGATAGATTTGCGTTGCTTTGAGCATGTGGTAGGTAATGATCAACTGAGTCAAAGCAAGAGGATAACTCTGGAGTGTTTCTCCAGTTGTACCAGCAATTTTACCCAGTTCGGGATTACTTTCGCGATCGCAAATACTTCGTAAATGGGGCATATCAGAACAAATAATATGCTCTAGCTTATTCACCTGGTCTAAGGTTGCATGACCATCAACTTCTAAAACATCCACCGGCTTACTCATATCTCTGTCTAGTCCCAGGCGGATTGCTGAGTCAGAATTACCATAGCCAGAGTTGACAATCTGAGTAAAATCTGGGTGAGGAATTGTCGGACGTAGTACCAAACGCACATTCAGGTGTCCATTGGTTTCATCATCTTCGCCCGTGGGTGGGTAGAAACTGATTACTATATCAGACCATTGTCGCTGCGGACGGATAAACTCTGCTGAGTCTGGTTCGCGTTTTTCTAATTCTGCTAGTACCTGTTCTGGTGTGTAGCCGCGCTTTTGGGTGTCTCGCTTAACTTTCCACTTAGAGCGCAGTTCTTCAGGCGGTGCTAGGTAAACTTTCACGTCGTAACAATCACGGGCAGCACGGGTAGAATAACCGAGTAATCCCTCAATAATCACGAATTTATTGGGCTTAATATACTGCGGTGGCTCGAATGTGCCAGTTTTATGGCTATAAACTGGTTTAAGAATTGGCTGTCCTGTGCGTAGCAACGACAAGTGTTGCTGCATAATATCTAAATGGTTGCAGTCTGGGTGGAGGGCAGTGATGCCAATCTCTGCACGTTGTTGGCGATCGTAACGGTGATAATCATCTGTGCATATCAGCGTCACATTTTCTGGGCCGAGTACCTGAGCGATTCCTCGCGTTAGTGTTGTTTTCCCAGCAGCGCTGTCACCTACAATACCAAGAATTATTGGACGGCTCATCATACCTCCCAGAATACAAGCAAGTTTAGTAATAAAATTTCCCTACAATAGTTTTTATTCTAGAAGGGTTTAGGCAAGTAACTCAAACAAAGGCTTGGTATGCAATATCTCTACATATAGCAATCCGATTTGATTTTTGAATCACTTGTAGAGGTAAGGGACTGGGGATTGGGGACTGGGGACTGGGAAGAAGGAATAAAGGTGTACTGATTTCTGTTCAAAAATCAAATATGAGTCTTATATATAGAATGTGTGTGCGTAGGCGCAGCCTATCGTAGACATCGCTTTGCTCATCATACTGAGTTGTATTTTACAGATAATTTTGATTTATCAAAAATCATTCACGAGTATCAAAGACTCGTCCGCGAGTATCAAAGACTCGTCCGCGAGTATTAAAGACTCATCCGCGAGTATTAAAGACTCATCCACGAGTATTAAAGACTCATCCACGAGTATCAAAGACTCATCCGCGAGTATCAATGACTCGTCTACGAGTATTAAAGACTCATTTACCAATCCGTAATCCCCAATCTTATGACAACTCAAACACTAGGACTCAAACAAAACCTTTATGATTATTTACTATCAGTCTCTTTGCGAGAACCAGAGATTTTAACCCAACTGAGACAAGAAACAGCCCAGTATCCAATAGGGAGAATGCAGATTGCTCCCGAACAGGGGCAATTTTTGGCGTTATTGGTGCAGTTACTGGGAGCTAAGAAAACTTTGGATATTGGGGTATTTACAGGTTATAGTTCCTTGGTGGTGGCATTGGCGTTACCGAGGGACGGTAAGGTGGTAGCCTGTGATGTGAGTGATGAATTTACAACGATCGCTCGGCGCTATTGGCAGCAAGCAGGAGTCGCGGATAAAATTCAACTGCATATTGCCCCAGCTTTGGAGACTTTGGATCGGCTACTGGCAACCAAAGAAGCAGAAACCTTTGATTTTGCTTTCATCGATGCAGATAAGAGCAATTATGATGGTTATTATGAGCGATCGCTACAATTAGTGCGTCCGGGAGGACTGATTGCGATCGATAATGTCCTTTGGTCAGGTAGGGTTGCCGACCGCCAAGTGCAAGATAATAGAACTAAAAAGATTCGTGCCTTTAATCAAAAGCTCCATCTTGACCAGCGAGTTAGTCTTAGTTTAGTAGCGATCGCAGATGGCTTGACTCTGGCACTGAAGAAGTAATGTATCTCAAGCCCCATTTCTCTATTTGTTAGGAACGCAGAAGTAGATTTAATTTGAAATTTTGAATTATTATTCGGTTGTATATTATTATTAATATACCAAATTCAACAAATGCCTCTACTAACTCTTTAACCTTTAATATTAATATCCGTGGAAGATATTCTGCAAGCAGTAGAAACAATTTTGCAAGACAAGCCTCTTGCTTCAATTCAATGTTTTGTGCTATCTCAATCTTGGTTAGGCAAAACTTACGATGAGATGGCAGAGATATCAGGCTACCGCAACAATTACATCAAGGAAGTTGGCTCTGAGTTGTGGCAAGACCTTTCAGTTGCACTTGGAAAGAAAATAACGAAAAAAAATCTGCATTTAGCCTTAGAGAAATACCTCCAAGAGAAAATAACTGATCAAGAGAATCACAGCCAAGAAAAGTTAGGCGAAGAATCTAGCTTAGAAATGGTTTCTCCAGACTTTTCTTCAGCAAGCAAGATCGAATTTCCAAGTGGCCCCGTACCACTGGGTTCTCCTCTTTACATCAATCGCCCTCCCCTGGAAGAACTTGTTTATAACGAGATTTTACACCCTGGTTGCTTAATCCGAATCAAAGCACCTAGAAAAACAGGAAAAAGTTCACTGTTGAACCGGATGATTACTTATGCTAAAGAGCAAAGTTATCAAATTGCGTATTTGGATTTTCAAGAAGCTGACGAAGATATTTTTGCTTCTCTAGATAAATTTTTGCGTTGGTTTTGTGTCAATGTCAGCAGGCAATTAAATCTCCTTCCTTGTCTAGATGATTTTTGGGATACGGAAATGGGTAGCAAGGTAAGCTGCAAAATCTATTTTGAAGCATATCTGCTGCAATACATTGAGCAAAGTCCTGTAGTTTTGGCTTTGAATGAAGTCCATCGAGTTTTTGAACATCCCAATATTGCCCAAGACTTTCTGCCAATGCTGCGATTTTGGCACGAACAAGCAAAGCAGGATCAAATCTGGCAAAAACTGCGAATGGTGGTAGTTCACACCACAGAAATTTATATTCCACTCAAGCTAAACCAATCGCCTTTCAATGTTGGGATAACAATTACATTGCCGCCGTTTACCCTCAATCAGGTACAGAAATTAGCATTAGCTTACGGGCTAAATTGGGCAGCAGACTGCGAAGGGGCAAAACGCCTTGTACCCTTACAAGCAATGGTAGGAGGACATCCCTATTTGGTGAGTCTGGCACTTTATCATCTATGTCATGAAGAAACAACATTAGAGATGTTACTAGAAAGCGCATCTACACAAATGGGAATTTACAGTCAACATTTACGAGAACTGTTGAGCTTACTCCAAAAAGAACCAGAATTAATGTCAGCTATGGAAAAGGTAATTGCAACAGATGAAAAAGTGGAGCTAGACGCGATCGCTGCTTACAAGCTAGAAAGTATGGGCTTGGTTCAACTAAACGGTAATCAAGCTCATACAATGTGTGAGTTATATCGCTTTTATTTTAGCCAACAACTAGGACGCTCAGGATCATAATAGTTCTGGTAAACTATTGAAACAGAGATAATAAAAATACTTGTTCTCGTTCTTAATATGAATTTAATCAATTATCTCGATGCAAATTCATTTGTTAAAAATGAGAATTAGTTTAACATTTTAAATCAAATGAAAAATTATCGATACCAAGTTGGTGGAACCCTTACAACTGATGCTCCAAGCTATGTTGAGCGCAAAGCGGATGTGGAACTTTACGAAGCCTTGAAGCAAGGAGAATTTTGCTACATCCTGAGCAGTAGGCAAATGGGCAAATCCTCGCTGATGGTAAAAACAAAGCATCGCTTTCAACAAGAAGGCTTTAAATGTGCCACCGTTGATATGACTAATATCGGTTGTGACAATATAACTCCAGAGCAATGGTATAAGGGAGTGGTAGGTGATTTATGGTTAGGTTTTAAACTGTTAGGTAAAGTTAATTTAAAAAGCTGGTGGCAAGAACAAAATGATATTTCTTTAGTTCAGAAAGTTAGCCGATTTATTTCGGAAATTCTGTTAGCTCAGTTTCCTAACGAAAGACTATTTATTTTTATTGATGAAATTGATAGTATTCTTAGCCTCGATTTCTCTGTTGATGACTTTTTTAGCTTAATTCGCTTTTGTTATAACCAACGCGCAATTGATCCAGAGTATCATCGGATTACATTTGCAATTTTTGGTGTTGCGACACCTTCAGACTTAATTCGATATCGAAATAATACTACGCCGTTTAATATTGGTAAAGCCATCCAAGTAAATGGATTCACATTTGAAGAAGCTCAACCCTTATCTTTGGGGCTAAACATTAAAGATAATCATCCCCAAAAACTTTTAAAAGAAATATTAGCTTGGACAGAAGGGCAACCATTTCTTACTCAAAAGCTATGCCGACTACTTGTCAGTTTATCTCAAAGTGATGTGGGTAGAAAGCTAAAAATACCGCCTGGTGCAGAAGAATTTTGGATAGAAAATGTAGTGCGATCGCATATCATCGAAAAATGGGAATCACAAGATGAACCTGAGCATTTACGGACAATCCGCGATCGCATCCTGGGAAACGAAAAAATTGCCGCCAGATTGCTGGGAATTTATCAACAAATCCTCCAAGGAGTGAAAGTCCCAGCCGACGATAGCCAAGAACAGGTAGAACTGTTGCTATCTGGTTTAGTAATCAAAAAACAAGGTTGTCTCCAAATTAAAAATCGAATTTATCAAGAAGTTTTCAATTTAGAATGGGTTGGAAAAAAATTAGCTTACTTGCGCCCTTACTACGAAACCTTCAATATATGGATAGCCTCAAAGGAAAAGGATGAATCTCGTCTATTGCGCGGACAAGCCTTAATTGATGCTCAAGCTTGGGCAAATGGCAAAAGCTTGAGTAACTTAGATTATCGATTTTTAGCTGCTAGTGAAGAATTAGATCGGCGAGAAATGCAGCACGCATTAGAAGCCGAACGCGCCAAAGAAATTGAAGCACGACTTACAGAACAACAAAAAAGGCTGACTCAACAAAAAAAAACTGCCACAATAGTGACACTTTTGCTTGTGGGTATGACAATCAAGTTGGTGATTTCTATAGTGTGGGGAGTGTCGCTTTTACGAAAGATTGATGCTTTAGAATCACAGTTAAAATGTAGCCAAATAGTGCATCAAGGAAAAAAATTAACTGCAAATCCTCGGTTAGGTAGATGCTGATGGGAGCATCCCAAATGGGTAAAAACATAATTTTCAATTTTCTCGCTATCCAAAATCAAGATTCCCAAAGCTGCCGATGATGTGAGTTAAAATCCTGATATCTTCAATAACTACTCACGCAGACAGCTCGGAAAAAGCGATGTCTACGGCGGGCTGCGCCTACGCTCATGTATGATAATTGAGTTAGTGCGATAAGTTAACATAAGTTTAACGAAGCTAAAAAAGCGATGAGGTTAAGACTTATAAGTTTATATCTTACGAATTCTGTTATTAACCCAAATAATTAAGAGGATGAAGCAATTGAGTAACCTAGATAGAGTTTTAGATGCCGCAATGGAGCTTACTTTAGAGCAACAAGAAATGCTGGTACAAATTCTCAAAAACCGAATTATTGAAAGTCGGCGAGATGAAATTGCCTCAGATGCAGCAGCTTCCATTGCTGAATTCCAAGCAGGTAGGCTCAAAGTCCACACTGCTAGTGAAGCAATTCAAGAATTACGGGAATATCTCAATAACCCAAGTGCAGCCGATGTATAAGTTGGTTATTACTAGCAAATTTAAAAGAAGTTTCCGAAAATTTGCTCGTCGTAATTCTGACTTGCAGGCCAGAATAGAAGAAACTATTGCTGCTATGGAGAATGATATATTTGCAGCTAACTTGGGCACTCACAAATTAGAGGGAAAGCTATTAGGGTTGTTTTCATGCTCTTGTGGATATGATTGTCGCATTGTATTAGCCGATCAAGTGCGATCGCCAACACAAACGTAATCCTAACCAAAGCTGTCGGTGATGTGAGTTAAAATCCTGATATCTTCAATAATTACTCACGCAGACAGGCCCGGAAAAGCGATCGCTATGCTTCAGTACCCCAATCTCGAACAAGCGCTAAAATATCACTTCGGTTACGACAAATTCCGCCCCGGACAACGGCAAATTATCGAAGATGCGCTGCAAAATCGAGATTTATTGATTGTGATGCCTACGGGTGGGGGAAAATCTTTGTGTTTTCAGTTACCTGCATTAATCAAAACAGGCTTAACTGTAGTAGTATCGCCATTAATTGCTTTGATGCAAGACCAAGTGGAGGGACTACGAAATAATAATATTAACGCCACATTTCTCAATAGTAGTCTGAATCCGTATAAGGTGCGATCGCGCGAAGAAGCCATCCTCAGTGGTAAAGTTAAACTACTTTACGTCGCCCCAGAACGTCTGTTGAGTGAAAGATTTCTCCCCTTTCTCGATTTAGTCAAAGAAAAAATTGGGATTGCGGCTTTTGCTATTGACGAAGCCCACTGTGTCTCTGAGTGGGGACACGACTTCCGCCCAGAATACCGTCAGATGAAATCCCTGCGGAAACGCTATCCTGATGTCCCTACCCTCGCCCTCACCGCCACAGCAACCGATCGCGTCCGTGCTGATATTATCCAACAACTAGGGCTAAAGCAACCCAGTATCCACATTGCTAGCTTTAATCGCCAAAACCTTTATTACGAAGTCCGTTCTAAAACCAAGTCTGCGTATGCTGAATTATTAGAACTTATTCGAGAAAATGAAGGTTCAGCAATTATTTATTGCTTGACGCGCAAAAAAGTTGATGAACTTACCTTTAAATTGCAAAATGATAAAATTTCAGCCTTGTCTTATCATGCCGGATTAACTGATGAAGAACGTAGCAGCAATCAAACTCGATTTATTCGAGATGATGTGCGCGTCATGGTGGCAACAATTGCTTTTGGAATGGGAATTAATAAGCCAGATGTACGGTTAGTAATTCACTTTGATTTACCGCGTAATTTAGAAAGTTATTATCAAGAATCAGGTAGGGCGGGAAGGGATAATGAACCTTCACGTTGTACACTTTTTTTCAGTTTCAGTGATATTAAAACCATTGAATGGAGTATTAACCAAAAAACTGACCCCCAAGAACAGTTGATTGCTAAACAACAACTGCGCCAGGTAATTGACTATGCTGAGGGTACTGTTTGCCGACGGACAATTCAGCTAGGTTATTTTGGGGAACGTTTTCCCGGTAATTGCGGTAACTGCGATAATTGCCGTCATCCCAAACCAATGCAAGACTGGACAATTGAAGCCATGAAGTTTTTATCTTGTGTGGCACGTTGTAAAGAAAGATTTGGGATGTTACACATTATTGATGTGTTGCGGGGGGCAAAAAAAGACAAAATTATCCAGTACGAACACGATAAACTTTCTACCTACGGTATTGGCAAAGATAAGAGTGTAGATGAATGGCGAATGTTAGCGCGATCGCTTTTACATCAAGGGTTGTTAGAACAGACTAGCGATGGTTATTCAGTTTTGAAACTTAACCCCCTTAGTTGGGAAGTGATGCGGCGACAGCGTACAGTTTCCCTTGTTGTTCCCGTAGCACAGAAGGTTACTTGGGAAGAAGGGAGTGAGAAGGCTGTTGAAGCAGAGATATTAATGCAGAGGTTGCGATCGCTGCGTAAACAACTTGCTGATGAACAATCTGTACCACCTTACGTTGTCTTTCAGGATTCTACCTTGAAATTGATGGCACAGGTACAACCCACAACACTAACCGAATTTGGTAAACTTTCGGGCGTGGGTAGTCACAAACTTTCCCAATATGGCGATAAATTCCTCGCAGAAATTCGCGCCTACCGCCAAGAAAAAGGTTTGATAGATCCACCCCAAGTTAGTTTTACACCCTCTGTTAGCTTACCTTCCGACACAGAAATATTCACATTACAATTACATAAACAAGGTTTGAGTGTTAATGAAATTGCCAAAAAACGTAATATTCGCCCCACAACAATTATTCGTCATTTAACAGATTTGATTGAAAAAAATCAGCCTGTAGACATAAATCAGTTAGTACCTCTTGAACATCAACAAAAAATTTGGCAAGTTTTAGAAGTGCTTGGTGATATCTCTTTAACGCCAATTCGAGAACAACTTGGTGAAAGCTACACTTTTGATGAAATTCGCTTAGTTCGGGGTAAGTGGCGGCGCGAAAATCGTAAGTGATAATTAAATTTAATGTAAGAATTCAGGAGTCAAAATAGTTAAAAAATCAGGAGAGTATTTAATGAATAAATATAAATCATTCTAGATTCCTGATAAATTCTGACTCATGACTACTGAGTGCTGAATTCTGACAATTTTATGATTAAAATACAAGAGCAAGATTAAAGGAGTTAGCTAATGAGTCAGATGCTTAATACAGGAGTACGCTGGACAACTCAGGATGTAGAACTGCTACCAGAAAATGAAGGGACACGCTACGAGATAGTTGATGGAGAATTATTTGTGACCAGGGCACCTCACTTTAAACATCAGCAAACTTGTGGCAGAATTTTCCGACAACTTGATATTTGGTCAGAGTCTACTGGTTTAGGGGAAGCTGTGATCAATCCCGGCGTTTTGTTTTCAGAATCAGATAATGTGATTCCTGATGTAGTTTGGGCTACTAAAGAAACCTTGGCGCTAACATTGGATGAAGCGGGACATTTCACTGACGCACCAGATTTAATAGTAGAAGTATTGTCTGCAAGCAAGTCAGACGAAAGACGAGATAAGGAAGCTAAACTTAAACTTTATTCTTCTAGAGGAGTAAAAGAATATTGGATTGCTGATTGGCGATCGCGTAAACTAGAGGTCTACCGACGCGAACAAACTCAACTTAATTTGGTAGCAACCCTATTTAGTAGTGATATTATAACTTCTCCTTTATTGACTGGTTTTAGCTGTACTGTAAACCAGTTTTTTCCTGCATAAATTTTAGGTTTAATGGAAAAACAAATCTCAAATAACGCATTAACTAATGTCCAGGTACTGATTATGGCGATCGCATCTGGTGTTTGTGTTGCTAACGTTTATTATAATCAGCCAATCCTCCAAGATATTGCATTATCTTTTCGAGTCAGTGAAGGCGAAGCGGGTAGCATATCTGTGCTTACGCAAGTTGGTTACGGTTTGGGGATTTTCTTTTTAATTCCCTTGGGCGATAAAATCAATAAGAAAAAATTAATTCTTTGCTTACTGACATGTTTATTCTGTTTGTTGATAGGCATGACGTTTTCACAAAACATCATCGAAGTTTGGATATTGAGCGTAGCAATTGGGATTGCGACAGTCTCTGCTCAGATTATTCTACCTTTAGCAGCAAGTATAGATAGAGTAACTACAGGTCAAACCGTAGGCAACATTTTTACTGGTATATTAATTGGAGTTTTAGGAGCAAGGGTTTTTAGTGGATATATTGCTGAATGGTTGAGTTGGCGTTATGTATATGGATTTTCGGCAGGAATGATTTTAATTGTTATTGTCTTGCTAAATATATATTTGCCTAGTGTTAAAAATGAATTTAATGGTTATTATTTAGCATTATTAAGTTCAACACTCCACCAATTAAAACGTTTCTCATTATTAAGAGAAGCATCTTTAATTAGTGGGTTACTGTTTGGTGTGTTTTGCTCATTTTGGACAACGCTGACTTTCCATTTAAGTGGAGCGCCTTTTAATTTTCAATCTGACACAATTGGGATGTATGGCTTTGTCGCGATCGCAGGTGCATTGATGGCACCAGTTTTTGGTAAACTAGCCGATCAAGGTAACTCCCAACGTTCCTTGACTATTGCTGTATCGATGGTGATTGCAAGCTTAGTAATTGCTAAAATTGCTTCTAATTCTGCATTGGCGATCGCTGTTGCTGTATTGTTACTAGATGTAGGTGTACAAGCAACCCAAGTGACTAATGTCGCAAGAATATACGGTCTTGATGCTCAATCCAATAGTCGCATCAACACAGTTTACATGACTACCTATTTTATCGGCGGTTCTATAGGTACTAGCATTGGTTTATTATGCTGGAATCTCGGTGGCTGGAATTTGGTAACTTGGCAAATGTTATTTTTTACTGCGATCGCATTTTTTATTATTGTCAGACCTAAAACAACTACAGCAAGAATAAATAATAAATAATCAAAGTTTCATTTTTAGATACTATTATTGTAAGACATCGCCTTGCATCAATAACTAAATTTTCTCTTCATCAAGGCGATATCTATAGATGGTCAGCTTATATTAAGAAAAGCTGGGGATTTCAGAGTTGGAAACTTCTGAGGTTACAGCAGATGATAATTTTACACTATTTTGGCTTTTCGCAGACATAATTGCTAGCAATTTAGGCAGCACTAGGCAAGCAACAGTATTTAACAGCGTCATTAATATACCATCCATTAAACTCATATTGCGACTCTCCAGATTTCAAAATTGGTGTTTACTATATTTTTAGTTTGCAGCAAAATTACTACAATTGCTTTAAAGCAATATTTTGAATTTGCTTTATTAGATATAAGCTAACTAAATATATTCTTACAATTTCAAGGTGACTAGTACTGCAAGGCAGAAGTCAAATATTAAAAGAGTTAGCCAATGAATTAAATTTTGCTGATAAAGTAAGGCTTTGAAAAAGATTCAAAGTCATCATCTTATTTTTCTCTCTTCAGATATATAAAAGAGCGGTAGGGCATCTTAGTTCAAGCATCAGCAAACTTGTAAACCCACCCTGTAACAAAATGTAAACCCGTCAAAGCCTTTGTGATTGCCAAAATTTAGGTGAGATAGTTTATATACCTCACCTAAATTTTAAAATAATTTACTGGCAATTTGTCCATTAATTCGGAGAACAATTAGGACAGAAGTTAGGACTAAATTTACAAAATTGGCTGCCTGTCAATACATAAGCTGTACAATAAGGAAAACTGGTAAGTTCAATTTTAGCTACTTGTAATTTGGAAGCATTCGGTAACGCTTCAGTAAGTTTGGTTTTCTGGGCTAGAAAAAGAGCTAAAAGCTTAGGAAACGCCATGCAAGCAGCAATGTTGAGTAGCGTTAGCAGTATAGCGTCTATCAAATTCATAGGTAATCATCTCCTGTGAAACGTAGGCGATTGCTGTTTTTAGCTGCAAACACAATCATTGCTTGCAGTCTATGTAAATTAACTTTAACATAAATTTTTGTAAATATAAACGTGGAATTCCTGGAATTATCATACACAGAAGAGAATGTGGATAATAACGACGGTTATTGTAGCGGAATAACAAAATAAGCTAAGAATTACGATTAGTTTACGATATTTTAGGTAAGGTGTTATGTCAAAAACCCAAACCGCGTCTTCTTTCTTATCTAACATCAGTGAACAAGAACGCCAGGCATTAAAGCGGTTGGTAGATTACACAAATGTGGAATCGCTGCCAGAAATTTGGCCTTTGGCATCTAAGCGATTTGGTGATGTTGTCGCCCTCCGCAACCCTCATGCTAAACCAGAAGTAGCAATTACTTATACCCAGTTGGCAGAGCAAATGCGACTATTTGCTGCTGGGTTGCAGGCGTTGGGAGTGAAGGTAGGCGATCGCATTTCCTTAATTTCTGACAACAGTCCTCGCTGGTTCATTGCCGATCAAGGGATAATGACTGCTGGAGCCGTTGATGCGGTGCGTAGCTCCCAAGCAGAAAAAGAAGAACTGCTGTTTATCATTGCTAATAGTGGCAGTACGGCAATAGTAGTTGAGGATTTAAAAACATTTAAAAAACTGCAAGACCGCCTCAAAGATTTACCAATTCAGGTAGTAATATTACTATCGGATGAAGCACCACCAACAGACGAAACCCTAAAGCTGCTGAACTTTGCCCAGTTGCTCGAAATTGGAAAAAATCATGATTTTGTGCCAGTCAAGCAAAATCGTGATGCTCTAGCAACCTTAATTTACACCTCTGGCACCACAGGTAAACCCAAGGGTGTAATGCTGTCTTATAACAACTTGATGCACCAAGTACTCACTTTCAGGACAGTAGTACAACCAAATCCGGGCGATATCGTTCTCAGTATTCTACCTTCGTGGCACAGTTACGAACGAACTGTTGAATATTACCTACTATCTCAAGGTTGCACGCAAGTTTATACCAACTTGCGCTCCGTAAAAGCAGATTTGAGACAATTTAAACCCAACTACATGGTGGGTGTACCCCGCCTGTGGGAATCAATTTATGAAGGAGTGCAAAAGCAGTTCCGTGAGCAATCAGCTACAAAGCAACGCCTAATTAAATTTTTATTGAGCAATAGCGAGAAATATATCAAAGCGCGGCGAGTTGCTCAAGGATTGGATTTAAATAATCTTCATGCTTCAGCCGTTGAACGATTAGCAGCTAAAATCCAAGCATCTGCTTTATTACCCCTCCATGCTCTGGGAGAACGACTGGTTTATGCCAAAGTGCGAGAAGCCACAGGAGGACAAGTTAAGCAGATGATTAGCGGCGGCGGTGCGCTTCCCAGACACATAGATAATTTCTTTGAAATTATTGGTGTGCAGATTTTGCAAGGTTATGGCTTAACAGAAACTTCTCCTGTTACCCATGTGCGGCGTCCTTGGCGAAATTTAATTGGTGCATCAGGGCAACCACTACCCGCTACAGAAGCTAAAATCGTAGATCCTGAAACAAAAACGCCTTTACCAGTAGAAAAGCGAGGCTTAGTATTGTTGAGGGGGCCGCAGATTATGCAAGGCTATTACCAAAATCCCGAAGCGACAGCGAAAGCAATTGATGCTGAAGGTTGGTTTGATAGCGGCGATTTGGGTTGGCTGACACCACAAGACGACCTAGTGCTAACTGGCAGAGCAAAGGATACGATTGTATTGACCAACGGGGAAAACATCGAGCCACAGCCGATCGAAGATGTGTGTTTGCGATCGCCCTACATCGATCAAATTATGCTCGTCGGTCAAGATCAGCGCAGCCTGGGAGCCTTAATTGTCCCCAATGTCGAAGCCTTAGAAAAATGGGCAGCAAGTCAAAATTTGACACTGGATACGCCCAACGATCCGGTTACTTCTTCACCTACTCAAAAAATTGACTTCGAGAGTAGAATGATCCAGGATTTATTTCGGCAAGAATTGAATCGGGAAGTGCAAAATCGTCCAGGCTATCGACCGGATGACCGCATTGGAACGTTTAGACTGATTCTGGAACCGTTTTCCATCGAAAATGGCTTGATGACACAAACACTGAAAGTTCGCCGACACGTCGTCACGGAACGCTATCGCGATATTATTGACGGCATGTTTGCCTGATCATTCCACCTCCCAACTAGTAAGAGTGAACGTGAAATATTTATGGATGTCTCCAAATCTAACTTGCTCCTGAAACGCGTCGTTAACGTCAAAGTCATTGTGACTCCCCTTTGGAAAGAGGAAGTACAACAGCAGCTGCAAACGCAAATCAATCAACTTGACCAGCAACTGCAACAGCTAGACGTAGAAGGACAAAGAGCGATCGCTGCAATTCAAAAGCAGAGTCTGCAACCACCTGGCCCCCAGACTCTCCAACAAATTGACAATATCCAACTCCAAGTCAATCAAAAGAAAAGTGAATTTCTAGAGCAGAAAAATCAATTGCTGCAAAATCTTCAGCAAGTGCAGTTTCTTCAGCAAGATCAGGAAGTCAACCAATTCCAAATGGAAGGCTTTTTCCGGGTAGAGATCGGTGATAACCTGATTAGCAAAATGCAAGTCGAAATCGTTCTGCGCGATGGCGTTGTAGAAGAAATTCGCGGCGACATTTAATAAAGTTAGGAGTTAGGAGTTAGGAGTTATGAGTTATGAGTTTAAATTCCTAACTCCTCACTCCTGACTTCTGACTCCTAACTCTTAACTAACTCCTAACTAATTCCTCACTCCAGCCCAAACAATTTGCCAGACTGGAGGTGAGCTAATAAAAAGCGATCGCCCAAAAGTAGTCATCTCAACTCGGTATTTAATACCAACCGAATCATCACCCCCCTTGATTTGCGTAATCGTCACAAGGGCCTGATTTCGTTGTGGATAAGCTACCTCTACCTTTCGCGTTCCTCCCACTGCTCCTATGTCGTCAAAGGCATTCAGGGCGAGGGTAGCAGGATCACTACCTTGGAGAGATGAGTTGAGCTTTTCTAAAGGTATGGTTTTAAAATTTGAACGCTCTGAGTATGCCACAACTTCTTGAGACTGATGTATTGCTGCCACTTGCTGGGTTTGTCCATCAGTAGTCTCAACAATCGGTGCAGATGGCTGTCCCTGGATAATATAAACTCCAGCGCCAGCAGTCGCAAAGATACTCAATATCACAATCAAAAAGAATTTCAACTTTGCTGACATAAAAATAAACAGGAATTTCAAATAGGTTTATTACCAATTTTGAATTCTAGATTGAACTGTATCCTATATCCTCTACCTGTGAGAAGCTCCTGTATCTTAAGCAGTGGTTATGAGGAATATAAATAGCAATCCCATTTAATCTATGAGAAACTCATGATGGTTGTTCCAAGTCAACGACTAAAACAAGATCGAGATATTGGCTAACCATTGACGATAGCTCTGTATTATAGACCTCTAAGTTATATTTAGGTTCCTGGAGAGACGCGATTAATCGCGTCTGTACAAGAGTTAGGAGTTAGGAGTGAGGAATTAGGAGTGAGGAGTTAGGAGTGAGGAGTTAGGAGTGAGGAGTTAGGAACTCCCCCCATG